>JBBQZK010000008.1:0-52290 GCA_038207785.1 Candidatus Limnocylindria bacterium | reverse complement strand
AACGCCAACGAGGTCATCGCGAACCGGGCCAACGAGCTCCTCGGGGCAGGGGAACGCGGCGGATACGCGAAGGTGAACCCCAACGATCACGTGAACATGGCCCAATCGACCAACGACGTCACCCCGACCGCCATCCGCATCGCGCTCCTCGAGCTCGGCACGATCCTCTCGGCCGAGCTTGTCGCGCTGGCCGGCGCCTTCAGCGCAAAGGCCACCGAGTACGCCGGCGTCGTGAAGCCCGGTCGCACGCACCTGCAGGACGCGGTACCCATCACCTTCGGTCAGGAATTCGCTGGCTGGGCCGACCGGCTGCGCCGCGCCGCGGCCGGGGTGGACGCGGCCCGCGGCGGACTGTGCGATCTCGGCATCGGCGGCACCGCGGCGGGTACGGGCCTGAACGCCGATCCCGAATATCGGGCGCGCGTGTGTGGTCACCTCGCCGCGTGGACCGGGGATCCGATCATCCCGGCGGCCGACCTCTTCGCGGCGATGCAGTCGTCGTCGCCGTTCCTCGACGTCTCGAGCGCCATGCGGACCGCAGCGGTCGAGCTGTCGAGCATCGCGAACGACATTCGGCTCATGGTCTCCGGTCCGCGGACCGGCTTCGGCGAGCTCATCCTGCCGGCGGTCCAGCCCGGCTCATCGATCCTGCCCGGCAAGGTGAACCCGTCGATCGCCGAGATGGTGAATCAGGTCTGCTTTCAGGTCATCGGGAATGACACGGCGGTGATGCTCGGCGCCCAGGCCGGACAGCTCGAGCTCAACGTGATGATGCCGGGCATGAACTTCGCCCTGTGCTTCTCGGCGACCATCCTCGCGAACGCGACGCGGGTGTTCCGTACGAAGGCCGTGGCGGGCATGACGGTCGATGAAGCCCGGACCAAGGAGCACGTCGACTCGAGCCCGTCCCTCATCGTGACGGCGCTCGCGCCGCACATCGGCTACGCGAAGGCCGCGGCGCTCGTGAAGCGTGCGCTGGCCGAGCGGAGGCCGCTCATCGACGTCGCACTGGAGGAGAAGGTCCTGCCGGAGGCCGACCTCAAGCGCGTGCTCGATCCGCTTCCGATGACGAAAGGCGGCGTGCAGAGCTGAGCCGGGCTGCGATCGCGGGCGAGATCGTCCTCGCGCTCGCCGGACTGATCTTCACCGCACAGGGCCTGGGCCTGACCCGCGGTGTGCGGAGCGCGATGAATGACCGGCCGGAGTGGGTCGCCATCGGAAGCGGGATGGTCGTGCTCGCGGCGGTGCTGCTGTGGCGCACGCTCGGGACGAAGCGGCCCTAGCGCGCGAGCTCGCGGCCGAACAGCGTCGCGAGCGCGGCGATCTCGCCAAGGTGACCAAAGGTGCCCTGCACGACGCCCGTGTAGCGGTGCGCGGTCGCGTCATCCGCCGCGCGCAGCCGCGGAACGAGGTCGTCGCACACCGCGCCGAGATACCCGAGCAGCTGGTCGGTGCGCAGCTTCGGGAGCGCCTCCACCTCTGCGAATGAATACCCGCTGATCGTGCCCAACCCGTCGGTCCCGGTCCCGCGCGGGTCGTAGCCGGTGCGCTCGGCCCAGCCATCCGCGATCCAGTGCTGCCGCTCTGGCGCGCTGTTGTCCAGCCACATCGTGACGAGGTCCAGCCACCGCGCCACGTGCCACACGGTGTCGCCGATCGAGTTCATCTCTCGGGCGGGACGCCGGTGCAGCGCCGCCTCCGGGATCCGGGCGAGCCGGCGCTCGAGCGCTCCACGCAGGTCGTCGACCCATTCGGCAAGCATCTCGCCGCGGGCGCTCAGGCGACGCCTTCCGCGCTCGCGGCTGTCGCGCCCGAGGTCCGCGTCAGCCGTCCCACGATGCGTCGGGTGAGGCCATCCATCGCGGCGTAGCCGGCTCCGATCCCCGTCGGTGGATTTCCCGCCGGAAGGAGCAGCCCCGGCAGCACCGGCGACCAGCGCCAGATGCCCCAGCCGGTGCCGTAGAGCTCGAGCGCCATCGTGAGCACGAAGCTCACCGCGTAGAGGAGCGGATGGCGGCCTCGGACGATGAACCGGATGAACACCGCCCAGGTGACGAAGCCGAGCAGATCGGGGAGCGGAGGCCGAATGAGGCCCCAGACCATGTACACGGTCGCGGCCGCGCTGACGCCGATCACGATCCGTCGTGCGTTGCGCCGCAGAAGGGGCAACGACGCTGCGCGCAGCGCGGCCAGGTAGAACAGGCCATGCCCTGCCGGAACGAAGAGCGGCAGATTGCCGAGCCGGTAGCGATACGCACCCCACACGATCGAGCCGATGATCTCGAGGACGGTCGCGACGCACACCAGCGTGATCACCTGGAGCCGAACCGCGGGTGATTGGACCGCAAGGGCGATCGCGAGGAACACCCACGCCGAGAGCGAGAGCAGCAGCTGCTGGTCGGGGCTGCTCATGCTGTCGAGCGGCAGCGCGACCAGCCAGTACGCCGTGAACGCGACGACCAGACCGACGGAGCCGCGAGGGGTCATTCGACCCTGATCGTCTTGATCTTGTCGCCGATCTTCACGTTGTCCGCGACGTCCTGTCCGCTCGTGACCGTGCCGAAGTTCGTGTACTTGCCGTCGAGGAACCGGCACTCCCCGATGCAGATGTAGAACTGGAACTCATTGCTGATCTGGATGTCCGGTCCGCGCGCGATACCGACCGCGCCCTTCACGAAGGGCAGATCGTTCAGCTCGGTGCACTGGGTGCCGCCGCCCGTCCCGTTCCCGGCGGGATCGCCACCCTGGATAACGAAGTTCGGCTCGACCCGATGGAACGTCAGCCCGTCGTATCGGCCTGTGTTCGCGCGGATCGCGAAGTTCGAGACGGTCTTCGGTGCCTTGTCCGGCCGGAGCTGGATGACGATCGACCCGCCCTTCTCGAGCGTGATCGTCGCCTTCGTCGACGCCTGGTTCGGGGCGCCTGGACAGAGCGGCGTCGCCGTCGCCGTTCGCGTGACCGGTGGGCTCGTTCGCGGTGTCGCGGTCGGTGGGGCCGCCGCGCCCCCGCAGGCGGTCGCGATCACGACGAGGGCCGCGAACGCGGCGGCGAGCCTCACGCGATCGTGACCTTCTTGATCTTGTCGCCGACCCGGATCCCGTTGACCACGTCCTGCCCGGTCGTGACCTGGCCGAAGTTCGTGTACTGGTCGTTGAGCCACGACGCGTCGGCCTTACACACAAAGAACTGTGAATCGTTGTTCACCTTGACGTCAGGCCCGCGGGCGATGCCGGCCGCCCCTTTGGCGAACGGCAGCTCGTTCAGCTCGCTCGGCATCTTCCCGCCGCCGCGTCCGGTGCCGTCCGGGTCTCCGCCCTGGACGACCCAGTCCTCGACGCGATGGAAGGTCTTGCCGTCGTAGAAGCCGGACTTCGCCTTGCTGACGAAATTGGCGACGGTCTTCGCGGCCTTGTCCGGCCGCAGGGCGATGGTGAAGCTTCCGCCGCGCTCGAGCTCGACGGTCGCGCTCTGCTGATCGCTCGTGGGGCACCTCCGATGTGCTGTGTGTTTCGACCATACTTGATGCCCCGATGCCCACGTACCAAGCGCCCCGCGGGATGCGGGATCTGCTCCCCGAGGAGGCGGCCGGCTTCGACCGGCTGTCCGCCGTCGTGATGGCTCGCGCACTGCGGTACGGCTACCCGCGGATCGTCACCCCGGTCGTCGAAGATCGCGACGTTTTCCTGCGCACGTCCGGGCAGTCGAGCGATACCGCGGGCAAAGAGATGTACGACGTCTCGCTGCACGGGCAGGGCGGGCTCGGCCTGCGACCCGAGGGGACCGCCCCGGTCGCGCGGGCGTACCTCGAGCATGGCCTGCATCGCGCGCCGCAGCCGGTGCGGTTCTCGTACTGGGACCCGATGTTCCGCGGCCAGCGCCCCCAGAAGCTGCGCTACCGCCAGTTCTGGCAGTGGGGCCTCGAGTGCTTCGGCGCCCCCGAAGCGTCGGCCGATGTGGAGATCATCGAGTTCACGGTCGGGCTCTTTGCCGACGTCGGCCTCACCGACTACGTGCTGAAGGTCAACACGATCGGCGGCACGGAGTCGCGCGAGAACGTGAAGAACGCGCTGACCGCGTACTTCACGAAGTATCGCGAGGAGCTCGACGACGATTCGAGGGAACGCCTGGCGACGAGCGTGCTGCGGATCGTCGATTCGAAGGTACCGCGGACGCGCGAGATCGCCGCCAGTGCGCCGAAGATCTCGGAGCTCATCTCAGACGAGGACCGGGCCCACTTCGCCGCCGTCACCGAGGGTCTCGAGCGCCTCGGGATCCGCTTCGAGGTCGACGAACAGAAGGTGCGCGGCCTCGATTACTACACCCGCACCGTGTTCGAGTGCATCCTCACCGATCCGGAATACACGCAGGCCGGCGAGATCGCCGTTGCCGCCGGCGGCCGGTACGACGGTCTCGTGCGCACGATGGGCGGTCCGGACGTCGCGGGCGTCGGCGTCGCCGGTGGGGTGGACGTGCTGTACTCCGCGCTGAAGCAGCAAGGGGTGGGCATCGACGGGTCGGTGAGCGCCGACGTGTACATCCTGTCGGGCGATCCGAACGACGGCGCGGACCGGACGCAGCTCGCCACGCCGCTGCGCGAGGCCGGATTCCGGGTCGCCATCGACCATTCGAAGCGATCGCTGGACAAGCAGCTTGAGAGCGCCGTGAAGCATGATGCCAAGGTCGCGGTGATCCGGGGCACCGAGGAGTCGCGCGGTGGCAAGGTCATCGTGCGAGATCTCGTCCGGAAAGAGCAGCGTGTGACGCGGCTCGCTGCCGTCGTCGTCGAGGTCGGCCGGCACGTCCCCAAGCGGCCGAAGCCACGGCTCATCGACGAGCCCCGTGCCGCCGGCGAGACCCCGGTCCTCGCGGATCCGCGGGACTAGAGAGAGGACGACATGCTGCGCACGCACACCTGCGGCGAGCTGACGCCCGCCCTGTCCGGCCGGACCGTCACCCTCGCGGGCTGGGTCAACCGCCGGCGCGACCTCGGCGGCCTCACGTTCATCGATCTACGGGACCGGTACGGCGTGACCCAGATCGTGGCGAAGGCCGGAGAGCCCGCGCACGACGCGCTGGGCGCGGTGCGCAGCGAGTGGGTGATCCGCGTGACCGGCACGGTCCGGGAGCGATCGAAAGAGACGGCGAACGCGAAGCTGCCGACCGGCGGCATAGAGGTGAGCGCCGCGACGATCGAAGTGATCAACGAGGCGAAGACCCCGCCGTTCTACGTGAACGAGGAGACGACCGTCGACGAGAACCTTCGGTGGAAGTACCGGTACATCGACCTTCGGCGTGAAGGCCCCAAGGCGCTCATGCATCTTCGCCACCGCGTGGTGGCATTCATTCGCGAGTACCTCACCGCGCGCGACTTCTGGGAGATCGAGACGCCGACCATGATCCGATCGGACCCGACGGGCGCGCGCGACTTCGTCGTGCCGTCGCGCTATTACCCGGGAAGGTTCTGGGCGCTGCCGCAATCGCCCCAGCAGTTCAAGCAGATCCTGATGGTCGGCGGGATCGACAAGTACTTCCAGATCGCGCACTGCTACCGCGACGAGGACCCTCGGGCCGACCGGGTGTATGAGCACACCCAGCTCGACCTCGAAATGAGCTTCGTCGAGCGCGAGGACGTCATGTCGACGCTCGAGGCGCTGTACACCGACATCTTCGGCGCGTTCGGGCGTAAGCCGCTCGCGCGGACACCCGTCCCGCGACTGACCTTCGATGAATCGATGGCCCGCTACGGCATCGACCGGCCCGACATGCGGTTCGGCATGGAGCTGGTCGACCTGACAGACGCCCTCCGGGGCACCGGCTTCAACGCGTTCCGATCCGTGATCGACGCCGGTGGCGCGGTCCGCGGACTGGTGATCCCGGGAAAGGCCGATGCGACGCGCAAGGACATCGACGGCTGGCAGGCGCTCGCGAAGACCAAGGGGGCCAAGGGCCTGGCGTCGTTCGCGTTCGCCGGAAGCGAGATCCGCTCACCAGTTGCCAAGTTCCTGACGCCCGACGAGCTCGCAGCGCTGCGGAGCCGCTCGGATGCGAAGGAGGGCGACCTGCTGCTCGCGGTGGCCGACACGTACCACACGGCGAGCGTTTCGCTTGGCGTCGTGCGGGAGCGCCTGGGGCCGGAGCTCGGCCTCGTCGACACGACGAAGCACTATGCCGTGTGGGTCACCGACTTCCCGCTCGTGGAACGGACTCCCGAGGGCGGATGGACCTTCGCGCACAATCCATTTTGTGCACCGCTGACCGATCACGATCTCGAGCTATTGGATTCCGATCCCGCCGCGGCTCGGTCCAAGCAGTACGACTTCGTGATCGACGGCAAGGAGATCTTCGGCGGCAGCATCCGGATCTTCCAGCGCAGCGTGCAGGAGCGCGTGTTCGCGCAAATGGGGGTCTCCAAGGACGACGCGGCGGCGCGCTTTGGCGCGCTGCTCGATGCGCTCGAGTTCGGCGCGCCGCCCAGCGGTGGCGTGGGCGCCGGCATCGACAGGCTCGTGATGACGCTCGCGGGCACCGAGAACGTGCGCGAGGTGCAGTCGTTCCCGAAGACGCAGACCGGATACGACCCGCTGCTCGACTCGCCGGCAGAGGTCGACCCGAAGCTCCTCGAGGAGCTCGGCCTCCGGGTCATCGCCAGGCCGGCAAAGCCCTGAGCGTCGAGGCGGTCAGCTCCGAGATCGAGCGGCTGGCCGACGCGACCGGTGGCATCGTCGGAGTCTCCGCGACGCACCTGCCGACCGGTCGCCACATCGGAGTTCGCGAGGACGAGCTCTTCCCGACCGCATCGGTCATCAAGCTGCCGCTGCTCGTCACGCTGTACGAGGACGCGATCGCCGGGGCGATCGATCTGTCGGAGCGCGTCACCTATCGCGACGACACCAAGGTCGCGGGCTCCGGCGTCCTGCAGTATCTGGACGACGGGCTGGATCCGACCCTTCGCGACCTCTCGGTGCTCATGATGTCGGTGAGCGACAACACCGCCACCGATCTGCTGTTCGACCGGGTGGGGAAACGGCGCATCGAGGAAACGATGGCTCGCCTTGGGTTCCCGAGCGTCCGCGTGCCCTTCGACATCCGCGAGATGCTCATGGAGCTCGTCGACATGGATCATTCGCAGCCCGGCGGATATGAGGAGCTCAGGCGGCTGTTGCGGCTGTCCTCCGGCAGCGGCGGCCGCTCGATGATCCCCGACCAAGCGGACCGGGCAAGCCCGTCCGACATCTGCCGTCTGCTCGAGCGTATCGAGTCGCGGGCCATCCTCGACGCAGATGCGTGCACGGCGATCGTCGAGCTCATGAAGCGGATCCAGTCGGGGACCCGCATCCCCGGCCTGCTGCCAAAGGGGACGGTCGTGGCGCACAAGACCGGCTCCTACCGGCGGCTGCGGAACGACGTCGGGATCGTCTACGGGCCTACCGGCCCCTACGCCATCGCGTTGTTCGCCCGCGAGCTGGCCCGCGACAACATCGATGACGATGGCGCACTCGCGCGCATCTCGCTGGCCGTCTATGAGGAGTTCGCGGGCTAGACTTCATCCATGCGACGCGTGTATCTCGACCATGCCGCCACGACCCCGGTCGACCCGGAGGTCGCCGAGCTCATGGCCCAGGTCCTTCGTGACGTTCCGGGCAACCCGTCGAGCATCTACGCCGAAGGGCGGCGGGCGCGTGCCCTCGTGGACCGCGCGCGTGACGAGGTCGCGCAGGCCATCTCGGCCGATCCGTCTGAGATCGTGTTCACGTCCGGTGGGACGGAGTCGGACAATCTCGCACTCCGCGGCGTGCTGACGGCGCGCGAGGGCGAGGCCGACGGCATCGTGACGACCGCCATCGAGCATCACGCGGTGCTCGACACGGCGCGCGACCTCGAAGCCCATGGCCGCGCCCGCGTGACCGTCGTCGGGGTCGACCCGGCCGGTCGCGTTTCGCCCGACACGATCGCAGCCGCGCTCGAAGCGGGTACGGCGATCGTCTCCGTGATGCACGGGAACAACGAGATCGGCACGCTGCAGCCCATCGACCGGATCGGCGCGCTCTGCCAGGCGCGTGGGATCACCTTCCACAGCGACGCCGTGCAGACGGTCGGCGCGCTCGAGATCGACGTGCGGAGCCTGTCGGTCGACCTGCTCAGCGTGAATGCCCACAAGTTCTACGGGCCCAAGGGCGTCGGCGCGCTCTACGTCCGCGCGGGCACCCGCATCGCGACGGTGCAGACCGGTGGTGGGCAGGAGCACGGACGCCGGACCGGGACCGAGAACGTCGCCGGCGTGGTCGGCCTTGGCGCGGCCATGCGCATCGCCGCGGCGAAGCGCGCGGCCGAGTCGGGCCGGCAGGCAGCTCTGCGCGACGCGCTCATCGATGGCATCCGGAGGCGCATCCCCGACGCGACGCTGACCGGGCACCCGACGGAGCGACTGCCGAACAACGCGTCGTTCTGCTTCAGCGGGACCCAGGGCGAGGCGCTGGTGGTGTCGCTCGATCTCGAAGGCTTCAGCGTCTCCAGCGGCTCCGCCTGCACGAGCGGCAATACCGATCCATCGCACGTCCTGCTCGCGCTCGGCCTCGATCGCGATCTCGCCCAGGGCTCGCTGCGCCTCAGCATCGGCCGCTTGACGACCGCCGCCGACATCGATGCGCTGCTCGCGGCCCTGCCGCCGATCGTCGCCCGGCTTCGGGCGGCATCCGGCGCCGCGGTCCCGGCGTGATCGAGCCCGATCACTATTCCGACCGCGCGCTGGATCATCTGACGCGGCCTCGCAATGCCGGGACGCTCGGCGATCCGACCGGGACCGGCAGCGACGCGAACCCGTCGTGCGGTGACCGCACCACGATGACCGTGCGGATCGCCGAGGGTCGCGTGGCGGACATCCGCTTCCGGACGTTCGGGTGCACGGCGGCCATCGCGTCCGCGTCCGTCCTGACCGAGCTGGCCGGTGCGGTGAACGCGGACGAGGCCGCCGCCCTCGAGCCCGCGGACATCTTGAACGCGCTCGGTGGTCTGCCGGCGCGCAAGGAGGCGTGCGCGCTCATGGCCATCGGCGCGCTGCGCGCCGCCCTGCTGGACGCGCGGGTCCGGGATGGAGCAGCGTCGTGAGCGATCGCGTGTTCGTCGCGATGAGCGGGGGAGTGGACTCCGCCCTGGCGGCCGCGCTCCTAACCGACCGGGGCGAGGACGTCGTCGGCGTGTGGCTGCGGCTGACCCCGGGCGCCGCGAGCGACGCGCCGCGCTGCTGCGGCACCGACGCCGCCGGTGAGGACGCCCGTCGCGCGGCGGCGCACCTCGGGATCCCGTTCTACGCGCTGGACTACGCGGAGATCTTCGGACGTGAGGTGGTCGACCGGTTCGTGCGGTCCTATGCGTCGGGCGAGACGCCGAACCCCTGCGTCGCCTGCAATGGCTACGTGAAATTCGAGGCGCTCCTCGGCGACGTGAAGCGCAAGTTCGGCGCGTCGCGTCTGGCCACCGGGCACTACGCGCGCGTCGCGACCGACGCCTCGGGCCGGCACGCGCTGCTCCGCGCGCGCGACGCACAGAAGGACCAGTCGTACGCGCTCTACATGCTCGGCCAGGCGGAGCTCGCGGCTCTCGAGCTGCCCATCGGCGAGCTACAGGACAAGGCCGAGACGCGCGCCCTCGCGGCCCGCTACGGGCTGCCGAACGCGGCCAAGGCCGAGAGCATGGATATCTGCTTCATCGGTGGTGACTATCGCGACTTCGTGCGCGACCGCGCGCCGCAGGCGTTCGCAGGCGGACCGATCGAGCGCATCGACGGGACGGTCATCGGAGCCCACGCGGGCCTCGGCGGGCTGACCGTGGGGCAGCGGTCCGGCGTCGGGGTCGCGACCGGGGAGCGCCTGTACGTGCTGCGGCTCGAGACCGACCGGGACGCCGCCATCGTCGGCCGCCGGGACGAGATCGCGACGCGCTCCTACGCGCTCCGCGACGTGCGATTCACGGCCGGACGCCCGCCCGGGCTGACCTTCTCCGCAGATGCGGTCCTTCGGTACCGGGGCACGCCGCTTGCGTCCGAGGTCCGTATGTCAACGGATGCGGGCGCCGCCGTGCTGCACCTGACCGATCCGGCGCTCGTCGCGCCGGGCCAGGCTGCCGTGCTCTACCGCGGTGACGAGGTCATCGGCGGCGGAGTGGTGGACCGCCCGATCGCGGCGTAGGCCGATGCGCGCGCTCCTCCGGCTCGTCGCGATCACGCTCGCCGGTGCTGCCCTGTACTACGCCGGCCTCGTGAACTCCATGGTCATCGAGAGTCCCAGTCCGATCGGGGCGATCCTCGTCGTCGTTGCCATCGCCGGTAGCATCGCGATGCTCGTCCTGGCCCTCCGCGGTGATGGCCGGGGCGACGCGACGAGTCCGCCGATCCGCCGCTACGTCAAGCCGCACCGCGCGGCGTGGCTCGTCGTGTGCGCCATGGCCCTTGTCGGCGCGTCCTGGCTGTTCGCGGCGCCCCAGCAGCACTCCGGCGACTGGACGCCGTACCACAACGACGCGATCGCGCTGAACGAATGCGCCGCGCAGCTGTTCCTCGAGGGACGCGATCCCTACGCCGAGCTCGACGTGTACACGTGCTTCGCGCGCCTGGGGATCGGCGCGGATCGCACCACGCCGCTGCGACGGGGACTGTTCGCGCGCGACGGCTTCTATCCGACCGATGGTGAGCTCGACACGGTATGGGCGATCCAGAGCCATGAGGGACCCGGCCAGGTCGAGTTCGAATCGAAGCCGTCGTACCCCGCGCTCTCGTTCGTCCTCATCGCACCGTGGGTGGCCCTCGGCTGGGACACGAACATCGTGTACCTCGGCTGCCTCATCGGAGCGATGGGCCTGGTCGCGCTGCGCGCGCCGCCGGGCCTCCGCCCGTTCCTGTTGACCGGACTGCTCGGAGCCGCGAGCCTCGCGGCGTTCACGGTCACCGGGAGCGCGGATCTCCTGTACGCGCTGCCCCTGGTCGCGGCCTGGCTGTGGCGCGAGCGGCGGTGGAGCGGGTTCCTCTTCGGGATCGCCTGCGCGACCAAGCAGCTGGCGTGGTTCTTCGCGCCCTTCTATCTGCTCGCAGTCGCATCGCAGCAGGGATGGAGGGTCGCCATTCGGAAAGGCGCCCTGGCCGCAGCCGTGTTCGCGGTCGTGGATCTGCCGTTCCTCGTCGCGGATCCGGCGGCCTGGATCGCGGGCGTGACCGCGCCGGTGGCCGATCCGATGTTCCCGCGCGGCGCCGGCATCATCTTCCTCGTCGTGAACGGCATCCTTCCGCTGTGGCCGCCGCTCGCGTACACCGCCATGGAGATCCTGGCTTACGCGGTCTGCCTGGGCGTCGCGTGGCGGACACGCCGCTCCAGCCCAGAGCTCGGGGTGGTCCTCGCGACGCTGCCGTTGTTCTTCGCCTACCGCAGCTTGTTCTCGTACTTCTTCCTCCTGCCGCTCTTCGCGTTCGCCGCACTGGCGCGCATGCCCCTCGGTGAGCTCGAGCCGGGCCTCGCGCGGGCCTCCGGCGCCGTGACCCTCTTCGCGTTCCCCGCTCGCATCGGCCGCCATGGGGTCCGCGACCGCGCGAGCCAGGGCGCGACAGCGGCAGCGGACTAGGCGTGCCGCCGGCGCTCGTCCCGCTGGCTCTCGTGGCGGTCGGCGTCCCGGCGGCCATCCGAGCGGCTGCCGGGCGGCCCAAGGGCATGCTTCCGGCCTGGGTCCTCTCCGCCGCCGCGGTGCTCGCCGCGCAGACGATCGGGGAGCTGACCGGTTGGAAGACCGGCACGCTGGGGGAGGCGCAGGTACTGTCGAGCTGTGTTGGCGCGGCTCTTGCGTCGCTGACCGTGGCGGTACTAGAAGGACTCAAGGAGTAATGACATGGGTTTCGTATTCGGTCTTTTGCTCGGTGCGGTGGGCGCGCTGCTCTACGCACCCAAGCCCGGCGGCAACACGCGCGACGAGCTGCAGTCCCGCGCTGACGAGCTCAAGGGTCGCGCTGACGATCTCCAGCGCATCGCCCAGAAGATCGCCGACGACGTGTCGGTGAAGGGCCGCGAGATCATCGAGGGCGCCAAGAAGGAATGGGACACCGCAGGCACCGCGCGCACGACCGGGGCGGGCAGCACCCGTTCCGGCGGCACGTCGGGTACGTCCGGCATGGCCGGAGGGACGGGCTCCAAGCTCTAGAAGTCCCTTATCCTTTTCAACGGGGAACGCGGGAGCCGGTCGACCGACCGTGACCCGCGTTTTTCGTTACGTGAAGGGATGAACGCCGGTAGACAGCCAGACGATCCGTGAGCGGTTCATCAAGTTCTTCGAAGAGAAGGGGCATCACCGGCTGCCCAGCGCGCCGCTCGTCCTGAAGGACGATCCGAGCGTCCTGTTCACCAGCGCGGGCATGCAGCCCATCGTCCCGTACTTCCTCGGCAAGAAGCAGCCCCCCGCGAAGCGACTGGTGACCGTCCAGAAGTGCTTCCGGACCACCGACCTCGAGGTCGTCGGCTTCGACACCTACCACAACACGTTCTTCGAGATGCTCGGCAACTTCGCGATCGGCGACTACTGGAAGAAGGAAGCGATCGCCTGGGGCTGGGAGCTCCTCACGACGCAATTCGAGATCGACCCCAGCTCGCTGGTCGCGACGATCTACTTCGACGACGACGAGGCCTTCGATATCTGGACGAAGGAGCTGGCCCTCCTGCCGCCCGAGAAGGTCTTCCGGCTCGGCAATCTCGCGAAGGGCGACGACACGAATTTCTGGTCGCCGGGACCGACGGGTCTCTGCGGTCCATGCAGCGAGGTGTTCGTCGATCGCGGCCCGCAGCCGAACGCCCCGCCCCACCAGTGCGACCCCGGCGAGAACTGCGGCCGCTACCTCGAGATCTGGAACTTCGTGTTCCAGCAGTACGACCGCAAAGAGGACGGCAGTTTGACGCCGCTGGCCAAGCGGAACATCGACACCGGCGCCGGCCTGGAGCGGACCTCGCAGGTCCTCCAGGGCGTGACCGATACGTTCAAGACCGATCTGTTCCTTCCCCTGATGAAGCGGATCGAGACGCTCAGCGGGTCGAAGTACGGGGATGATGCGGCTCGGGACATTTCGATGCGCGTCGTCGCGGAGCACGCGCGGTCGGCCGCGTTCCTGATCGCGGACGGCATCGCGCCATCGAACGAGGGGCGGGGCTACGTCCTTCGGCGGCTCATCCGTCGCGCGGCACTCCACGCCCGCAGGCTCGATCTCAAGACCGGAGCGATCACCCAGGTCGCGGGCGAAGTCGTGAAGTCGATGCAGAAGCACTACCACGAGCTGACGTCCGCCCGCGAGCGGATCGCTGAGACGATCGGCGCGGAAGAGGAGAAGTTCGAACGCACCCTCTCGAGCGGTATGGAGCAGCTCGCGACCGCCATCGCGACGGCGAAGGCATCCGGCCACCTGGAGATCGACGGTGACACCGCCTTCCGGCTCTACGACACCTTCGGCTTCCCGATGGAGATGACGCGGGAGCTCGTGACGGCCGCGGGGATCGGGGTGGACGAGTCGGGGTTCAAGCGGCTGCTGGACGCGCAGCGCCAGCGGGGCCGCGCGGCGGCGAAGTTCTCGCAGGACGCGATGCGGTTCGGCCAGCTCTACGCGGACCTCCACGAGAAGGAAGGCCTCGCGAGCACGTTCACGGGATACACCGAGCTCGCCTCGGACGGCGTCATCCGGGCGCTCGTCATCGGTGGCCAGCGCGTCGACGAGGTCCGAGAGGGCCAGGACGTGGAGATCGTCCTCGACCGCACTCCGTTCTATCCGGAGGGAGGCGGCCAGGTCGGCGACCGCGGTGACATCACCACGTCCGAGGGTCGCGCGCTCGTGGCCGATACCCAGACCGCCGCCGCGGCCGTGATCGTGATGAGCGCCAAGGTCGTCGACGGCGTGTTGCGCCCCGGCGCTCTTGCCCGCGCGTCGGTGGACGAAGAGGCTCGTCGCCACACCATGCGCAACCACACCGCGACCCACCTGCTGCACGCGACATTGCGGCGGCTGTTCGGCGAAGACGTGCACCAGGCCGGCTCGCTCGTGCATGCGCCCAACCTGCGGTTCGACTTCACGTTCGGCCGTTCGCTGACGGCCGCTGAGCTGCGGCGGGTGGAGGACGAGGTGAACGGCGCGATCCTCACCAACGCGAGCGTGCATGCGGAGTCGATGCCGCTCCAGGATGCCCTCGCGTCCGGCGCGACCCACCTCTTCGACGAGAAGTACGGCGATGAGGTCCGCGTCGTCGACGCCGGGCCGACGTCGCGAGAGCTCTGCGGCGGGACGCACTGTCACTGCACCGGCGACATCGGACTGTTCCTCATCACGAAGGAAGAGTCGATCGGCGCGGGCGTGCGCCGGATCGAGGCCGTCACGGGTGAGGGCGCGCTCCGTGAGGTCCACGACATGCGCGATCGGGTCGACCGCGCCGCCGGTGCGCTGAAGGTGCCGCCGGCACGACTCCCCGAAGCGGTCGCGCAGATGACCGAGTCGCGCGAGCGTCTGGAGAAGCAGCTCGCCTCCCTACAGAAGAGCGGCGTCGATCAGACGGCGACGGCGCTGATCGCGAAGGCGGGATCCGTGAACGGGTCGAAGGTGCTGGTGCTGGACGTGGGGGACTACGACCAGCAGGTGCTGCGCGGGCTCGCGGATCGCGTGCGCGACGGGCTCGGCTCGGGCGTGGCCGTGCTGGGCTCGACGCACGCGGGCCGGCCCGGGCTCGCCGTGGCGGTGAGCAAGGATCTCGTCCAGCGCGTCCACGCCGGAGATCTCGTCAAGGAGCTCGCGGCGATCATCGGTGGCAGCGGCGGTGGACCCGCGAACAGCGCGACGGGCGGCGGCAAGGACCCCGCCCGTCTCCGCGAGGCGCTCGACGCAGGCGATCGCACAGTTCGCGAAAAGCTCGGAGGTCGTGGCTAGTCCCGGCGTGGCCGGGGTCGAGCTCGCCTCGGCAGCCGTGCGCGTCGTCGTGGGGCATCGTGAATCCGGACGGTTCCGGGTCACCGGTGTCGGCCATGCGCCATTGCCCGCGAACGCGATGAGCGGCGGCTACATCGCGGACCGGCGCGCCGTCGGCGTAGCGCTCGTGGCTGCATTCGCCGCCGCCGAGCGGACCGTCCACGCCGAGAAGGTCGTGGTCGCGATCGACGGCGACGACATCCGCACGTATCACGACAGCACGACGTTCGAGCGGGAGGACCAGCGCGCGGCAGTGTCGCCCGGCGAAGCCGTGAAGGCCACGCGGTTCGCCCGTGAAGCCGCCGCTCGCGTGGCTCGCGACCTCGCGGGCGACGATCCCGCGCTGCGCGGCATCGCGACGGCCGAGCTGCGTGATGACGTCGGAGGGTTCGTCCTCGATGGCCGGCGACTCGGATCGCCTGTCGGCGACCGCGGTCAGCGCCTCGAGGTGCGAACGGATGTGGCGCTCGCCCCGCTCGTGCAGGCCGGCGGAGCGACCGCGACCCTCGAGTCCGCGAAGCGTCGGGGGACCGCGACATCGGGTGCGTATGCCCTCGGCCGGCTCGTGGCCGAATCGGGCATCGCGGAAGCCGGCCTGGTACGGGTCGGCGCGGACCAGACGATCGTCGCGGTGGTCCGCGACGGCCGCGTGACCGGAACGCGCGTGTTCGCGATCGGCCGTGACGGGTTGATCGCGCGCGACGCCGCCGGCGATGCGGCCGTGTGGGCGCAGTGCGTCGTCGCGACCGTGCGGTCGCTCGGGCTCGAGCAGCCGGGGCGCTGGTACGCGGCCGGTCTCCCGGCGGAGCTCAGCCCGTTGCCGGCGGCCCTTGCCGCGGCCGCGAGCGCGGAACGCGGCAGCTCCGTGGAGGTGCTCCCGCTCCGCATCAGCCTCGTGCCACGCGTCGTCGCGGACGCGACGCTCTCCGCGGACGACCTCGTCGCGGCCGGCGCGGCTGCGCTCGGCGCGGACGCATACGTATGACGCGCACGGTCATCGATCTCGACGCACGCGCCACGATCCTGGACGCCGCCGACCGCCTCGCGGCCGCTCCGATGGACGCGCCCATCGTGTTCGTCGTCCCCGCGGGCGCGCCGTTCGCCCGGAACGCCGTGTTCCTCGAGGTCGCGCGGTCCATGGCCGGGGAACGCCGGGTCGCGGTCGTGTCGAGCGATCCTCGTGCGCGGTCCATTGCCGCGTCCGTCCATGTGCCCGCCTACTCGTCGCTCGGCGCCCTCGAGCGTGAGGAGCTCGATCCGACCGAGAAGCTCGGTGCGCCACGACGCGCGCCAGCGGCGATCGCCGCGCGGCGGGCCGCGCCGTCGCTCGGTTCGCCGGGACGCGCCATCGGCATCGCGGTGAGCGTGCTCGGGGCGGTCGCCGTTCTCGTGATGGTCGCGCTGCCCTCGGCGGCCGTGACGGTCTCGGTGGCGCCTATCGCGATGCCGGCGGCCACGTTCAGCGTGCGCGCGGGACCGGGCGGAGACGTACCGGCCCAACCCCTCGCGGCCACGATCACCACGAAGGTCACGGGCACCGCCACGGGATCGCGGACAGAAGAATTGAAGGCGGCTGGCTCGGCGCACTTCACGAACCTTCGGACCGACGACATCTCGATCCCGAAGGGGACCGTCATTCAGACGAGCGATCGCATCCAGTTCGCGACGACGGAGACCAAGACTTTGCCACGCAGCATCATCTTCCTCGCGACCATCTTCGGCGAGGTCGACATTCCCATCGAAGCAGTGGTTGGCGGTCCGACTGGCAATGTGGTGGCGACTCGGATCGTCGTGAGCAATTCCGATCGGTATCGCGTCACAAATCCTGCGGCGACGTCCGGGGGCGCCACGAAGAAGATCCCGATCGTGAAGGCCGAGGACTACACCGCCGCGACGGTCAAGGCGAACGTCGACAAGGCCCTGGCCGACGCGGCGAACGAGCAGAAGACCAAGTGGTCCTCGCAGCTCAGCGGTAGTGGTGTCATCTGGGTCGGCACTCCGTCGCTCACGTCGCAGGGCAGCCTCAGCGATGTGGTCGGCAACGAGGTCGCGACGTTCGAGGTTCCGGTGACCGGTGCCGTGCAGGGATTCGCGGTCGCGGCCGATCAACCGACGAAGGCTGCCGCCGAGCGGTATCGGACGATGGCCTCGCCGGGATACGCGCTCGATGACCGCACCGCGCAATTCGGCGCCGTCGCCACGGTGGCCGACAACGGCGTCACCTGGAAGGTCGCGGCCTCGGGCACGCAGTCGCCGCTGGTCGATCCTGCCCGCGTCCGGGGCGCCCTGGCCGGCCGCACCCCCGCGGAGGCCCGCGAGCTGCTGGCGGCGCAGGGCCTGAAGGTGACCGAGCTGCGGATCTCGCCGAGCTGGTGGCCACGGATGCCGCTGCTCGACGCGCGGATCGCGGTGAACTGACGTGCGTTATCTTGCGCTCGACGTTGGCGACCGCCGGATCGGTCTCGCGGTCGGGGATGACGCGTTCGGCCTCACGCGCGCACTGCCCACGCTCCGCCGATCGCGACGCCTCGCCGCGGACATCGAACGGATCGCATCGATCGCTCGCAGCGAGGAGGTCGCCGTTTTCGTGATCGGACTACCGCTGACCCTCCAGGGTGACGAAGGGGATCAGGCCGCGCGGGTGCGGCGATTCGCCGATGCGCTTGCCCCCGCGGGCTTCCCGCTCGAGCTGTACGACGAGCGCAACACGACGGTCGAGGCCGTCCGCCGCGGGGCGGACGATCCGGACGCCGGTGCCGCTCGCGTGATCCTCGAGGATTTCCTCGCGGCCCGGAAAGCGCGGTCATGAAGGACGCGCCGCCGGTCTACCGCGGTCCGGTGCGTGCGCCACCGCGCCGGCCGGTCCGCGCGCCCCGCAAGCGTTCGAGCATCGGACCGGCACTGTTCGCGCTTGTGGTGGTCCTCGCCGCCATCGGCATCTTCCTCGTCGCGCGGCCGCTCGCAACGGACGCGATCGTCCAGGCCGCCGACGACCATGACACGCTCCTTCGCCAATCCGCGGTGCGGGCCGTGATCGCGTCCTCGGTCACGCCGCTGCTCGATGCGCCGGCCGACCCCAACGGGAAGACCGTCGAATTCACGGTGCCGAAGGGGGCTACCGTGTCGCTCATCGCCGCCGATCTCCTGAAGGCAGGGTTGATCAAGTCGGCGCTCGCGTTCAAGTACGTCCTCTACGAAAGCGGCACCGAGAATTCCCTGCAGACCGGGACGTACAAGGTCTCGGCGTCCCTCAGCCCGCGCGATCTGGCGACGCTGTTCCAGAAGGCTCCGGGGGATCAAGTCGCCCTGCGCATCATCGAGGGCTGGCGTCTCACCGAGGTCGCGACGGCGGTCAACAAGGCGTTCCCGGCGATCAGTGCGAAGGACTTCCTCGCCGCCGCCGTCGTGGGCACGCGCAACAACTTCGTCCTCAGCGGCCTCGATCCCAAGACCCCGCTTGAAGGGTTCCTGTTCCCGGACACGTACTTCCTGCGTCCCGACGCGAAGGTCGACCAGGTCATCGGCGTGCTCCTCGACACGTTCGAGACGAAGGCCGGCCCGGCCCTCCGAACCGCCGCGGTGACGCGCGGGACCACGATCTACGACATGGTCAAGCTCGCATCGATCGTGGAGCGCGAGGCGCGCGACCGGAAGGAGAGCCCGCTCATCGCGGGCCTCTACCAGCACCGGCTCGATATCTCGATGAAGCTGGATGCCGACCCGACGATCCAGTACGCGAAAGGCGACTGGGGCGAGCTGTCGCTCGACGACCTGAAGCTCGTGTCGCCCTACAACACGTACCTGAACCCGGGCCTGCCGCCCACGCCGATCTGCAACCCGGGCCTCGCGGCGCTGCAGGCCGCGGCGAAGCCGGAGAAGACCGACTTCCTCTTCTTCGTCGCAAAGAGCGACGGCACGGGGGACCACGCGTTCGCGAAGACCATCGAGGAACAAGAGGCGAACCGGGTCAAGTACGGCAACAAATGAGCGTCGTGTACCTGCTCGGCCATCCGGTCGGGCACTCGCTGTCGCCGGCCATGCACAACGCGGCGTTCCGCTCGCTCGGCCTCCCGCATACCTACGAGGCGCTCGACGTCGCCGCGGACGCATTGCCGGCGATCGTGCAGCGGATCCGGTCCGGTGAGGTCCTCGGCGCCAACGTGACCCTGCCGCACAAGGAGACCGTCATGACGCTCGTCGAGACCTGGGACGGACCGACAGCGGAGATCGGTGCCGCGAACACGCTCTCCCGCACCGCCGACGGCAAGCGGGTCCTCGCGTCGAACACCGACGCCATCGGATTCGCGTACGCGACGCGCGACATCGACCTCGAGCGCGCCCGCGTGCTGCTCCTCGGCGCCGGCGGAGCCGCGCGCGCGATCCTGGTCGCGCTGTTCGTTCGCGGCGCGCGCGTGACGATCGCGAATCGGACGATGGAGCGCGCGCAGGCGCTGGCCCGCGCCATCCCGCACCCTGTCGACCAGGGGGCCACGGTCATCGACTGGGGCGCGCGCACGCGGCTGGATGACGTCGACGTGGTCGTCAACGCGACTTCGGTCGGGCTCCATGGCGAGGATCCGCTCGCGGGAGCCACCCTCCGGCCCGGCCTCGTCGTCGTGGATCTCACCCCGACGGCCGTGCCCACCCCGCTGGTCATCCGCGGTCGCGCCGCTGGGGCCCGCGTGGTCGACGGCCTGCCGATGCTGCTCCAGCAGGCCGCCTCCTCTTTTCGGATCTGGACCGGACGCGAGGCCCCGGTCGACGTCATGCGTCGGGCGCTGTTCGCGAGCGTGAGCTGAGGTGCGCTTCCTGACGGCGGGCGAATCGCACGGCCCCGGGCTTACGGTCATCGTCGACGGGGTGCCCGCGGGGCTCGCTCTCGACGGTGCGGCCATCGATGCCGACCTGCGGCGACGGCAGCTCGGGTACGGGCGCGGCGCGCGGCAGCGGATCGAACACGACCACGCCCGCGTCACCGGTGGTGTGCGCCACGGCACGACCACGGGCGCGCCGATCGCGCTCTGGATCGAGAACCGGGACGCGGTCAACTGGGAGCGCGTCATGAGCGTGACGCCGGTGGCCGAGGGGCCAGACGCGGTCACCCGCCTGCGGCCCGGGCACGCCGATCTCGCCGGCGCACTGAAGTACGGTCACCTGGACGTGCGCGACGTCATCGAGCGCGCGAGCGCGCGCGAGACGGCGGCGCGCGTGGCCGCCGGTGGCGTCGCGAAGGCCGTGCTCGCCGCGGTGGGCATCGAGATCTTGAGCGAGACGATCCGTATCGGTGATGTGACCGCGACCGCACGCTTCGATAGGGACGCCATCGAGGCGAGCGAGGTGCGGTGCGCGGATGCGGACGCGTCGGCGCGCATGGTCCGGGCCATCGCGGCGGCGCGCGAGGCGGGGGACACGCTGGGCGGCGTGACCGCGGTGCGCGCGTCCAGCGTGATGCCCGGGCTCGGCAGCTACGCCCAGTGGGACCGCCGGCTCGACGGGCGGATCGCCCAGGCGCTCGCGTCCATCCCGTCGGCGAAGGGCATCGAGTTCGCGGATGCGTTCGACGCCGCGGGCGAGCGCGGCAGCCGCGTGCACGATCCGATCGAACGGCGCGGCACCGGCTTCGGCCGGCCCCGCAACCGCGCGGGTGGGCTCGAGGGCGGCGTCACCAACGGCGAGGACGTCGTCGTGCGGGTGGCGTTCAAGCCGATCTCCACGCTGATGCAGCCGTTGCCGTCGATCGACCTCCGGACCGGCGAGCCCGCGCCGGCGCACGTCGAGCGCAGCGACGTGTGCATCATCCCCGCCGCCGGCGTCGTCGCCGAGGCGATGCTTGCTCTGGTCCTCGCGGACGCGTTGTGCGCGAAGTTCGGCGAAGACCGGATGGATGACATCACGGACGCGGTGGCGAGCTACCGCACGCGGCTCAAGCCGATCGCCGACCGCTGATGCATCTCTTCCTGATCGGTCCGCCGGGCGTGGGCAAGTCGACGGTCGCACCGTTCCTCGCGGAGGCGCTCGGCGGGCGGACCATCGATCTCGATGAGCAGATCGAGCGCATCGCCGGGAAGCCCTGTACCCGCGTCATCATCGAGGACGGCATGCCCCGCTTTCGGGCGATCGAATCCGAGGTGCTGGGGGCATTGCGCCCGACGCCCGCGCTCATCGTCGTGTCCACCGGCGGCGGCGCGGTCCTGCTGGAGCTCAACCGGCGCCGGATGGCGGAGCTTGGCCTGCGTGTCGGCCTGACCGGCTCGGTCGCGACGGTGGCTCGCGGCATCGCCGCGACGATGGCCAAGCGGGCGCATCTGGACGTCGGGCCACGGCAGCACGCGGCGCGCGTGTTGAAGGAGCGCCGCGACGAGTACGCCGATGTGGACGCGTCCTTCAAGGTGGACGGCGTCGAGCCGCACGAGGTCGCCCTCGCCATCGCCGCATGGCTCGTTTCCGCGCGCGGGCTTCGCGTGGACGTCCAGGCGTCGCGGCCGTATCCGGTCCTCGTCCGCGTGGGGCTCCTCGACCACGTGGGCACCCACCTGCGGGACATCGGCTGGCAGGGACGGGTCGCGATCGTCGCCGACCCGCTCACCGCGCGGCGTTTCGGGCTGGCCGTCCGGCGATCCTGCCTTTCCGCGGGCATGGACCCGGTGAGCATCCGCGTGCCCCGCGGCGAGCAGGCCAAGAGCGTGACCACGCTCGCACGGGTGTGGGACGCCTTGGCGGCGGCGCGCATCGGGCGCGACGGTGGCGTGATCGCGCTCGGTGGCGGCACCGTCGGCGATGTCGCGGGATTCGCGGCTGCGACCTACCTCCGTGGGATCCGCGTGGCGCACGTGCCTACGACCCTGCTCGCGATGGTCGATTCATCGATCGGCGGGAAGACCGGGATCGACCTTGCGCGCGGGAAGAACCTCGCGGGCGCCTTCCATCAGCCGGACGCGGTGCTCGCCGATCCGGGCGTGCTGTCGTCGCTTCCGCGCCGGGAGCGATCCTCCGGCTTCGCGGAGATCGTGAAGGCCGCGTTCCTCTCGGACCGCGACTCCGTCGCGCAGGTCGAGCGCTCGGCCGCGGCCGTCATCGCCGGTGATCTCGGTCCGACGCTGGGTGCGATCGCTCTCGCCGCGACGGTGAAGGCCGGGATCGTCGGCGCGGATGAGCGGGAGGCGGGCCTTCGCGAGCTTCTGAACTTTGGCCACACCCTTGGGCACGCCTACGAGGCTGCGAGCCGGTATCGCGTGACCCACGGCGAGGCCGTGAGCGTGGGGCTGGTCTACGCGGCCGCGCTCGCCGACGTGCTCGGCCTCGCACCGACATCGCTGCGCGAGCGGCTCGAGGGGATCCTGCGCGCCGCGGGCCTTCCGGTGCGCGCGACGTTGCCGGCGCGCACCTGGTCGTACCTCGCCTCCGACAAGAAGTCGCGAGCCGGGCGACCGCGCTGGATCCTCCCACGGACGATCGGCCGGTTCAGCGAGGTGACGGACATCGGGGCCCGGCCGCTGCGCCTGGCCGCAGCGATCGTCGAGGGCCGATGAAGCTCCTGCTCGTGAACGGGCCGAACCTCAACACCTTGGGGACGCGCGATCCGGCGGTCTACGGCACGACGACGCTCGCCGAGGTCGTGCAGCGTTGCCGGGACGTCGCCGGTGTCGGGCACACCATCGCGGACTTCCAGTCGAATCACGAAGGCGCCCTCATCGACTTCGTGCAGGAGCACGCCGACGCTGACGGTGCCATCATCAATCCCGGCGGCCTGGCCCACACCTCGATCGTGCTCCGCGACGCCATCGCCGCATGCGCCTTCCCCGTCGTCGAGGTCCACATCAGCGACATCGGCAAGCGGGAACCGTTCAGGCACCATACGTATCTCAAGGACGTCACGGCGCATCAAGTAATAGGAAAGGGAGTCGCGGGATACGAAGAGGCCCTGAATTGGCTTCTTGAGAACGCTTCGACAGCGCGCCAACGGCGCAGCTAAGGAGTGAACCCACCCGCGCAGCGGTTTGATGGTATCGACCGGCGAGATCAAGCGCGGCATGACGATCGAGCTCGACGGCACCCTGTATCAGATCGTCGAGTTCCAGCACATCAAGATGGGGCGAGGCAGCGCGCAGGTCCGCATGAAGCTGCGGAACGTGCGCCGCGGGGACCTCATCGAGAAGACGTTCCAGGCCGGTGATCGGTTCGCCCGCGCGCGGCTCGATCACCGTGACGTGCAGTACATGTACCACGACGGGGACCTCTACCACTTCATGGACACGAAGACCTTCGATCAGGTGGCGCTCGATGCCGATCAGCTCGGCGATGCGGTCAACTACGTCACGGACGGCATGGTGGTGACGCTGAACGAGTACGAGAGCGAGCCCATCGGCGTCGACATGCCGCCGTCCGTCGTCATGACCGTGACGAGCGTCGAGTTCGGGCTCAAGGGCGACACCGCGACCGGCGCGAACAAGCCCGCGACGCTCGAATCCGGCCTCAAGGTGAACGTGCCGCTGTTCGTGAACCAAGGGGACAAGATCAAGGTCGACACGCGCACCGGGGAGTACATCGAACGGGCGTCGTAGCCGGGGCGCCAAAGCACGTCATCCGTGTCGGGCAGCTCACCGTTCGCATCGCGGAGCGCCTGCTCGGGGCGGAGGATCTGAAGGATCTGTGGGTCGAGGGCGAGATCTCGGAAGCGACGGTGTCATCGGCCGGACACGTCCATTTCACGCTGAAGGACAGCGCCGGCCAGGTCAGGTGCATCCTCTTCGCGTCGCAGGCGGCGAACGTGCCTCTCACCCCCCGCGCGGGCATGCGGGTCATCGCCCATGGGTACGTCGACGTATACCTGAAGGCCGGGTCGTTCAGTCTGCGGTGCGACGATGTGCGTCCGGCCGGCGCCGGCGACGCGTTCCTTCGCCTCGAGGCGCTCCGCAAGCGTCTTTTGGCCGAGGGGCTGTTCGATCAGGCGCGCAAGAGCGCGCTGCCCCCCCGGCCGCGTCGGGTCGCCGTGATCACGAGCCCGACAGGCGCAGCCTGGCACGACGTCCAGACGGTGTGCCTCCGGCGTGACCCGAGCGTCGAGCTGATCTTCGCGGCCGCGCAGGTCCAAGGGGCGGGCGCGGTCGAGTCGATGATCGCGGCGTTCGATGGCCTGGCCCAGCTTCGAGACGTCGACGCGATCATCCTTGCGCGCGGCGGCGGAGCGAGCGAGGATCTGTCCCCGTTCAATGACGAGGCCCTCGTGCGCGCTGTGTCGCGCGTGAGCCCGCCGGTGTGCACGGGCGTCGGCCACGAGTCGGACGTCACGCTCGTCGACCTGGTGGCCGATGTCCGGGCGCCGACCCCGTCGGCCGCGGCGGAGCTCACCGTGCCCGACGCCGGCGCCGACGCTGCGGCGATCGCGCGCGTCAGGCGCCGCATGGACGCTCGCATCCGGGAGATCGCTGGCGAGCGCCGCCGGCGCGCGACGAACGGGCTGCGGCTGCTGGATCGCCGGGCGCCGGCCGCGCGCGTCGCGGAGCTCCGGCTGCAGCTGGACGACACCCGGCGTTCGATCGACCGGGCCATCGCCCGGGCGGTGCCGTTGCGTCGCCAGCGGACGGTCAGCGCGCGGCGGCGCCTCGAGGCGCTGTCACCATTGGCCGTGCTTGGCCGGGGATACGCGATCGTCGAGGCCGCCGATGGACGGATCCGGTCGGATGCGTCCGGACTGCGTACGGGCGACCGGGCGACGGTCCGGATGCGCGATGGGCGCGTCGGGATGCGCGTCGACCACGTGGAGGTGACCGATGGCGGAGCCTGAATCCGAGCGACCGGTCGAGGCCGCGCTCGAACGCCTCGAGGCGATCGCGGACACGCTCGAGGACCCGCGCCTCGATCTCGACGACGCCGTGAAGCTCTACGAAGAAGGCCTTCGGCTCTATGCGGACTGCACGAAACGGCTCGATGCCGCGGATCAACGCATCACCAAGCTGGCGGACGCGCTCGCGGAACAGGCCGCTCGCCGATCGGCCTAGGACCACCGGGCTAGCCACCCCTAGGATGAAGGTACCAGCGCGTAACGACGCGATAACAGAGCCTGTTCCTCACCTGTTTACCCCTTCGGAAGCGGACACCACGGTCGGTCCGTTGTACGGGGAGGGAACACCAAAGTGCGCAGGATCGGTCTCGTCGCGCTGTTGCTCATTTCGTTCGCGGAGCTCGCCGGGGGTGGGCTCATCGCCCGCGCGGCGACGCTCGACAGCGGCGAGAACGACCTTCTGGCGCAGGTCAACAGCTTCCGTTCCGCCCGGGGCCTCTCCCGGCTGGCAGTGTCGGACTCGCTGACCATGGCCGCCAAGTGGATGGCGACCGACATGGCGGTCAACAACTACTTCCAGCACACGTCGCTCGACGGCCGCTCGCCCACGCAGCGCATGGCCGACGCCGGCTACCCGGCATTCTCGACCTGGGCTGGCGAGGACCTCGCCGCCGGATACACCACTGCCGCCGAGGTCCTGCAGGGCTGGATCAATAGCCCGGCTCACCTCGCGGTCCTGACGAACCCCGCGTACCGCGCGATCGGCATCGGCCGCGCCTACGCCGGCGGCTCGCAGTACGGGTGGTATTGGGACGCCGACTTCGGTGGCGTCGCCGATCAGGCGGCGCTGACCTCGGTCGCATCGTTCGACCAGGGCTTCCACTCCGCGTATTCGAGCCAGAGCGCGAACCCGACGCTCGCGCCAGGGCAGACCGCGACGCTCGTGCTCGCTCTCCGCAACAGCGGGTACCGCGGCTGGTACGCCGGGAGCCCCGGACAGCAGGCCAACCTCGGAACGAGCGGCCCACTCGATGTCATGCGGCCCGAGCTCGGTCTCACGAATCGTGTCGCATCGCAGTCCACGAGCTACGTCGGTCCCGGCCAGGTCGGCTGGTTCCAGTTCACGATCCAGGCGCCCACGACGCCTGGCACGTACCGGCTCGACGTGCGCGGGGTCATCGACGGTGCGAGCTGGCTCGAAGACTCCGGCGCGTTCTGGACGATCACCGTCCGCTAGGGACGGCTGACGCGCGCCTTCCGCAGGAACGGCTCGAGGGCCTCGAGGAACGGCTCCGGCCGCAGGCCGTGGATGCGATGGCCCACGCCGGGGAACTTCGCGAGCTGCGCATCGGGCCACTTCGCGACGAGCCGATCCGCCTCCCCATCCGTGAGCGCACTCCCGTCAGCCGCGCCTGTGGCGAGCAGCAGCGTCGGCATTGATGGCACCGCGGCGACGACGCGTTGGTGGCCGTCTGGCTTGCTGTGGCCGAATTGCTCGACGAATGCCGGGTCCACGTCCTTGTAATACGTCGCAAGACGTTCGGCGGCGTAGAAGCCGCGCACCTCACCGACCGTGCGCTCGCCGCGCGGACCCCGCGCGGGCAGCGGCAGCGACGCGATCGCGCGCCTGAATGCCGACGGCTCGGCGCTCTTGTCGAGCGCGGCGCGCACGTCCGTGTAGTACTGCCCGCGCCAGTCGCGATCCCAGTTATCGACCACCGGTTCTTCGAGCACGAGGGCTCGGAACGCGCCGGGTCGCTCGGCCGCCGCGACGAGCGCGGTGGCACCGCCCAGCGAGTGGCCGATGACGATGGCGGGCCCGGCAGCGACCGTGTCGATGATGCGGAGGAGATCGGCGGCGAGCGCGTCGACGGCGTAGCTCGCGGCCCGACCGCTCTTGCCGTGACCGCGCGCGTCGTAGGCGATCACGCGATAGCGCGTCGCGAGCCGCGGAAAGATGTTCTCCCAGTCCTCGGAGCGGAACGTCGCCCCGTGCAGCAGCACGATCGGCGGCTCCCCGGGCGCGCCGCCCGCCGAGTCGTAGTACGCGAGCTTCGGATCACCCTTCAGCGTGCGCGAACGCGGTAAACGCTTCGGCATCGCGCGAAGTCTAGGGATACGCTTTCGGCGGTGATGGTCCGCGCCGGGCGCATACGGCTCGATCAGCTATTGGTCCAGCGTTCGCTCGCGCCGAGCCGGGAACGGGCGCAGGCACTCATCCTCGCCGGCGTCGTGCGTGTTGACGGTGAGGTCGCTGACCGAGCTGCCGCGCCGGTCTCCGATGGATCGGTGATCACGGTCAGCCAGGGACCGCGGTTCGTGTCGCGCGGCGGCGAGAAGCTCGATGCGGCGCTGGACGACCTCGGGATCGACGTCGCCGGGAAGGTGGTCTTGGACGTCGGCGCATCCACGGGCGGATTCACCGACTGCGTGCTGCAGCGCGGTGCGTTGCGCGTGTACGCCATCGATGTGGGCAAGGGGCAGCTCGATTGGAGACTCCGCACCGACGATCGCGTGACGGCGCGGGAGGGCGTCAACGCGCGCGAGGGCTTCGAGCTTCCCGAGGCCGTGGATCTCGTCGTCGCGGATCTGTCCTTCATCTCGTTGCGGATCGCGCTCCTGCCCTCGTTCCGCCACCTGCGCGAGGGCGGAGATGTCATCGCCCTCGTCAAGCCGCAGTTCGAGGCCGGACGTCACGCTGTCGGTCCCGGCGGCATCGTTCGCGATCCCCGCGACCGGGCATCGGCCGTCGTCGCGGTCTGCGAAGCGTTCATCGCCGTCGGACTCGGGTGCGTCGCGATCGTGACGTCGCGACTCCCGGGGCGCGAGGGCAACATCGAGATCTTCGTCCACTGCCGCAACGGAGACGCCGGTCTGCCGCCGGGACGGATCCGCGAGCGCGCCGCGGAGGCCGCCCTGTGAAGCTCGCGTTCGCCGTACGCCCCGACTGGGATGTCGCGATCCGCGCGGCCGGCGAGGCGGCCACGCGTGCTCGGGCCAACGGCCACGACGTCGTCGAGGTGAAGCTCGACTCGCCCGCGCTCGCGCGCGAGACGAAGGGCTCCGAGGTCGCGATCGTGTTCGGTGGCGACGGCACGATGCTCCGGGCCGCACGGGCCGTCGCGCCCCTCGGGATCCCGATCCTCGGCGTGAACCTTGGGCGTCTCGGCTTCCTCGCCGGCGGCGCTCTGGGGGAGCTCGACGGGTTCCTCGCGGAGATCGCGGCCGGCCGGTGCACCACCGAGGAGCGCACCCTGCTCGAAGCGACGCTGCGGCGCAACGGATCCTCGGAGCCCGACGTGACGGCGCTCGCGCTCAACGATGTCGTCGTCGCCCGTGGCGCGCAGGTGCGCTCGATCCACATCGACGTGAGGATCGATGGCTCGCCGTTCACGGTGTACTGGGCGGACGGCCTCATCGTCGCCACGGCCACGGGCAGCACGGCGTACGGGATGTCGGTCGGGGGCCCGCTCATCCTCCCGTCCTCGCGGGCGATCATGATCGTGCCGATCGCGCCCCACCTGTCATTCCCGAATGCGGTCGTGCTCGATGTCGACCAGACCATCTCGCTCGAGGTGCTCGACGAACCGGCACGGCTTTCGCTCGACGGCCAGGAGGAGCACGACCTTCGCGTTGGCGACCGCATGGAGGTCCGCCGGGCCGCGCCGGTCGCGCGCTTCGTGCGCACCGCCACGATGCGGCCGTTCCTCACGCTCCTGCGCAAGAAGATCCTGAAAGAAGAAGGCGGCCCGGCATGACGCGACGCCTGGGGTTCTTCATCATCCTGACCGCCGATGGCATGTACGCCGACCCGTCAGGAGGTCTGGCGGAGCTCGAGCCTGCGGAGCCCGAGCACCGCTTTGCGAATCACCTGCTGCGTGACGCTGGTGACGTCGTGATCGGCCGCCGGATGTACGAGGTCATGGGCTACTGGGACGACGTCGATATGGACGATCCCGCAACATCCACGGTGGAAGCGGAGTTCGCCCGCTTCTGGCGGGAGACGCCCAAACATGTCGTGTCCCGCGGCAACCCGACGCTTCGACCGAATGCGCGGGTGCTCGAGGGCGATGTCGTGCCGGCGGTGCGAGCGATGAAAGCCGCCGACGGCCCTCCGATCATGCTCGGAGCGGGGGCCGACCTGTTCGCGACGCTCGCCGACGCGGACCTCATCGACGACCTCCGGTTCCTCATTGCGCCGGTGGCCCTTGGTCAGGGCAAGGCGATGTTCGGATCGCTGACCCGGCCGCTGCATCTGCGGCTCACGGACGCGCGGCGCTTCGACTCCGGCAACCTGTTGCTCGAGTACGTGCGCGCGTAGATGCCGACTCGCATCGCCGCCAGGATCGTCTGACGATGCGGACGGTCGAGCTCATCGAGAAGAAGCGCGACGGCGAGCAGCTCACTGCCGCCGAGATCGGCTTCCTGGTCGACGGATACACGAAGGACGAGATTCCCGACTATCAGATGGCCGCGTTCTGCATGGCGGTCGTGTGGCGCGGCATGGACCTGCGCGAGACCGCGGATCTCACGGCGGCCATGGTCGCCTCGGGCGAGCGTCTCGATCTGCGGCGCTTCGGTCGCGTCGTGGACAAGCACTCCACCGGCGGCGTGGGGGACAAGACGACGCTGGCGGTCGCGCCCCTGGTCGCCGCATGCGGACTGCCGGTCGCGAAGATGAGCGGCCGCGGCCTCGGTTTCTCCGGCGGCACGCTCGACAAGCTCGAATCGTTCGCGGGCTACCGGGTCGATCTGTCGACGGCCGAGTTCCTGGCTCAGCTCGAGCGCATCGGCATCGTGCTCACCGGCCAGACCGCGGACCTCGCCCCCGCGGACGGGAAGCTGTATGCGCTCCGCGATACGACGGGCACCGTACCGGCGATCCCGCTCATCGCGTCGAGCATCATGTCGAAGAAGATCGCGGCCGGCGCGAACGCCGTCGTTCTGGACGTGAAGGTCGGCAGTGGCGCATTCATGAAGGATCTCCCGTCGGCGCGCGCGCTCGCACGGACCATGGTGGCCATCGGAACGGCCCATGGCCTTCGGGTGAGCTGCGAGCTGACCGACATGGAGCAGCCCCTCGGCATGGCCATCGGCAACAGCCTCGAGGTCGCCGAGGCGATGGCCGTCCTTCGCGGCGGGGGGCCGCCTGACCTGATCGCGCTCACCCGGCTGGCCGGCGCGGAGATGCTGGTCCTCGGCGGCAAGAGCCGCGACCGCGGGTCCGCGCTCCGCCGCATCGACCGCGCGATCGCCGACGGCAGTGGCCTGGCCAAGCTCCGCGAGCTCGTCGCGGCGCAGGGCGGCGACGCGCGGATGGTCGACGATCCCTCGCGCCTGCCGCGGGCGCCGCACATCGAGCCGCTGCGAGCGCTCCGCACCGCGTATGTGCGGAGGATCGCTGCCGACGCGGTGGGGTTCGCGTCGGTCCGGCTCGGCGCCGGCCGCGAGAAGAAGGGCGACCCGATCGACCTTCGCACCGGCATCGTGCTCCACGCGAAGGTGGGCGGCCGCGTCCTGCGCGGCGACGTGTTCGCGGAGGTCCATCACGCCGGTCGGCCGGGCGACGCCGCGGCCATCGATGCGGTGCGGTCCGCGTTCGCGTGGAGCACGCGAGCCGTACCGCCGCGAAAGCTCGTGCTCGGCCGGGTGGCTGGCTAGGCCGCGCGCTCCACCAGCGCCGCCGCGCGATCCGATTCGACCATCGCGAGGAACGCGTCGGCGACCGATTCGTGCCACTGGCGTCCCCGGCCCGACACGAGCTCCGAGCGGACCGCCGGCCACGGCAGCGCCTTCCGGTAGACGCGGTCCGTGGTCATCGCGTCGTAGCTGTCGGCGATCGCGATGATCGATACCTCGATCGGGAGCTCCCAGCCGCGCAGACCGCGCGGGTAGCCGCCACCGTCGACGCGCTCGTGATGTGCGCGAACGAGGTCGGCACCTTCCCAGAATGCCGGCAGCTGCTCGAGCAGGACGTAGCCATGCTCGGCGTGCTCGCACATCACTTCCCGCTCCTGGGTATCGAGTGCGGCCGGCTTCAATAGGACGCTATCGGGTGTCGCGATCTTTCCGATGTCGTGCAGCAAGGCGGCCTCGCGGATGAGATCGATCTGGGAGCCCTGCATCTTCATGGCCCGAGCGAGTCGCTCGGCGTAGTCGGCGACCCGCCGCGAGTGGCCGTAGGTGTAATGGTCGCGCTGCTCGATGAGCCCCGCGAGCGCGTGCACCGCCTGCTTCGTCCGCTTCTCGATGCGGGCACTGCTGCGCAGCGCCACGTACGCGAGCGCGGACGGTGCGCCGAGCACGAGCAGCATGCGCGGATCGATCGCCGCCGACGCGGCCACGCCGCCGACGACGTAGAGGGCCACGAGCTCGCGCAGGTCGCGGCGGTGGCGGGCCCACCATCTGGCGAACGGCCGGCGCCGTAGCTGCAGGGCCACGGCCAGGTCGATCACCGATGCGTTGAGGGCGAGCTTGACCCCGCCGGCGAGCGCGATCGCCGGGGCCGTCGAGAGCCCGGGCTCCGCCCCGCCGCCCGCGACGCCGAAGGTGAACGCCGCGGCCCCGGTGTCGAGCATGCCGGCAGCGACGTTGAAGAGCTGGTTGTACCAGGGGCCTCTGCCCCGCAGGCCGGCCAGCGCCGTCGAGCTCCCCGCCACGGCCATCGCGAGCGCGGGATGCAGGAGGAGCGCCGCCGCGAAGGTGGCCGCGTCCTCCACCGTGACCTTCGTCTTCTGCGTCAGGTGGACCGGCCGGAGCTGCGCGACCGTCGCCACCACCACTAGGACCGCGGCCGTCAGCAGATCGCCACGCCCGGCGCCGACATGCGCGCCGGCGTACGCGAGGCCGGCGGCGGCCACGATCGCGATGCCCGCGATGTACGCCCGCAGGGCGGGGCGGAGCGCCCCCACGCTAGTAGAGGAGCGGCAGGGCGCTGAAGCCCGTGCTGAACGTGAGCTTCTTGTTCGACCGGCTGGCATACGTGGTCCAGGACGCGTTGAGCCCCTTCACCGCGGTGCTCGTGTCGAACGACGCGCTGGAAGTGAACGTCACCGTCGTGATGACCGTCGCGTTCGCGAGCACCTCGTACGACGGGAGGTCCCGCACGATGCGCACGGTCGACGGGATCTCCGGCGAGCCGAGCGCCGGCGGTGTGATGGCCGTCGCGAGCAGCACATTCTCCGGAATGTGGAACGTCCAATTGACCGTCGTGCCGTCCAGGTATGCCGCGGGGAACGACGCCGTGTAGCTGACCGTCCGGCCATCGATGGTCAGGACGGGATCTTCCGCGCACCATTTTTCGCCCGCCATCGCCAGCTGGCCGGACACCACCATGAGCACCGCCAGGGCGACCGCCGACACACCGTTCCGACGCATGTTGTTGCCTCCCACCGCTATCCACCAAGGTCGCGAGATCGCGTACGTGCATTGGACCGCGGCGCGTCGACGCCGTCGTGAAGGAGCGGTATCGGGAAAGGTCAACGTTCGGTCAACGACCGCGCGCTCCGCGCCAATAGACTCGCCACGGTGATGGCGCGTGGATACCGGGGACCGGGCGGCACGAATCCGATGCTCCTCATCGCGCTGGTCCTGCTCGTCGTGTATTTCCTCACGGGGAGCCTTCAGAGTCCGATCCAGAACGCGGCGCGCGATCCGATCGCGTTCGTCGCCTTCATCGTCGCCATCGTGCTGGGCATCACGGTCCACGAGTTCATGCATGCCTACGCGGCCCACCGGCTTGGCGACGACACTGGGCGCCTCATGGGCCGGATGACCCTCAACCCCATGGCCCACTTCGATCTGTTCGGCACGCTGCTCCTGATCGTCGCCGGCTTCGGCTACGGCAAGCCCGTTCCGTTCAACGAATCCCGCCTGCGCAGCTCGAGCTCCGTCGCGCTCGTGGCTCTGGCCGGCCCGGCCGCCAATTTTGCGATCGCCGCCCTCTGCGCCATTCCGCTGCGGTTCGGGGCGGCGGATCCGTTCGGTGGCGCGTACACGGAGGTCCTTGCATTCGTCGTGTATTTCAACTGCGTGCTCGGCATCTTCAACCTCGTGCCGATACCCCCGCTCGACGGCTCGAACGTGGTGTACGGGCTGCTTCCGCGGCAGCAGCAGTACACCTGGCGCCAGTTCCAGCAATACGGACCGATGCTGCTGTTGCTCCTGCTCTTCGTCGGCCAGCGGATCCTTTTCCAGATCGTGTTCGGCCCGGCCCAGGCGCTCGCGAACCTCCTCGTCGGATCGCGGCTGTTCTGATGCTCGACCGCGCGCGGCAAACGCTGCGCGTCGTCGCGGCCAGGTCCGCTGCGGACGCGCGCCACGCCGAGCGCACCGCGCGGATCCTCCTGGGGCTCGGCGCCGACGATGAGCTCATCAGCGCCGGCCTCCTGCACGACATCGCCAAGCCCCCCGATACGCGACTCTGGCATCGGATCGCGGGCGTGCTCCTGGCACGGATCGCGCCGCGCGTTCGTCGCGAGCTTGCCGGGGGCGATTCCACGTTCGCGCGATATCTCGATCACGCGCGCCGTGGTGCCGAGGAGGCGCGGCGACAGGGTGCATCGGACCGCGTCGTCTTCCTCATCGCCGGACATCACGGCCCGCCGAACGGCGCGGACGCGCGGATGCTCGCGCGCGCGGATCGCGAGGCGCTGCCGTGATGCCCGTCGGCCCGCGCCCGCCGGACGTGAGCATCGTCGGCTTCGAGGGCCCCCTCGACCTGCTCCTCGAGCTCGTCGAGGAGAAGAAGCTCGACATCTTCACCATGCGTCTGGGCGACCTCGCTGATGAGTACCTCGCGCGGGTGCGTCGCATGGCCGTGCTCCCCGCCGACGAGGTCTCGGCATTCCTGTACATCGCGTCCCGCCTCGTTCTGCTGAAGGCCCGAAGCCTGCTGCCATCCCTCACGCCCGCCGCCAACGACGAGGAGCTGGACACGGAGGAGGAGCTCCGGCTGCGGCTCATCGAGTACGCCACGACGAAGGGGCGGGCCGAGGCGCTCGGCGATCGGATGCGCGCCGGCGAGCGGGCATTCCACCGTGAGGGCGGGACGGTCGAGCTTCCGCCGAAGGGTGGCGACCCCGACGCGCTGGCCGCCGCATGGCTCAAGGTCATGGCCCTGACCCGGCGCACCCAGGAGGACGTGGAGGTCCCGGGTGAGCGCTACTCCGTCGAGCAGCGGACGGCCGAGATCGAGGCGCTCATGGCCGAACGGCCCAAAGTCACGTTCGCTACGCTCCTTGGTGACCGGCCGACGCTCGGCTACGCGATCGTGACGTTCATCGCGCTGCTCGACCTGTATCGCCGCCTCGCCATCGACATCACGCAGGACGAGCTGTTCGGCGAGATCCGGATCGAGCGGAAGGTCCAGCGCATGGAGGGGCTCACCGAATGACGCGCTCTGCCGTGGCCGCCGCGGTCGAGGCCGTCCTCTTCGTCGCCGAGAAGCCCGTGAGCCGCGCCGAGCTCGCCCGGACGATCGGCGCCGGCGCCAAAGCCGTCGGAGAGGCCCTCGGGGAGCTCGAGGAGTGGTACCGCGGGACCGGCCTTCGCCTGCAGCACGAAGGCGACGATTGGCAGATCGTGACCGCGCCGGAGATGGCCCCGCATGTCGCCACGTACCTCGGCGCGGATCGGCTCCGTCTTTCGTCGGCCGCGCTCGAGACGCTCGCGGTCGTCGCATATCGGCAGCCGGTCACGCGCGCCGAGGTCGAGTCGATCCGCGGCGTCAACTGTGACCAGACGATCTACACCCTCATGTCGCGGCGGCTCATCGCGGAGCTCGGCCGCCGCGAGGCGCCCGGGAGTCCATTCGAATACGGGACGACGTGGGAGTTCCTCGAGTGCTTCGGGCTGGCGTCGCTCGACGCGCTCCCGACGGTCCTCTCGCCTGAGGGCGTGCGCAGCGAGGATGAACGGGTGCCGAGTCCGTGAAGGGCGCGGCAGCGAGGGCCCAGAAGCTCATGTCCGAGCGCGGTATCGCCTCGCGGCGTCATGCCGAGGCGCTCATCGCCGCGGGCCGCGTGACGAGCCGCGGCCGCCGCGTCGCGATCGGACAGAAGCTCGCGCCGGATGCACCGCTGGAGGTCGACGGCGCGCGTGGCGCGACCGCCGTCGCGCATCGCTACGTGCTGTTGAACAAGCCGGTCGGCGTCGTCTCGACCGCATGTGATGAGCGCGGCCGGCCGACGGTCGTGTCCCTCGTCGGCGCCCGCGAGCGTTTGTATCCCGTCGGCCGCCTCGATGCGGACTCCGAGGGTCTGCTCCTCCTTACGAACGACGGTGCATGGGCTGAGCGCGTGCTCCATCCCCGCTTCGGGCATGAGCGCGAGTACGAAGTGGACGTCGAGCCCGAGCCGACAGCGGAGCAGCTTTCCGCGTTGCGCCGCGGCGTCAGGCTCGAAGAGGGTGTCGCGAAGCTCACCGGCCTTCGCCTGGTCGCCCCGGGCCGGCTGCGGCTCGTCCTGCAGACGGGGTGGAAGCGTCAGGTCCGCCGAATGTGCGCGGCCGTCGGGTTGCGGGTCACGCGCCTGCGCCGCGTGCGCATGGGACCGCTGGCACTCGGCGGCGTTCCGCTCGGCACGTGGCGCGAGCTCACCAAACGGGAGGTCGCGGCCCTGAAGGCCGCCCGCTGATGCCGATGCCACGGACCGTCGCCATCGACGGCCCTGCGGGGGCGGGGAAGAGCACGATCGGGGCGTTGGTCGCCGAGCGGCTCGGATATCTGTTCCTCGACACGGGCGCGATGTATCGCGCGGTGGCGCTCGCCGCGATGCGTCGGGGCATCGATCCCGACGATGGCCCGACGCTCAGCGAGCTCGCGAAGAGCGTGCGGATCATGATCGGACCCCCGACGAAGCAGGATGGCCGCGCATACACGGTGCTCCTCGATGGCAGCGACGTCACCTGGGAGATCCGCTCGATGGACATCGACCGGATCGTGTCGCAGGTCGCGCGCGTGCCCGGCGTACGCGACGCGATGGTCGAGCAGCAGCGCACGCTGGCCGGTCAGGGTCGTGTGGTGATGGTGGGTCGCGACATCGGCACCGTCGTGCTTCCCGGGGCCGAGCGGAAGATCTTCCTCACGGCATCCGCGAGCGAGCGCGCACGACGCCGCGAGGAGGAGCTCGCGTCGCGCGGCGAGCGGCGTGCGCGGCAGGATCTGCTGCACGAGATACTTCGGCGTGATCAGCTCGACACCGAGCGCGCCGTGTCACCGCTCAAGGCCGCCGGTGACGCCATCATCGTGCAGACCGACGAGCTCTCCGTCCGCGAAGCGCTCGACAAAGTGCTGGCGGCGATCCAACGGGCCTGATCGGCCTGCTCGGGGATCCGCTCTGGCCACAGGGGCGACTGTGGGTGTGGCAGATCTTGTTCCGCCCGGTACGCGCGGTCGGGCTCGCGCTGTACGCGATGACGATCGACGGACGCGAGCGGATCCCGGCGCACGGGCCGTACATCGTCGTGGCGAACCACAGCAACTGGAAGGATCCGCCGGCCATCGAGTTCACCTTCCGGGTCGCGCTGCGCTTCATGGCCAAGATCGAAGCGTTCCGGATGTTCTTTATCGGTGGCCTCATGCGGGGTATCGGGTGCTTTCCGGTCCGCCGCGGCGCCGGCGATCGGCGCGCGCTGGTGCTGTGCCTCCAGGTGCTGCGGGTCGGAAACCCGCTGGCCTTCTTTCCGGAGGGGACCCGCAGCCGCGACGGGGCGCTGCATCGCGCGCAAGCGGGCATCGCGTTCCTCGCCCGCAAGTCCGCCGCGCCGATCCTGCCGGTCGGACTCATCGGTACGGCCGAAGCGAAGCTGTTCCGCTCGAGGATCCATGTGGTGGTCGGTGAGCCGTTCGGGATCGATCAGCTCGGCCTCGCCCCGGGTGCGTCGGATCAGGATGTTGCCGATGCGATCATGCGGAAGGTCGCCGAATTGCTGCCACCCCGCATGCGCGGCTATTACACCGAATAAAGAGGGGGTTCCAGAGCCGATCGGGCGCCTACACTTATCGCTGTGGAAGTCCTCCTCGCGCGCGAGAACGGGTTCTGTTTCGGGGTCAAAAAGGCCGTGGAGCTGACCGAAGCCGCCTCCGAATCGGGCAGGCCGGTCTTCAATCTGGGCCAGGTGGTGCACAACCCGAAGATCAGCGAACGGCTGGCCGCGCGCGGCGTCAAGGTGATCGCTGACCCCCGCGAGGCCGAGTCCGGGATCGTCGTCATCCGGGCCCATGGCGTCCCGCCGGCGATGCGCCAGCGCATCGAGGAGCAGGGTCTGCAGTGCATCGACGCGACCTGCTCGCTCGTGCTGCGGGCCCAGCGCTTCACCAAGCAGCTGGCGGATGAGGGATACAAAGTGGTGATCCTCGGCACGCCGCAGCATCCCGAGGTGGTCGGCCTCGTCGGCTTCGCCGGGCCGGATCACGTGATCGTCGAGACGAAGGAGGAGTGGGAGCGTCTGCCGAAGATGAAGAAGGCCGGCGTCGTCTCGCAGTCCACCCAACCCCCGTGGGCCTTCAAGGAGCTCGTCGGGCATGTCGCGCAGATCAGCCAGGAGCTGAAGGTCTTCAACACCGTCTGCCCGGTCACGATCAAGCGCCAGCAGGCGGCGACCGAGCTCGCGGGCGAGACCGACGTCATCGTGGTCGTCGGAGGCAAGAATTCGGCGAACACGCGCGAGCTCGTGAACCTCGCGCGCATGCAGGGCAAGACCGCGTATCACATCGAGCATTCGACCGAGCTCGACGCGGCGTGGCTCGCCGGCATCGACCGCGTCGGGCTCATCGGCGGCTGCTCGACCCCCATGGAGACCCTGCTGGAAGTGAAGGAGCGCGCCGAAGCGCTCGCGAGCTAAGTGGCCCGCGCGGTCGTCGCCATCGTCGGGCGCCCCAACGTCGGAAAGTCAACGCTCTTCAACCGTCTCGTCGGTGAGCGCGTCGCCATCGTCGAGGATCTTCCGGGCACCACGCGCGACCGGATCTACGCGACGGCTGACTGGCGCGGCCGCGAGTTCGCCCTCGTGGACACCGGCGGCCTCGATGATCCGAAGGCCGGACCGATGGAGGCGGCGGTCCGAGCGCAGGCCGAGACGGCCATCGACGAAGCTGACGTCGTCCTCTTCATCGTCGACGCGAAGACCGGCATTCTCCCGGTGGAGCACGATGTCGCCGATCGGCTCCGCCGCAGCCGCAAGCCGGTGCTCATCGTCGCCAACAAGAGCGACTCGTGGCGGGGCGAGGCCCAGGCCGCGGAGTTCTACGCCCTCGGTCTCGGCGAGGTGCATACGGTTTCCGCGATCCAGGGCACCGGCACCGGCGACCTCCTCGACGCGGTCGTGGCGGCGCTCCCCGCGGAGGAGGCTTCCGAGGAGGCGTACGACGCACGCGTCGCGATCATCGGCCGTCCGAATGTCGGCAAGTCCAGCTTCCTGAACGCCCTCGTCGGCGAGCAGCGGGCCGTCGTGAGCGAGATCCCCGGCACGACCCGCGACACGGTCGACACCATGCTCCTGCGCGATGGCAAGCGCATCCTCCTCGTGGACACGGCCGGCATCCGCCGCCGCGGGAGCATCGCGCACGGCATCGAGCAATACGCGCTGCTGCGTACGGTGCGCGCGATCGAGCGCGCGGACGTCGCGATCCTGCTCATCGATGCGCTCGAGGGCATCGTGGACCAGGACGTCCATAACGCCGGCTACGCGCTCGAGGCGGGCGTGGGGCTGGTCCTCGCCATCAACAAGTGGGATGCTGTCGACCGCGGCATGGAGACGACCGAACGGTTCAGGGCTGACGTCACGCGCGAGTTCCACTTCGTGCCGTGGATGACCAGCCACTTCACCTCGGCGAAGAGCGGCCGTAACGTGGACGACGCGCTGGCCGACGCCGTCCGGGTGGTCGAGAGCCGGAAGACGCACGTGTCGACCGCCGAGCTGCATCGCATCCTGGTCGAGGCCATTGGCTCGCATCCGCCGCCGACGGTCCGCGGCAAGGAGGTCCGGTTCCATCACGTGACCCAGGCCGATGCCCACCTGCCGACGTTCGTGTTCTTTGTCGACCGTCCGGACCTCGTGCACTTCTCCTATCAGCGCTATCTCGAGAACAAGATCCGCGACCGGTTCCCGTTCCCCGGCACACCTATCCGGCTGCAGTTCCGCGCGGCGCGCGACTGATGGACCTCATTCGCATCCTCGCGTGCGGCATCGTGGGCTACGGCATCGGCTCCATCTCGAGCGGCTACATCGTCGGGCGCATCTACCGGAACGTGGACCTGCGACAGGTCGGCTCCGGATCGACAGGCGCGACCAACACGTATCGCACGCTCGGGCTCGGTGCGGCGCTGCTCGTCGCGGTGCTCGACATCCTCAAGGGCGCGGTCTCGGTCTGGCTGGCATGGCGCATCGTGGAGGCCCCGGGCGACGCGCGGACGATCGCGACCGCCGTCGCGGCGATCGCCGCGGTCGCGGGCCACTGCTGGCCGGCGTTCCTCGAAGGCCGCGGTGGCCGTGGCGTGGCGACCGGCTCTGGAGCGCTCCTCTTCGTCGCTACGCCGGCCTGGCTGGGCGCGGTCGTCGCGTTCATGCTCGCGCTCGCCTTCACGCGGATGGTGAGCGTGAGCTCGCTCGCGTCCGTCGGCGGTGCATTGATCGGATACCTCATCTTCGTCGCTGCCGGCTACCTCTCGTTCCACTGGGCCGTCCTCGGATTCATTCTTGTGGCCGGGGCGATCGTCACGATCCGCCATCGGGCGAACATCGCGCGCATCCTTCGCGGCAGCGAGCCGCGGCTCGGGCAACGCCGATCCCCGTCGACGTAGCGGTCCTCCAGGCGGGTTCCTGGGGCACGACGCTCGCGACGGTCATCGCCCGCGACGGTGGACGCTCCGTGGTCCTCTGGACCCGCGATCCAGCTCGCGCGGCGGAGATCTCCGCGCGCCGGGAGAACGCACGCTACCTGCCCGGCGTCACGATCCCGAACGCCGTGCACGTCACCGCCGATCTGGCCCGAGCCCTCGAGGCCGACGCCATCGTCGTCGCGGCACCGGCGCAGGGAGTTCGCGGGCTGCGCGAGCTCGTCGCGCCGCTCCTCCGCCCGGACCACCGGCTGTGCTCCGCGACCAAGGGGCTGACGCCCGACGATGCGCGGCGCATGAGCGAGCTCTGGACGGACGTGCTTCCGGCGGCGCACGTGGCGGTGCTCTCCGGTCCCAACATCTCGCGCGAGATCGCGGCGGGCCTGCCGGCACCGACCGTCATCGCCTCGTCCGACCGCGAGACCGCGAAGCGATTCCAGGTGCTCATCGGCACGCCGATGTTCCGCGCCTACACGAACGACGACGTCGTCGGCGTCGAGCTCTGCGGCGCGCTGAAGAACATCATCGCGCTCGGGGCCGGCGCCATCGACGGGATGAGCTATGGGGTGAACGCAAAGGCCGGTTTCATGACGCGTGGCTTGGCCGAGATCGCGCGCTACGCGTTCGCGAGCGGCGGCGACCCGTTGACGTGTGCCGGCCTCGCGGGTTTTGGTGATCTCATCGCAACGTGCACGAGCACGCACTCGCGCAACCGCACGGTCGGCGAAGCGCTCGCGACCGGAGCCAGCCTCGCCGACATCAGGCGTCGCCTGGGCGGTCAGGTGGTCGAAGGCATCGGGACGACCCAGGCGGTCCATGTGCTCGCCGGTACCCTTGGAGTGGAGATGCCGATCGTCGCCGAGACGTACCGCGTCCTGTTCGAAGGGAAGCCGGTGCGCGAAGCCATGCGCGGTCTCATGGATCGCGAGCCGGGTGAGGAGCTGTCCGGTCCGCTCGCTGAGGTCTCCCGTCTGCTCCGGGTCCGTGCGGGAGACACGCGGCGGGCGGGGTGACCCGCGCACTGGCTGCCGCCGTCGCGCTCATCGCGGCGGTCATTGGCCTCTCGTGCTCCGCGCCGGCCCCGGCCGTCGTGGCGACTCCGGCGCCGACGCCGGCAACGCACCGGCTTCAGGTCGTGGCCGCGGGTGCCGATGGGCCGGTCGCGGGTCTGCGCGTGTGCGCGTCGACGCTGTCGGGGGTGCAGACGTGCGCGCCGACCCGCCCGGACGGCACAGTCACCTTCGATCTTCCCGCAGGTGCGTACCAGGTGCGCTCCGAGCTGCCCGCGAGCCAGCGTCGCACCGGCGAGCTCGCTGGTGCGGACCTGACCGCAGCCGACGGGTCGGTGCGGCTGGAGTTCGAGCGGATCCGCCGGATCAGCGGCACCGTCAGGGACGTGTCCGCCAAGCCCGTCGCCCTCGCCCCGATATGCGCGGTGCCCTTGTCGCTCGCCGCGACCGTCTGCGAGAAGACGAAGGCCGACGGGACCTATGCCGTCGACGTGACACCCGGCTTCTACAAGATCCGCTTCGACGGCGGTCCGGGCCTGCGGCTCCTCTCGCAGTGGGCCGTCGGTCGCGTGAACAGCGGCGAGGCGGACAGCATTGACGTCCGAAGCGCCGATGCCTCCGGTATCGACGTGGCGCTCCGGCCGGGCGTCGTGCTGCAGGGAACGATCAAGACCACGACTGGCCAGCCCGCGAAGAAGGCGCAGGTGTGCACGCACCGGTTCAGCGAGTCGCTGCCGTGGGAATGCGAGCGCACCGATGATCACGGCCACTACGTCGCGCTTCGGGAGCCCGACACCTACTGGGTGTGGGTCATCCCGTCGGACGACGACCCGTTCCTGATGCAGTGGTTCGATGACGCCGCCGTGGGCGGCGGCGCGACGCCCGTCGAGCTGGGCCACGACCGCTCCATCGACCAGACGCTCGGCCCGGGTCCAGCGATCGTCGGCCACGTGACCGACGCGAACGGCGCGCCGGTCTTCCACGCCTTCGTGTGCGTCGACACGCCGTTCCCCACGGGCCGCATCTGCCGGCCGACGGACGCGAGCGGCGCCTATCGGGTGACGACGCGGCCGGAGACGTATCTCATCCAGGTGCTGCCGCCGGACGCGAGCGACCTGCTGCCGCAGTACGTCGGCGGCGGCCGCACGTGGCTCGATGCGGCGACGGTCACCGTGCGGAGCCAGGATCAGCGGGTCGACGTGAAGCTGCAGCGCGGGCTGCGGGTGAGCGGGATCCTGCGTTCCCTGAGCGGCGTTCCGCTCGAAGGCGCTTCCGTGAATGTGTCCGATGCCCAGGGCTTCCTGACCGGGACGTACACCGACGAAACAGGGTCCTATTCGATAGCAGTGCCGGCCGGCCGGTACACGTTCGACTTCTTCGCGCCATTCCCAAGCCAGCTCGTCAGCGTCCAGGGACGCGCGGTGACCGTCGATCGGACGATGACGCTCGACGTGGCCCTCGCCGACGCCTACCCCTGACCGCGCCCATAATCCGAGGACATCCACCGGGGAGGACGACTCATGGACCTGCGCTCGCTCATCGCGCCACGGCTCGTGGCGCACGCTCACTGCGACATCCCGTGCGGCATCTACGACCCGACCGCGGCGACGATCGCCGCGCAGACCGTCGCGAAGATGGTCGAGAAGATCACCGGGGCGACCGGCGGGGACGACGCCAGTCGTAACACGTACATCCGTTCCGTCGCGGTCAAGGAGGAGCACGCCCAGATCTGCAAGCGCGAGCTGCTCATCCTCTGGACCGATTACTTCAAGCCCGAGCACCTTGAGAAGTACCCGAAGCTGCACGACACGTTCTGGAAGGCGGCGAAGCTCTGTTCCAAGAACAAGCAGAACGTCGACGAGGCGGCCGCAACGGAGCTGCAGGCCGCGGTCAAGGAGATCTCCGACATCTTCTGGGCGACCAAGAAGTGAGACCGGCGACCCTGCTGTTCAGGGTCGCCGTCGCGGGCCGCAGCATGGAGCCGACCTTCCGCGATGGCGACTGGCTGCTGGTCCGTCAGCTCCGGCGGCCACCCCGGCCCGGCGACGTCGTCGTCGCGGCCGACCCGCGCGCGCCCGAGCGACTGCTCGTGAAGCGCGTCCGCGCCGTGGATGGCGACCGCGTCACGGTCCAGGGCGACCACGCCGACCCGGCCGAGTCGACCGACTCGCGGCAATTCGGCCCGATCCCGCCGTCGGCCATCCTCGGACGGCCGCTGCTGCGCTACGCCCCGCTCCACCGCTTCGGCCTCGTCTCGTGATCGTCACGTGCGCGCGTTGCGGCCTGACCCGCGAGGGCGCGGGCAAGACCGGGCTGCCCGGCGACCTTGGCGCCCAGATCGAGCAGCGCGTGTGCGCGGAGTGCTGGAAGGAATGGACCGCTGCGCAGATCCGAGTCATCAACCACTACGGACTGCGGCCGGCGCTGCGGGAGGATCGCGAGAAGCTGTACGGCTTCACGCGCGAATTCCTCAATCTCGCGACGTAGTATTCGTATCCGATGAGCGAGGAGCGGGGTGGCATGACCGCCGTGACCGACGGCGAATCCGGGCAAGATGGTGTGTACGTGTACTGCATCATCGAATCCGGCGAGCCGCGGACGTTCGGCACCATCGGCATCGGCGGCCGCGCCGACGAGGTCTTCACCATCCACTTTCGCGACCTTGCCGCCGTCGTGAGCCGGGCACCGCTGATCGTGTACGACCCCACGCGCGAGAACGCATTGACCCACGAGCACGTGCAGGAAGTCGTGATGAACGAGCATGGCTTCACCCCGGTACCCATGAGCTTCGGCACGCTCTTCAAGACCGACAACGACACGGTCGAATTCCTCAAGGACACGTACGACGCGCTGCGTGACGTGCTGCTCAAGATGAAGGACAAGCTCGAGTTCGGCCTCAAGGTGAACTGGGATCGCGAGCAGGTGCTCCGCGAGATCGAGGAGCAGAACGAGGAGATCCGCAGGCTGAAATCGGAGATCCAGACGAACACGCAGTCTTCGACGTACTTCGCGCGCATGCAGCTCGGCCGCCTGGTCGAGCAGGCGCTGACGGACAAGTCCGACTCGTTCGTCCGGGAGATCTACGACCACCTCCGCGACGCGGCCATCGCGTCGCGATCCAACAAGGTGATCGGGGACAAGATGATCATGAACGCCGCGTTCCTGGTCGCCCGCGACCAGGCGGAGCACTTCGACGCGAAGGTGCACGACATCGGCAAGAAGTTCGAGGGCACGCTGTCGTTCCGGTACACCGGGCCCTGGCCGCCGTACAACTTCGTGACGATCCGCCTGCAGCTCGAGCGCTCGGCGTCGGTCTAGGCCGTGTTCGGCCTCGGCAAGCTGCTCACGCTCCCGTATTCGCTTCCCGCGGCTGGCATCAAGTACTGCTTCAGCACGGTCCTCGAGATGGCCGAGCAGGAGATGACGGACGACACCGCGGTAAAGGAACAGCTGATCCTGCTCAATATGCAGCTGGAAGAGGGAGAGATCGACGACGAGGAGTTCCGCCGGCGCGAAGCGCCGCTGCTCGCGCAGTTCTCCGCGATCCGCGCGTACCGCAGGCAGCTCGCCGAAGAGCAGATGGCCGGACTCATCGCCGAAACCGGATCGGAGCGAGTGACGGTGATCGAAACGCCCGAGGAGCTCGACCGCCCGGCGTGAGCCTCGTGTACGTGTACGCGATCGCTCCGGCCTCCTGCCCCGAGCCCACCGCCCTGCGGGGCCTCGACGACGGTCGCGTCCGCGCGCTCCGGGACGGCGACGTTGCGGCGCTGGTGAGCGACGTCCCCGATGCGGAGTTCGCCGAGGCGCCGCTGAACGCGCACCTGGCGGACATGGAGTGGCTGACGCCACGTGCCGTTCGCCATCAGGAGGTCAACGCCGCCCTCGCGGCAGCGTGCGATCCGCTCGTGCCGCTGTCCTTTGGGACCGTGTTCCGCGACGGCGCGGGTGTCACGCGGATGCTGAGGGATCGCGCAACCGAGATCGCGTCGCGCTTCGACGCGCTTCGCGGCAAGGCCGAGTGGATACTGGCGATCCGACGCGACCGGCCCGTGGCGCTTGCCGCGCTCGAATCGGGCAGCGCCGCGCTCCGCGCCCTGCGCGCCGAGATCGATGCGGCACCGCCCGGCCGCGCCTACCTCGCCACCCGGCGGCTCGACGAAACGAAGCGGCAGGAGCTCCGGGCCACCGACGCCGCCGCCATCGGCGCCGCTGTCGAGACGTTCGAAGGCGCATCCGACCGGTCGTTCCGCGAGCCGCTGGTCGAGGATGCCGGCGGGACGCTGCTCGCGCGCTTTTCCCTGCTTGCCGCGCGCGATGCGACGCCGGACCTCGATCGCATGCGCGAGGCGTTCGAAGAGCTGTGGGCGTCCCGTGGCTACAGCGCCGACCTCAGCGGACCGTGGCCGGCGTATCGGTTCTCCACGGTCGATCTCGCATGAGCGGTCCACTGGCCGCGCTCCCGGACGAAGAGCTGAGCGTGCTCGATCTCGTCGACCGGCTTCTGAACCGCGGGGTCGTCATCACCGGCGAGGCGACGATCTCCGTGGCCGGCGTCGACCTCGTGTACCTCGGCCTCAACCTGATCCTCACGGCGGTCGAGACGATCGCGCAGAAAGAAGCCCGCACGAAGTGACCCGCCTCCTCGCGCACGCGATCACGAGGCGCTCGGCCGGCGGTCCGGGCACCGGCGTGCGCGGGCTGCCGCTCGAGCAGATCACGGGAGGCGAGCTTGGCCTCTGGGCGACACGCTGGGAAGGGGAGCCGACGCTGTCGCGCGACGACGCGTTCGCGCATCACGACCTGGTCGGGGTCCTGTGCGACGCCGGCCCGTGCGCCCCCGTGCGGTTCGGCACCTGGCTCGCCGATGATGACGTGGCGCGGCGATCCCTCGAGATCGATCAGGAGCGCTTCGCCGCGGCGGTCGACCGTCTCGCGGATCGGCGGGAGGTCGCCGTGACCCTGCTCTGGACGGATGCCCAGGTGCACGAAGGCCGAGGCCACGTCTTCACCGGTCCCGGCCGGACGTTCCTCGAACGCCGGCGCGCCGCCCACGCGGTGACGGACGACCGCCGTCGCGATGCCGAGAGATTCGCTGCCCGCCTCGCGCGCGAGCTGGCGGTCGAGCAAGCCGACGCTCGGCAGGAAACCTGCCCGAGTGCCGAAGTGGCGCTGTCCATGTCCCTGCTCGCCCGAAGGGACGACGGTGATGCGCTGAAAGCGCGAGCGACGGCGGCGGTGGCCGCGCTGTCGGGGGTCCGCGGAGTCGTCAGCGGACCGTGGCCGCCGTACAGCTTCACCGAAGAGCTCGGTCATGGACGATGAGATCGCGGCCCTCCGCCGCGAGCTCGAGCGGGTCCGAGGCATCCTCCCCGAGCGGGTCAACGTCGATCCCGACGGCGTCGAGCAGGGTCTGGCGAAGCTGGTCCTGACGCTGGTCGAATTCCTCAGGCAGGTCCTGGAGCGCCAGGCGATCAGGCGGATGGATGGAGGCACCCTCACGGACGACGAGATCGAGCGCGTCGGGCTGGCGCTGATGCGCCTGGAATCGAAGGTCCGCGAGATGGCGGAGCTATTCGGACTCGACCCCGACGACCTCAATCTCGGCCTCGGTCCGTTAGGGAAGCTATTGTGACCGACCAATGAGCATGAGCAGCCGCGGTCTCTCGCCCGCGCCGTCGACCAGCATCATCGACATCCTCGACCGGGTGCTCGATAAGGGCCTCGTGGTCGCCGGCGACATCAGCATCTCGCTCGCGAACGTCGAGCTGCTGACGATCCGCATCCGGCTTCTCGTCTGCTCCATCGACAAGGCCGAGCAGATCGGTCTGAACTGGTGGCGCTACGACAAGAACCTGGTCGCGCCCGCGACGGCCGCCGCCGTCCGCGATGCCGCAGCGAGCCGTGATGCGTCAGCGAGCCGTGATGCGTCAGCGGGAGAAGTCAAACGTCTCGAAGATCGGATCGTCGAGCTGGAACGCAAGCTCAAGCAAACGTCTCCAAAATCCGTCTAGGAGCTGAACATGCCTGTTGAACGCGCCTCTGGTGGAAGCAGCCTCATCGATGTCCTCGATCGGATCCTCGACAAGGGCATCGTCATCGATGCCTGGATCCGCGTGTCGCTGGTCGGCATCGACCTGATCACGGTGGAGGCCCGCGTCGTCGTCGCATCGATCGACACCTACCTGCGGTACGCGGAGGCCCTCGGCATAACGTCGACGGTCGCGCGTCCGGCGGCGGGTCCGGGGACGGGCGGCTCGCTCGCATCCGGCGGGTTGGCGGGCACGCCGTCGTCGGCCCCGACCGGCGCCGCTGAACGACGCTAGCCGGAGGGTGACCGGCTGATGGCCGGAGCGACCCAGCGTCTCGCCGTCGACTCGGACGCCGCGCCGCGCGAGGTCCGTCCGGGAAATGACCCGGAGGCCTCGATGCTCCCGGTCCTTGATGGCTTGGCCCGTGCCTTCGGCTACGAGCGGGCGCTGGTGGCCCTTGCGGACGAGCGCGCGCGGGTGATCCACGGTCGGTTCGGCCGGGGCATCGCCGATCACCTCGCCGACGCGTTCAGCGTGCCGCTGGCCAATCTGCAGGATCCGAGCGTCGTCGCCTTCCAATCCGGCGTGCCCCAACGGGTGGACGATGTCGCCGCCGATCCGCGCGTCACGCCCGCGACGCGGGACATCCTGCTGGAGCTGGGGTTCGATTCCTTCGTCGTCGCACCGCTCCGGAGTCCCGACGAGCCGCCGATCGGCGTCGTCATTCTCTCGAAGGGCAGCCCGGCGAGCGACGCCGACGTGCAGGCCCTCGCGCCATTCGCGAACCAGGCCGGCAGTCTTCTCGCGCAGGCGCGCGATGTCGCGGAGCTCCGCCTGGGCGGGGAAGCGCACGCGATCGAGAAGGAATGGCTCTGGTGGATGGTCAACGCCTTCGCCGACCCCGTTGTGGTCACTGACGAGCAGAACGAGCTCGTGCTCGCCAATCACAGCGCGGAGCTGCTGTTCAAGAGCGGCAAGGACGACAGCCCTGGTAAGGCGCATGCCATCTCGATGAACAACTTCCTGTTCACGGCCGCGCTCTCGACCTGGAACCTGCAGAGCGCGATCGAACGCACCCGCGAGCTCACGCTCGTGGACCCCATCGAAGGCGACGAGCTCATCTTCGAGGTCATCACCTCGCCCGCTACGAACTACCGCATCGGTGCGCGGGGCGTGGTCTCGGTCCTCAAGAACGTCACCGACCTGCGCCACGTCACCCAAGAGCTGAGCGCGAACATCCAGCGCCTCCAGTCGGTCGACCAGGAGATCCGGATGGAGCGGGACCGCCTCGATCTGGTGCTCCGCAACGTGCCGAACCCGATCATCGTCGTGGACAACATGAACGAGATCGTGAGCATGAACGCCGCGGCCGAGCACCTCTTCAAGCCGCCCCACGAGCCGCTGGTGCAGTCGCGCCGCGCACAGGTCGCGATGCGCAACGACGCTAAGTTCACGTCGTTCCTCGCGCAGCTGTCCCTGGATCCAGCATCCGGCCGCACCGGTGAGCTACGGCTCACCGACGCCGATACCGGCGAAGAGCTGGAGCTCCAGGTGACCGCGAACGAGGTACGCGATCCGGTCGGCGCGGCCATCGCGACCGTCTCGGTCATGCAGGACGTCGGGCGCCTCCGCGAGCTGGAGCGCCGCCGGCTCGAGCAGGCGCTCTTCGAGTCGGAGAAGCTCGCGGCCACGGGCCGGCTCGCGGCGTCGATCGCACACGAGATCAACAACCCGCTCGAGGCGATCCAGAACGCGCTCTACCTGCTGGTGAAGCGGATCCCGGATGACGATCCCAACGCGAAGTTCCTGAACATCGCGATGAAAGAGACCGAACGGATGAGCCGGATCCTCCGGCAGATGCTCGGGTTCTACCGCCCGGCGGCCGACCTCACACCGACCGATCTGAACGCGCTCATCGACGAGGCCGAGGCCCTCGTGGCAAAGCGCCTCCGTGAGCGGAACGTGAAGGTCGAGCGGCTGCTGCAGCCCGACCTGCCTCGAGTCATGGCGTCAGCCGACCAGATCAAGCAGGTCATCCTCAACCTCGTCTTGAACGCCGCGGAGGCGATGCCCAAGGGGGGCGTCGTCACGGTGACGACGGAGTCGCACCGCGACGCGGGATCCGCGTTCATCCGGACGGATGCGGTGCGGGTGCAGGTCGCCGACACCGGGCCCGGCATCGCCGAGGAGTACCTGCCCCACATCTTCGAGCCGTTCTTCTCGACGAAGGGGGAGAAGGGCACCGGCCTCGGCCTCTGGGTGAGCCTTGGCATCGCCCAGAGCCACGGCGGCCGGCTCCAGGTGCGCAACCGCCCCGGTGGCGGGACCGTGTTCAGCATGACGCTCCCGATCGGAGGTCCGCCGCCGGATGCCGCATAGGGTCTTGATCGTCGACGACGAGGAGAGCGTCACCATCACGATGGCGGCCATCCTCGAGATGGATGGGTACAGCGTGGCCACCGCGCTGCGGGGCGATGACGCGCTGCGGCAGATCACCGCAGAAGAGTTCGACCTCGTCCTCACGGACCTCAGGCTCGACGACTTCGACGGAATGGACGTGCTCGCTGCGGCGCGCAAGCGGTCGGCCGAGACGGTGGGAATCGTGCTCACCGGCTACGCGTCGCTCGAGTCCGCCGTCAAAGCGCTGCGGGAGGGCGCGTACGACTACATGCTCAAGCCCGCCGACGTCGAGGAGCTCCGCGCGACGGTCGCTCGCGGCATCGAGCGCCGCAGGCTCGGGCAGGAGCTGGGAGCGCGGGTCGCCGAGCTCGAGGCGGCCAACCGGACGATCAACGAGCTCAACGCGGGCCTCCAGGAGCGGATCGGCCAGGCGACGTCCGACCTCCAGGCCCGGGTGCGCGAGCTCGATGCTGCGCGGGGCGAGCTCCAGGCAAGCTACGAGAAGCTGCAGGAGCTGGACAAGCTGAAGTCACAGTTCCTCTCCATCGCGTCGCACGAGCTGAAGACGCCGATCACGGCGATGTCGGGTTTCGTACAGATCGCGGTCCGCCGGATCAAGCGACGCCTCGGCGCCGGCCGGCCGACGGAAGAGAACTGGAAGAAAGAGGAGGAGACGCTGCTCGAGCAGCTCGAGGTCGTCCATCGCCAGACGGCGAAGCTCGCGCGCCTCGTGGACGAGCTCCTCGACGTGTCCCGCATCGAGTCCGGACGCCTCGAGCTGCGCGTCAGCGACATCGACCTGCCTGAGCTCGTCGCCGAAGTTATGCGGCGCCATCAGCTCATGGCGGCCAAGCACGAGCTGCAGCTGAGCTACGACCCCGACGGGAAGCTGGATGTCCGAGGCGATCGCGACCATCTCGAGCAGGTGCTGAACAACCTCATTGGGAACGCCATGAAGTACTCACCCGATGGCGGGGCGATCGACGTGGGTGTGGCGCGCTCGGGGGACCAGGAGGTCGAGTTCACCGTCGCCGATCACGGCATCGGCATCCGTCCGGCGGAGCTGGCGCGCGTCTTCGGGCTGTTCTACCGCTCCCCCGACCGGCTGGCCCGCGATGTCGGCGGCATGGGACTCGGCCTCTTCATCACGAAAGAGATCGTCGATCGGCACAACGGCCGCATCTGGGCCGAGAGCGAGGTGGGGAAGGGCACGACGTTCCACGTCGCGCTGCCCGCCAGCGTGCCCGCTGCGGTCGGAGGCGTCGCCTCCTAGGTTACAGACTGTCGGGGTGAGAGGACTTGAACCTCCGACCTCATGCTCCCCGAGCATGCGCGCTAACCAAGCTGCGCCACACCCCGCCGGAATTCATTCAGTGTAGCGACGCGCGAGGTCCGTGAACGGACGCGGAGCGATCCCTTCACCGGCTCGCTTTCGTCTCTCCCGCAACCGCGTGCACGTATTGCAATAGGCGCGCATGCGGCCGGCCTTGGTCAACTTGCGGCGGTCGTAGCGGTGGCCCCGTTTGCAGCTGCTGCTGCCGCCCTTGAGTCGCACTTGGCTCGTGAACGCGGCGATCGCGTTGCGTGCTTGCTCCCGCTTGACGGCCCCGAGCCAGGGCCCGACCACCGTGAGCACGTGCTCGAGGGCGGGCAGACCTTCGGCCACCCATTTGAAGTCGTCCGGCTCGCCATGCCGCTCGATGCGTCCGATGTCCACGATCGCGTGCAGCCGGCGGAGCACCGCCGCCGGGCGTCCAGGCTCGCCGTGCTGGCTCGCGGACGCGCGGATCCGGTACCACGGCCGCCCGCCCGCCCTCGATGGGCCTCTGACCAGACCGAAATATCCCTCGGCGTCCAAGAATCCCGCGGCCCACGCACGATCGAGCCTCTCTCGGTCGGCCGTAGCAGGGGAGCGCGCGTATTGAGGCAGCTGGGGAGGCGCCACATACCGGTGTGGCCGCGCTCGGTAGAGGCCCGTCTCGTATTGCTGGTCGACCGCGGCGATCGCCACTGTCGCCTGATGTCGCTTGACGGTCCCGATCCACGGCCGCAACAGGGCGATCGTGGCGCGCGAGCGGGTGTGATCCATCGCGCGCCATTGGTAAATGCCGCTCGCCGGTCGCCCGATGCTCCCGAGCGCCGGAAGCGCCCGCGCGAACCGCGTCAGACCTCCGGAACGAGGAGACCGCCGGCCCACGCGAGGCGTTCACGCTGCCGCTGCAGCGCCGAGAGCCGCACCGCACGAATATGCACAACTCCTACCGTCGTGTGAAGCCGTGACAGCGCAGGTACGACGCCCGGCCCCCGACGCAGCGGAGCTGCGGCGCCTTCACGCTCGCATCCGCGCGTGCACCAAGTGCGTCGACGCGGGCTACCTCGATTTCGCGGCACCGGTCGTCGCCGGTGACATCACGGACCGGGTGATGATCATCGGACAGGCCCCGGGCATCGTCGAGTTGACCACACGGCTGCCGTTCTCCGGCCGCGCAGGTGCTGAGCTTCGCCGGTGGCTGGCCCGTGCGGGTATCGGCCTGGAGGATCTGCCGTACCGCACATCGATCACAAAATGCTTTCCCGGCAAAGCCGCCGTTGGGGCGGGGGACCGGCGGCCATCACCGCCAGAGATCGCGCTCTGCGCGCCGTGGCTGGCCGCGGAGCTCACGCTCGTGAAGCCGGAGGTCATCCTTCTGGTCGGCACGCTCGCGATCGACCGCCTGTGGGGGAAGGCCCCGTTGAGCCTGCTGGTCGGGCACTCGAAGCGCAGTCCGGCGCTCGGCGATGCGTTGCTCATCCCGCTGCCGCATCCGAGCGGCGCGTCCCGGTGGCTCAACGATCCGGCGAACAAAGAGCGCCTCGGGCGAGCGCTCCGCCTCCTCGCTCGCGCCTGGCGGCGCTTGCATTCCACTTGACGCTGCAGGTAGAGTGCGTCCACGCAGGTGATGCTCATAGCAGCTGTCTCCGCAGGAGGTGCAGTGTCCGCATCGTCGCTCGGGCAAGAAGATGAATTCCTGACGATCGACGAGGTGGCTAAGCGCCTGCGTGTTCACCCCACGACCATTTTGCGCCGCCTCGGCGCAGTGGACGACGCGGATCCGGAGCGCATTCCGGCGGTCCGGGTCGGTCGGGTCTGGCGCGTCCCGCGACGCGAATTCGACGAATGGCTCGCTCGCTCCAGCCAGGCCGGTCGTATGACCGGGCGGCAGCGGCGGCTGTTCTGATCGCTCGACGCGCTGACACTTTTCGAGGAAGGGAGGTGACCTA
>JBBQZK010000007.1:0-52798 GCA_038207785.1 Candidatus Limnocylindria bacterium | reverse complement strand
GCGCCGGTGTTGCCCGTCGCGCCGGTGTTGCCCTGCGGTCCGGTGTTGCCGGTCGCGCCCTGCGGTCCGGTTGCACCAGTTGCGCCAGTCGTGCCCTGCGCACCGGTAGCGCCGATCGGACCAGTGGCGCCCGTTGCGCCGGTGGATCCGGTGTCGCCCTGGACGCCCTGGATACCCTGGATACCCTGGGCGCCAGTCGCACCTATGTCACCGGTCCCACCAGTTGCGCCAGTGGCACCGGTCGCACCGGTCTGACCAGCAGGTCCGGTTGCGCCTGTCGCGCCAGCTGGACCCGTCGCGCCGGTCGAACCGCTGACACCTTGCGGACCTTGGGGTCCCTGGGCGCCCGCAGGTCCCGTCACGCCCTGCGCTCCCTGCGAACCAGTCGGACCCTGCAGGCCCTGCGCGCCTTGAGGACCTTGCGCGCCCGCGGGACCTTGCACGCCTTGCGTTCCTTGGAGGCCCTGCACGCCCTGAGGACCTTGTGCACCGGCCGGGCCGGTATCGCCTTGCGGACCAGTCGGACCCGCGGGACCCTGCGATCCGGTAGGACCGACCGGCCCACCGGCAGGGCCCTGCGGCCCAGTCGCGCCGGTGTCGCCCTTCGGACCCGTTGCGCCGTCGGCACCGGTCGGACCCTGCGGCCCAGTTGCACCGGTCGCGCCGTTCGTCCCGTTCGTCCCGTTCGTCCCGTTCGTCCCATTCGTGCCGTTGGCGCCTGTGGGACCCGTCGCGCCATTGAGTCCGTTCGTTCCGTTGGTTCCGGCAGCGCCAGTTGCGCCAGCAGCGCCAGTTGCGCCACTCGGACCATTGGCTCCCGTCGCACCAGTCGCGCCCGTCGCGCCCGTCGCGCCATCGATTCCGTTCGTGCCATTCGCGCCGTTGATCCCCGCCGGACCAGCTGGGCCCGCGGTACCGGGGCTGCCTGCAGAACCCGCGCTTCCGGCAGGACCCGTCGCGCCAGTTGAGCCGTTCGCACCCGCTGCACCTACCGGACCCGGAAGACCGTCGACACCGGGCCTGCCGCTCGCGCCGGGAACACCCTGCGGGCCGGCCGGTGCCACGCCTGCGGGGCCCACAGCCCCGTTGGCGCCGGGCGTCCCGGTCGCGCCGGGAACGCCGCTCGCTCCGGGAGGACCAGGCGGACCGGGCGGACCCTCGGGACCGGGGGATCCGGCAGGACCGGCCAACACGACGCTGCTCGTCGGTGCCGACGGCAGGAAGACGGTGACCGGAGTCGTGATCGAGAGCGCTTGCGTGTCGCTAATCACGGTGAGGGTCACGCCCTCGAGGACGACGCCGCCCTTCGCGACGCCGGCTTGCACCGGTCGGATGTCATTTACCGAGCTCACGACGCTCCCGGCCGGCGAGACCAGCTGGGCGCGTTCACCGACCGTCGTAGCTGCGCTCGTCGCGGAGATGATCGTGTTGAAGCGGCCGGGATCGGTCCCTGGGATCGTGACGAGCACGCGGCCGTCGCGTTGCTCGACCGATGAGCCCGGGATGAACCGCATCACATCACCATTGCGTGCACCGGCGGTGCGACCGGATGCGTCCACGACGAGCGCGCTCGTCGATTGATCGAAGTCGAACGTGAGCCTTGCGATGTGCACCGCTGTGGGCGCGGAGGGCGCCGTCTGGGACGCGATCGTCGTGGTCTGTCCGGCCGCCACCGACACGGTCTGACCGGAGCCGGTGACCGTCACGACGCCGTCGGTCGTGAGGATCTCGGTGCCGAGCACCGTGACGATCACCTGGAACGCGGTGCCGTGTACGGTCGCGGTCGCGCTCGGGGTGGTGACCTCGTACTTGGCGCTGGCCGGCAGCGGGTGGTCGATGACGTGCCACGTCGTGCCATCGGTCTGCTGCATCACGACGCTCACGTTCTCGTGATCGGTCGTGTTCAGCGTGACGATGGTCACTTCGGTATTCGGGTCGAATACGACGACGGAACGATCGAAGAATGACAGCGCGGCGTGGCCACCGGCCGCAGTGCGAACACTGTCGCCCTGGCCGATGAACGCGCCATTCGGTGCGGCTACGTAGCTGCCGCCGGCGTGGCGCAGCTGCACGGTCCCGTCGAACACGGTGAGCTGTCCGCGGGTGTCGATCGCCGCGATCGTGGCCGTCGGCCGAAGGACGAGCCCGACACCGGTGACGAGCAGCAGGAGCGCCGCGAGCAGGGCACCGACCACGACGCGGCGTCGCGTGAGCGCCGGCAGCATGATCAGCGCGGTGCGCTCGGCCTTCTGCTTCGTGGGTGCGACGTGCAGGACCCGCGTCGGAGCGACGGCGGCGCCGTCGACGGGATCGGTGATGCGACCGGCCGCGCGCCGGAGCGCGTCGAGCAGCTGGCGCGGCGGCGCGTCCTTGAGCACAACGCTGGTGGCGCCACTGCGCAGGGCCGCGTCCCGGATCCCCGGATCGAGGGTCAGGAAGACGATCCGCGTCTCGGGCAGGTCCACGTGCAGGCTGCGCGCGACCTCGAGGCCCGTCATCTTGGGCATCGAGTTGTCGAGCACGATCAGGTCGGGACGCAGCTCCATGGCCTTCGCGATCGCCTGGAAGCCGTCCGCGGCCTCACCCACGACCTCGAAGTCGGGCTCCGTCTCGAGCATCGCGCGGACACCCTCGCGTACAGCGAGGTGATCGTCCGCGACGAGGATCCGGGTAGCCAACTCGGCGATTGCTCCCTTACTTGCGACCGTCCGCCCGACGGGAGCCGCTCGGAGGGCTTATTCGCCCGCCTTTGCGGCTCCGTTACTGTCGCGAATCCGCGGAAGTACGCCCATCCCTCACTAGATGTGGATTTGGTAGGAGATTGGTGTGCGCTTGGGGAACACATGTGCTGAGGACGGACAAACGCCTGTTCAGGACTCTACGTCGGCCAATCCCCGCCTATGGGCGTAGAGCGCGACCTGGGTCCGATCGGTGAGCTCCAACTTCCCAAAGATGTTCGACACGTGGGTCTTCACGGTGCGCTCGCTGATCTTGAGCTCGCCGCCGATCTCCTTGTTCGAGCGCCCCTGCGCGATGAGCTGCAGCACTTCGCGCTCACGGCCGGTCAGGTCGTGGTACCCCTCGTCCTCCTCCTGGCCCGGTGCGGCGACCGGCGTCGTGCGCAAGCGGCCGAACTCATCGAGGACCCGAGCGGCGATCGATGGGTAGATGAGGGAGAAGCCATCGGCGACGGTGCGGATCGAGTTCGCGAGCTGCGCCGCGGTCACTTCCTTCAACAGGTAGCCCGAGGCTCCGGCCCGGATCGAGCTGAACACGAGCTCGTCCTGGTCGTGGTTCGTGAGCACGATGACCCGCGTCGTGGGCACCGAGTTCCGGATGCGCCGCGTCGCGGTCACGCCATCCCAGTCGCCCATCTTGATGTCCATCAGGACGATGTCGGGCAGCGTCTCCTGCGCGAGCGCGAGCGCCTGATGGCCGTCGCTCGCTTCGGCGACGACGGTGAGATCGCCCTCCATCTCCAGGATCGAATGCAGGCCGCTCCGGACGACGGCGTGATCATCCGCGATGAGGATCCGGATCTGCCGGGCATCCGTCATCGGCCGAACAGCCGCGCGAGGATCCCCGGACGCGCCGCGGGCACGTGATCGTCCGCCGCGAGCAGCTCCGCCCGAAGCGCACCGACGGTCGCGCGCGACTGCTCGTACGGGATCGTCGCCTCCACCGTCGTGCCCTGGCCGGCGGCGCTGCGCACCGCGAGCCGGCCGCCGACGGCCTCGGCGCGCTCGCGCATGCCGACAACGCCGAAGTGCCCGTTCGCTTCCGCGGTCGCGGCCGTCGTTGGCACGTCGAACCCGGTTCCGTCGTCCGTGACCGTCACTACGACATCAGTGTCGCTGTAGCCGAGCGTGACCGTCGCGTGCTTCGCGCCGGCGTGTCGCGCGACGTTGCGCAGCGCTTCGCCGATGATGCGGATGACGGCGCGCTGGAGGTCGGCCTCGAGCTCGTGCTCGCTGCCGTGCTCCTGCATCTCGACCTCGAGGCCGGTCTGGCGCTTGAGGTCATCGATGAGCCGGGCCACCGTCGTCGGGAGGCTCAGTCCGCCCGCATCGCTCTGCCGGAGCGCGCCCATGTACTGACGCACGTCCGCGAGCGTCGCGCGCGCGTCGCGCGTCGCTTTCGCGAGCTGCTGCCCAAGCAGCTGCGGATTGCGCTCGAACGACCGCTGCGCACCCTCGAGGCTCAGCACGACTCCGGTCAGCTCCTGCGCGAGTCCGTCGTGCAGCTCTTGGGCGATCCGCTTGCGTTCGCCGGCCGTTGCTTGTTCCTCGACGGACGCTGCATCGGTCGACCGCACCAGCTCGAACAGGTATTCGGCCGCGGTCGCGGCGAAGTCCGCTTCGGCCTCGGTGTACGGATCGGCGCCACGCCCGAGCACGAGGATCCCGATGGTCTTGCCCTGAGCGCTCACCGGCGCGAACACGTAGTGCGCGGCCGCGGCGGCTGCCCACACGGGGAGTGCCGGATCCGCCGCATCGCGGTCGGCCCGCACGGGACGCTGCTGCGCGAGGGCATCGCCGAACGGTCCAGCGCCCGCGGCCCCTGCCATCAGCGCAGGCGCGTCCGTGTCGTAGCCGCGGAACGCGCGGCGCGTGGCCGAGCCGTCGGCGCCGAGCACCCACAAGCCGACGACGTCGTGGTGCATGACGTCCGCGAGCATCGCGACCGCCGTTTCGAGCTCCTGCTGCGGCTCACCGCCCAGGGTGCCGAGGCGCGAGAGCTCGTACAGCGCGATCGCCTGCTTGCGATCCTCCTCCGCGCGGGCAACGGCGCCCACGAATGAAAGCGTTGCCGCGATATCCACACCGATCGCGCTCAGCGCGTCGAGATCGGCTGCGTCGTAGTGGTCCGTCGACTCCCGTCGCTTCACGCTGACGACGCCGATGATGTGGTCGCCGTTGCGGAGCGGCGCGACAAGGGCGTCCCCGACCGACGGGTCGCTTCCGCTGAACCGCTCGTCACCGCTCACCGGTCCGCGAAGGAGCAACGGCTGTCCGGTCTTTGCGACGAAGCCCGAGATGCCCTCGCCAAGCCGCTTGCGGTCGCGCTTCGCGTCGTCCGGTAATCCGATCGAGCTCTTCACCGTGAGCACGCCGTTGTCGACGAGCATGATCGAGACACCATCCGCGGCGAACACCCGGGCGAGCCCGCTCGTCGCCCGTTCGAGGAGCGTCTCTGGATCGCGTTCGGCGCGCACGATCTCCTGCAGCTCGCTCGACGCCTTCGTGCGCGCTTCCAGATCCGCGGCGGCGCGCTGGATCCGCCAGAACGTGTTCTCTTCCACGAGCTCGAGCGCGACGAGCGATGCGAGCCGGTCGAGGTTCACCGATAGGTCGTCGCTGAACGGGCCATCGACGCGCAATGCCGCGAGCGCGCCGATCCGATGGTCACGCCAGGCCACCGGCACAGCGCGCATCGCGACGGCCACCCGCCCGTCGAGCAGGGGCAGGCTCACCGCCCCATCGCCCGGGGCGCCGCCGAGCGCGGTGGCCAGTAGCGCGGTCGGTGCCGCAGCGGTCCACGCCGAGTCGGGGCCAAGGTTGTGCGCCGCATACGTGACGAAGGCCTCGTCGCGGGGCCTCAGCACGATCGCGAGCGCGTCGGCGTGCGCGAGCTCGGCGAGCATCGCGATGCGGGTCGGCCAGAACTCGCCTTCGCGCTCGACCGTCATCTACGGCTCATTGAGCACGATTCGCGGGCTGGCGGCTACCCCACGGTCGGGGGTGTTCAGCAGGACTGTGATGGCCCCCGAGCGGGTGATGCCGAATAATCGGGGCATCGCCCGACCGAGAGTCCTGATCGTGACCCCCCACCCGATCATCGGGGCGGGCATCGAAACGGTCCTTCGACTCGAAGACCTCTACGACCTGCGCCGTGTGGCGGGTCTCGCCGACGCGAAGGCGGCCGCGGTGACGTGGCCAGCAGACGCCGCGCTGATCGACGGGGTACTACTCGATGGCGGCCAATCGCTCGACCTCGGCATCCCGTGCGTCATCCTGTCGGGCGACCCGGAGAGCGGCGAGCGCCTCATGCTGCGAGCCCCCGCCGCGAAGGCCTGGCTCCTCAAGGACGCCCGGCCGGACAAGCTCGTCGGCGCGATCGATCGCAGCCTCGGCATCGTCCGCGTGGGGACGGGCGTGCGCGGGACGCTCGGCATGATCGTGGCCGTCCTCATCGTGATGGGGTTCGTGGTGGCCCTCGCCCTCTTCGTGTGGCGGTTCTTCCTCAGCTAGGAAGTCGCGGGTCCGCTACCGGCCGAATAGCTTCGAGATCAGGCCGCTCCGCTCCGCCGGAGACTCGACGTCCTCGACGACAGGTATCGGCTCGCGCATCCCGCGTACCGGGTCCTCCGCGAACAAGAATGGCAGCGTCGCGGTCACGACGGAGCCGCGGCCGGGCTCGCTCAACACGGTGAGGGTCCCACCGATGCTTTCAGCACGTTCGCGCATACCGGCAAGCCCGAAGTGACCGTTCTCCGTCGCGCTCGACATCGTCGGCTCGGTGTCGAAGCCGACACCGTCGTCCTCGACGACGATCGTGATGTCGTTCTGGCTATAGCCCAGGCGGAGCTTCGCCGTGGTGGCGTGGGCGTGCTGCGCCACGTTCCGCAGCGATTCACCGACGATCCGCATGACGGCGCGCTCGAGCGGCGGCTCGAGCTCGCGTTCGGGCCCGTTCTCCTCCATCTCGACGCGGAGTCCGGTCTGGCGGCGGATGTCGTCGACCAGCCGCGCGACCGTGGACGGCAGATTGATCTCGCCACCCTCTTTCGCCCGAAGGGCCGCCATGTACTGGCGCACCTCGGCAAGCGTGGCGCGGGCCTCGCGGGAGGCCTTGGCGAGACTGGCCGCCAGGGCCGCAGGATCGCGATCGATCGCGCGCTGGCAGGCCTCGAGCGTGAGCACGACACCGGTGAGCTCCTGGGCGATGCCGTCGTGGATCTCCTGCGCGATCTTCCGCCGCTCATTCGCGGCGACGACCTCTTGGGAGTCGGCGGCCGCGTTCTTCTGCATCTGGCCGGAGAGGTATTCCCCGAGCGTGGTCCCGAAGTCGATCTCCGGGTCGCTGAAGCTTCCGCTCTTGCGGCCCAGCACGAGCGCCCCGAGATAGTTCCCGTGCGATCCGATCGGCGCCAGCACGAAGACCGAGGCGTCTGCGGGCGCCCAGTCCGGACGCCGCTCGTCCCCGATCGCGTACCGCGCGGTCGCGATCTGCTGCTGGCGAAGGGCGACGGTCATCGCGGGCCCGAGGCCGACGAGCGGGATCAAGCCGGGCCGCGGGTCCGGATACCCGCGGCCGGAGCGAAGCCGCAGGCCCGAGGGCTCGAGGGCCCAGACGCCGACCACATCGTTGTTGAGCATCCCCGCGATCATCTCGGCGGCGGTGTCCAGGTCCTGCTGCGGATCGTTGCCCATCGTCGCGAGCCGGGAGAGCTCGTACAGCACGAGGGCCTGCTTGCGATCGTCCTCCGTGCGGCGCATCGCGTCGGCCGCGACGTACGACGCTGCGATGTCGGCCGCGACCTGCTGCAAGGACTCGACGGACGCCTGCGTGAAGCGGTCCCGCATCGTCGAGGTGTGTTTGATGTTGACCACGCCGATCGTGCGATCGGCAGCGCGCAGCGGCGCGACGATCGATTCGCCGATGGTCGGGTCGTTGCCCGTGAAGCGCTGGTCCTTGACTTGACCGGTGAGCAGAAGCGACTGTCCGCTCTGCGCGACGTATCCGGAGATGCCTTCGCCGATCCGCTTCTTGTCCTTCTTGGCCGCGTCCGTGAGGCCGAGGGATGACCGCACGGAGAGCTGGCCGGCCTCGTCCGCGAGCATGATCGACACTCCGTCCGCGCCGAAGAGCTCGGCGAGCTGGGCCGTCGCGCGGTCGAGGAGCTGCTCGGGGTCGCGGGTGCTGCGGGCGACGTCCGCGATCTTCGCCTGGGCCTTGAGCCGCGTCTCGAGCTCGGTCTGCGCCGATTGCGCGCGCCGGAGAGCGGTCGCCTCGGCGAGCTCGAGGCCCACGAGATCGGCGAGCCGGACGACCTCGGCGCTGTCGCGCTCGTCAAAGGCTCCGGTCGAGCGCAACGCGACGAGCGCACCGACGAGCTGATCGTTCCACGCGATCGGCGCGACGAACATCGTCGACGCCGCCCGGCCGTCGCCGAGCGGGAGCACGACGCTCTCCTGGCCGGGCTGGCGCGAGGAGAGCGCGCTGCGGATGAGCGGGCCCGCCACGGCACCGTTCCAACCGGGGTCGGTCGGCACGTTGTCGCCCGCGTAGGTCACGAAGCCCTCGTTCTTGACTTCGAGGACCACGGCGATGCCGTCGGCGTTCGCGAGCTTGCCCAAGAACGCCATCCGGGCGGCCCAGAAATCCGCGTCAAGGCGCATCGTCATCGGCGTATCCCTCGCAGCGGACCGGACTACGCGATCGACGACGCTTCGGTATCGATCCTCAGCTCGAGCACGTACCCAGAGGTGGAGATGATCCGCAGCCGCGGGTAGTCCAGCTTCGTGACCGAGCCTGCGAACTCGTCGACCGTCATCGGATGTCGAAGCCCGATGGCGAGCGTCGCCACTCCGTTGCGGAAGTCGCGCGCGTACACGGTGCGCACCACCGGCATGCCCTGGAGGCGGCGCTCGAGCTCGACGAGCCGCGGGAACGACGAGATCGGCGAAAGCACGATCTGGATCTCGCCGACCGCGTCCGTCGATGAAGGACCGGGTTCCGGCGCGGCGGGCGCAGGTGCAGCTACGGGTGCGGGGGCCTGCTGCTGGGCGGCCGGCGCCGCCGCGGCGGCGGGCCGAGCGGCCGGCGGCGGTGCCGCAGGCGCGATGTCGACGTCGACATCTTCGACGACCTCCGCGCGCTCCCGCTGCGGCACGACGGTCGGACGAGAGAATGCCGACGCTTGAGGTGCGCTGTAGCTGGGCGCCGGCGGTGGCGCCGGCGGCAGGTACGGCTGGGCTTGCGGCGGAGGAGCCGAGATCGGTGGCGCCGCCGGAGTCCGCGGCGCCTCATAGGACTGCGCGGCAGGCATGCTCGGCGGCGGGGGCGTCGCCGCGGCCGGCTGTTGAGCCGCCGGCATCTGCGAGACCGGAGGCGATGCATACGGAGACGGCGAGTTAGCCGGACGCGGCGGCGCCGCCGCCGGCGCCTGTACCGGGGTCTGCATCGGGGCCGGTGCTTGGCGAGGGGGCTCCTGTGGCATCGACCGGATCTCCGCGACGAGCTCCTTGAACACGCCGCGCAGGGCCTCGGTGGCGGCGGTGCGCATCTCGGCCATCGGGATCGTGGGGGCCGGCGAGGCCCCGCGAGATCCGCCGGACCCGGCGCCGTCGATCGCGCGACGCAGGGCGTCGCGTTCGATGCGCATCGCATCGAGCTCGGCCACGGTCGACGGGCGCTGCGCGCGCGCCTCTTCGGCGATCGCCTCGGCGCTCACCCGCGCGCGCTCTCGGATCTGGTTGGATGCGCGGAGAGCCGCCGAGAGAGAGTCCTGGACCTGCGCATCGAAGTCCTCGTACACGGCGACGCGCCGGCGGGCGGCCTCGAGCTCGCCTTCGAGTTGGGCGACCCGAAGCGAAAGCTCGCGCACGCGCGTGGCCAGTGAGCCGATCATGTCGTCGGCCGCCAGCGGCGTGCTGTACTGCGGGCGGCCAGCCTCAGCCAAGGGTGCACCTCTCTACGGTTCGCGCGCCTGACCGTCCAGAACCAGGCTTGCGCGCGGCATCGATGAACGCATGTCGCGCGCTGCGACCGTTCGTGGAGGCAAGGGTACACAACGAGAGGCCCGCACAGAAGAGGTATCCGCGGTAAAACGCAGGCATCAGCGGGCCGATACGCCGGTGACACCCATCTCGCCCGACGCGTTCGACGCGACGAAGGCGTCGATGACGTCCGGGTCGAACGCCCGGCCGCGAGCGGCAATGAGCAGGCCCATCGCCTCCGCGGGACGGAGCGGAGCGCGGTACGGACGCTCGCTGGTCATCGCGACGAACGCGTCAGCGACGCTCAGGATCCGAGCGCCGAGCGGGATCTGCCCCCCGGCGAGCTCGTCCGGATAACCGCTGCCGTCCCACCGTTCGTGATGCGCGCGGACGATGCGGGCCGCGTCGCCAAGGAACGCGAGCGCCAAGAGGATGGTCTCGCCCAGCTCCGGGTGGCTGCGCACGATCTGCCGCTGTTCCGCGCTCAGCTCGCCCGGCGTCTCCAACACCTTGCGGTCGATCCCAAGCTCGCCGACGTCGCGGAGCAAGGCCGCAACGTAGATGTCGTCGAGCGCGGTGCTATCGATGTCGAGCTGCTGCCCGATCGCGGCGGCGATCCCGGCGATGCGCTCCCCGGAGCCGGCCAGCAGCGGCTGATTGCCTTCGACGGCGAGCCGGAAGGCGTCGACGATCCTCGCTCGCGAGTCGCTCTCATCCGGGCCCGCGGCCGTGCGGGTGTGGGCGACGACGGCGGCGAGCCGGCGCTCCATCGCCGGCGGCGCGCCGGGCTTCGCCGGCACCGCGTACGTCTTGGCGAGCAGCGTGGCGGCGTGATCGCACAGCTCGACGAGCAGCTGCAAGATCCCCGAGGTGAGCCCTTCGCTCTGGGGCTCGTGCACGAACAGGTACGTGCCCTGGCCACGCACGGGGATCAGCGCTGTCGCGCCCGTCTTCAGGAACGGCGGCAGCTCGATCCGCCGCTCGCGCGCGCCGTCGGTGACGACGACGGCCACGCCGCGGTGGCGCACCTCGTCGATGAGCGGCACGCACCCCTGCTCGACTTCGAGCGCTCCGATGCCGATCGCATACACCGCGCGGCATCGACCGTCGGGCACATCCTGGAGCACGACCACGTCGTGGGCGACGGCGATGTCGCGCGCGCTTCGCGCGAGCCATGTGGCCACCTGCATCTCCGCGCGCTCGGCACTGTGTGCCTCGAGCACCCCGGCGAGTGCCTGGCGCTGCGCCTCGATGGCCCGGCCGCCGCGGATCCGCACCGCCGTCGTCGCGACCTGATCCGCGACCCGGGCGAGGTCCTCGCGCCGCTCACTGGTCAAGCGGCGCCGCCGGGTCGATGCGAATACCGCGAAGCCGACCAGCCGGCGTGCGTCGCGCAGCGGAAGCACGAACGGATGGCCGACCCGCAATGCTTCAGGAGCGTTGGCCGATGCGGGCATCGCTGCGCTCGGGATGAACGCTCCCGTCCCGGCGGTCTGGCGCAGCGGGTCGATCTCCCCGCCCGACATCCGGAACCGGGCGCGCTGCTCGGGGTCGATCCCGGTGGCCTCGATCGCGGTGAACATGCCGATCCCGCGGTCGTCGAACAGCAGGACGGCCGGCGTGTCCTCGGGGAGGTCGAGCGCCCGCTCGGCGTACGCGAACAGGATGCGCGCGAGCTCGGGGTGCGAGGTCGCGGCCGTGATGGTCGCGATGGATGCGTACGCCGATTCCGTGCGGCGCTGGAACCCGCGGTACTGCGAGCCAAGGCCGCCCGCGAGCGCCGCGGCCGCGAGGTACAGCACACCCCAGGCGAGCCCGCCAATGACCTCCTCGAGCCCGGCTCCGGGTCGGAGGACGCCGACCTCGACGACGATCGCCATGCCCATGGCCGCGAGGTAGAGCAGGTACGCCCGTCGAACGGTGAAGGCCCCAAGGAGGATGGGGATGAGCAGGACGGCCGGCACGAAGGCGCTGTACTTCGTGAACAGGGCCACCGCGAGTGCGAAGGCGAAGAACTCGGCGACGGTGCCGGCCGTGGCCGCGAGCTGCCGGCGCGCGCGCCGGGACGCAAGCTCCTCGACGCCTGCCGCGACGGCGAGCGCGACACCCACAGCGAATAGGCGTGATGGCACGTCCGGGCCGGCGATGTCCGTCTGATACGCGACCCCGACGAAGACGAGCGCCGCGATGGCGAGCACCACGCGGGCGCGCAGATGAAGGGCCGCGATGGCGCGCTCGGCCTCGGTCATCCGCGCAGGCCCGACCGTTCGCTCATCCGCTCTCCTTGTGGCTCACGCAACCTAATCAAAGGAGTGGCGAGCCGCGACGGTTGCTCGCTCGCGCCCGCATTCGGTTGCGACGGCCCACGATGCCAGCGTGCGCCGGAGCACCGCGACGTGATCGTGTCCCTAGAATGCGACATCGATGGCCATTCGAGTGCTCCTCGTTGACGATCACGAGCTCGTCCGCCAAGGGATCGCGGCGATGCTCGCCAAAGCCGACGATCTCACGATCGTCGGTGAAGCCCGTACCGGCCGCGAAGCGGTCGAGTACGCGCGGCGTGAGCTGCCCGACGTGATCCTCATGGACGTCCGCATGCCCGACATGGATGGGCTGGAAGCGACCAAGAAGATCAAGGAAGAGCGTCCGCGGACCGCCGTCGTCATGCTCACCATGCACGAGAACCCCGCGTACCTCCGCGAGGCGGTCCGTGCGGGCGCCGCCGGCTACCTCTTGAAGGATGTGTCGCGCGAGGAGCTGGTCGACGCGATCCGACAGGTCGCCACCGGGGGCGCGTTCATCGAGTCCCAGATGCTCAAGGGGATGCTCAGCGAGATGAAGCCGCAGGGCCCGGTGCCCGCGGCTGCGCGCAACCTGACCAAGCGGGAACGCGAGATCCTGTCACTCGTCGCCGAGGGCATGAGCAACCGCGAGATCGCCGAGCGCCTCGTGCTGTCGCCGGAGACCGTGAAGAGCCACGTCGCGGCGATCCTCGAAAAGCTCGGCGTCTCGGACCGCACCCAGGCTGCCATCTACGCGGTACGCAACGGCCTCGTCGAGGGCATGACCGCCTAGATCCAGCGCGCCGGGCCTCGGTCACAATTGCCGCGGTCAGTGTCCGATCAGGATCTCCTCCATGGGCTCGAACGCGCCACCTGGCGCGTTGGCGCGACCACGAACGACGACGATCTGTTCGCCCTGATCCTCGAGGCCGCGGGCGACGTCGGATATGACTCCGCATCCCTGATGGTGTACGACCGCGCGCGTGACGCGCTCGTGGTGCGTGCCGCAAAGGGCGCGGACATTCTGAACACGACGGTGCCGGCTGGTCCCGCGATCTCGTGGCGCGCGATGGAACGCCGGCAGCCGATCGTCGTGCAGGGGCCGGCCGGGCCGGACCTTCCGCACACGTACACGAAAGATGTCCCGTACTCGATCGTGCTGCCCCTCCTCGTCGGCGCGAAGGCCCTCGGCGTGTTGAACGTCAACCGCTTGGCGCCGCCGTCAGCGTCCGAGGTCGACTATCTGCGCATCCTCGCGTACCAGGCGGCGTTCGCGATCGAGCGCGCGGGCCTGTACTCGGAGCTCCAGCTGTTCACCGGCCAGGTGCTCTCACAAGAGGAGGAGTCGCGCCGCCATATCGCCCGCGAGCTCCACGACGGCCTCGCGCCGGTCATCGTGTCGGCGTATGGCATCCTCCAGAACCCCGGGAAGACCGAGGTCGACGTGAAACGCGCGACGGATTACCTGCGCCGGGCGATCCAGGAGACGCGCGCGATCATCGGCAGCGTGCGCCCGGCGACCCTCGAGGATCTTGGTCTCGCGCGCGCGATCTCCTCAGCGGCCACCGAGGTCGCGGCGGACGCCGGCTGGGAGATCGACGATGACATCGCCGACATCGCGCCGATCCGCGCCGACGCGGAGGCCGCGCTCTATCGCGCGACCGTCGAGGCGCTGCTCAATGCGAAGCGGCATGCCGGCGCGCGCAGGGTGACGGTGAAGCTCCGACAGGATGAGGCGTACCTCGAGATCGTCGTCATCGACGACGGCCAGGGCTTCTCGAGCGAGCAGTGGGGCGAAGCGTCAGCCAAGGAGGGCCACTACGGCCTCCTCCACATGCGCGAACGGATCGGACTCCTCGGCGGCGTGTGCAAGATCGCCAGCAAGCCAGGTGAAGGCACGACGGTGCGCATCACGGTCCCGCGCGACCGGATCAGCTAGACGCGGGCGGCTCCGCCTCGTCGACGAGCATGACGGGGATGCCCTCGCGGATCGGGTACCGGCGGCCGCACGACGTACACACCAAGTGCGTCGTGCTGTCGCGGACCGGCGCGTGATCCACCGGGCAGGCCAGGATCTGGAGCAGGTCGGGGTCGACTGCCATGACCGAACCTTAGCCTTTCGGGCTCTTGACATGCCTGTCAATATCTTATTGCTATGCGGGTGGGCGAGCCTGGAATGGTCGATCGGGTGGCCATGGACACCCGGCTCATCGTCGAGCCGGCGCGACCCGTCGCGGCAACGGAGCTGCCGGCCGGGGACTCGGAGCGCGCCGCGGCGCACGCCGCAGACGCGGGCATCCCAGCGGAGCTCCTGGCCCGCTTCGGCGCGCGTGTCCGTCAGACCCACCGCCGGGCCAACGTCATCGTGCTCGAGGTGCCGGCGGAGCAGCAACAGGCGCTCGCCGATGCGCTCCGCGCGCAGGGCTTCGGCGCGAGACCGCCGTTGCCGATCCAGCCGCAGCTGCGCGAGTCGGTGCCTCTGCTCCACGTACCGCCGCTGCACGACGCCGGCTTCGCCGGCGCGGGCGTTCGGATCGCGATCGTCGATACCGGTCTCGACATCGCGCATCCGGACCTGCGCGGCCGGGTCGCCGCGGCCCAGGACTTCAGCGGCGCCGGCATCCACGACGATGTCGGTCACGGGACCCACGTCGCGGGCATCGCAGCCGGGAATGGCACGGTCTACCGGGGCGTCGCGCCGGCCGCGACGTTGGTCATCGCCAAGGCGCTTTCGGCCGCGGGAGGCACCGAGGACACCGTCCTCGCCGCGATGTCGTGGGCCAGCAGGCAGGGCGTCGCCGTGATGAACCTCTCGCTCGGCGGGCCCGGATCACCGACGTCGCCGCTCGCCCGCGAGGTCGACGCCCTCGCGGCCGCGGGGATCATCGTCTGCGTCGCCGCCGGCAACGCGGGTCCGGGCCGCAGGTCGATCAGCTCGCCGGGAGATGCGCGCGGGGCGCTGACGGTGGGCGCCGCCGACAAGACCGGCGCAGTGACGCCCTATAGCTCGCGTGGCCCCGTGCCCGGCGTCCGCTATCGAAAGCCTGATGTCGTCGCGATCGGCGGCGGCGTCACCGACGGCGTGGCCTGCGCGTACGGGACCGGCATCACGAGCGCGCGGGCCGATGCGCTCGCGGCCGACCCGTGCGCGGTCCCGCCTCGGTACGTGCGGATGAGCGGCACGTCGATGGCCACGCCGCACGTGGCCGGCATCTGCGCCCTGTTGATCGAGGCCTTCGGTCCGGCCGAGGTGATCACGCGCGCGGCTCGGGTCCGCGACGCGATCGTTCGCGGGGCCCATCCGATCCCGCACGCCGCTCGGGCTGATGCCGGCTCGGGCCTGGTCGACGCCGAACGCGCCCTGGCGCTGCTCCGCACCCGCCTTCGCTCGGCCGCCTGACCCCGAGAGCCCTATCTTCCGGGGCGTGGCCACCGGACCGTTGCGGATCGCGATCTTCCACCTCGGTTTCTTCTACTCGGGCGGAGGTGAAAAGCTGGTCCTTGAGCAAGCCCGCCACCTTGCCGCACGCGGGCACCAGGTTTCCGTGTTCGCGCCGATCGTCGATGCCCGTGAGTGCTTTCCGGACCTGATCGGCGAGGTACGTCCGCGACCGCTCCTGCCGCGCTTGCCGAACCTGTTCGGCGTCGGCGACGGACTCACACTGTTGGCTGCGTCCCTCCTCGCACGCCGGCTCGTACGCAACATCGACGCCGACGTGTACCTGGGCGCGAACCAGCCGGGGGCATGGCTTGCGCGCGAGGCCGCGAAGGCGCACGGACGCCGGTACGTCGTGTACTTGAACCAGCCGAACCGGTTGCTCGAGCCCAGGGCCATCGACCGTGATCCTGCGTCGATCATCGTCCGCAAGGATTTCTTCCTGCTGTCCGGCGCGACACTTGTCGGGCGGCCGATGCTGAGTGTCTTGGACCGGCTCAGCGTTCGCGATGCGCACACGCGGCTGGGAGACGGCGCCTACATGACATCGACGCTGCGGTCGTACTACGGAGGTGCATGGCAGGACTGCCCGGCGGCGTCGGTCCCCGCGGCGGCACCACCAACGGACCTGCCCGAGCGTCACCGGGCCGAGATCACGATCAACGGCCTGAAGCTGCGCGGGCCGATCGTGCTACTGACGAATCGGCATTACCCACAGAAGCGATTCGAGTGGATGTTCCCCGTGATCCGCGCCGTTCGCGATGCTTCTCCCGCGGCCACACTCGTCATCACCGGTCAGGAGACGGTCTATACCCGGCAGCTGCGCGAGATCCTGGCCCGCGACCGCGCCGGCGACCTCGTGCGGTTCCTCGGTCTCGTGGCCGAGGCCGATCTCCTGCGGCTCTACCGTGCGGCGACGGCATACGTCTATCCCTCACCTGAGGAGGACTTCGGCCTGGGCATCGTTGAAGCGATGGGTCAAGGCACGCCCGTCGTCGCGTGGGACAACGCAGGCCCCGCCGGCATCATCGAAGACGGCGTGTCGGGCCGGCTCGTTCCGCTCGAGGATCACCGAGGCTTCGCCGCCGCGGTCACGGCCCTCGTGGCAGATCCCGAGCTCCGTACGCGGCTCGGGATCGGCGGTTGGCGGCGCGCCTCCACGCGCTTTTCATTCCGTGCGCACATCGACACCCTGGAACAGGCTCTGCGTGCCGCCAGCTGAGCCTGTCCGGGACTTCTTCGAGAGCCACCCACCCCACGCGCCGTTCGCTAGCGTCCTGCGTCGCGACCCATTCGACCGTGTGTTCCGCATGCGCGATGCAGCGTGGGCCGCCGCTCTGCGGGGCATGCCGCTGTCGCATGGGGAACGGATCCTGGACGTCGGCGGCGCCGATGGGTTGATGGTCGATCGGATCAACGCGCTTCGGGGGACCCGCGGGGTCGCGGCCGACATGGCCCTGCGCGGACTCCGCATCGCCCGTGACGCGGCCGTGTCGGCTGCGCCGGTGCAAGCCGACGCGCTCGCCCTCCCGTTCCGCGAGAACGTCTTCGCCGGCGCGGTGTCCTTCGAGACCCTCGAGCATCTCGCGGATTGGGCGCCGGCCGTCGACGAGCTGGTCCGCGTGACACGCCCGGGCGGCCATATGGTCGTCAGCGCTGTCAGCGCGAACTGGACGTGGACGTGGAATTGGTGGCTCGCCCGAGCGGGCATCGATATCCACTCCTACGCGGATCACGACCCCGCGCGCTTCGTGGACGGGGACCGACTTGTGGCGGCGTTCGAAAACGCCGGGGCAGACGTCCTTGACACGCGCCTGCTGAACTCGTTCGCGACGTTGGCCTTCGACGAGTCGATCATGGTCGCCGCGCTCCTTTGCGAACGCGGTCCAGCGTGGGTTGGGAGCACATTCCTGCGCGCCGCACCCCTCCTTCGTGCGCTCCTGCAGCCGCTCCTCGTCTTCAGTGAGCGTCCGTGGCGGAACGCGTCGCGGTCGAACAGCGTCCTCGTCGTCGCCCGGAAGCGCTGACGTGCGGTCACGGGACGATCGCCGGCCGTACACCGCGGTGTGGGAGAAGCTCTCGATCATCGAAGAGACCACCGTGCGCGGTCCGGTGCTGGACGTAGGGGCCGCCGACGGTCAGTACGTCGACGCGTGGCGCGGTCGCCACGCGGCTGTCGTCGCCGTCGATATCGACGACAGGCGGATCGCGCAGCTCCAGCGCCGCTACGGCCGGGTCTCCGGTGTATCGATCGCGCAGGCCTCGATCGCCGCGCTCCCGTTCGACGACCGCACGTTCGATGTGGTGTGGGCGTCCGAGATCCTCGAGCACCTGCCCACCCTCGCGGCCCTGAGCGAGCTCGAACGGGTGAGCGGCCGTCTCGTTCTCGCCACCATGCCGTCGCCTTCCGGACCGTATCGGTATCTCGACCGCACCCACGTCCTCGCCTACAGCGTGCGATCGTTGCGCCACGCGCTGCTGGGTCGGGCAGGCTGGCGCTACCGGCTCGAGGGCCTCGGCGGATGTCTCCCCTCGTGGGTTCCGGCCGGACCGTTGCGGCGCGCGTGGCTGGATATCTCGCGCGATAGACCGATGCTTGCGTGGACCGTGCTCCTGGTCGGTGAGCGCGAATGAGGCGGTTGCTCCGCCGGTACGCGTTCGTCGTCGTCCTGCTCGCGGAGCTTCCTCTTCTGGTCCCGGCGCCGTTCCCGCTGACTGACCACTTGGTGTTCTGGGAAGCGGGCCGGATGGTGGCGACGGGCTCGTCGCCCTACGACATGGCGGTGTGGACCGACGTCGCGCACACGTACCAGAGTGGGCACCTCGCACCGTTCGTCGATGTCGGCCGCCCGGTGTGGATCTATCCGGCCTGGACGGTCGCGCTCTTCGTGCCGTTCGGGCTGCTTCCGTATCCGGCCGGTCCACTCGCCCTGTACATCGCGTATCTGGTCGTGGGCCTGTTCGCCGCGATGCTCTTCGTCCGATCGCTGCCCGCGGCGCGACGCCCGCCGACCGGGATCGCGGTCGCGATCGTCGCCGCGTTCCAGCCGCTCCTCATCGCGGACCGCTACGGGCAGTTCGGCGCATTCTTGCTGCTCGGTCTCGTCTTGGTCTACCGCGGACTGAAGGATCGTTCGATGCTGCCCCTCGTGACTGGATCGCTGATCCTGTTCACGAAGCCGCAGCTGTTCCTGATCGTCGCGCTCTACGTCCTCGCCGTCTTGGTGCGCCGCCGCGATGTCCGTGCGGTCGGTGCCGTCGTCGCGAGTCTCGCGGTGGTGGCCATTCTGACCACCGTGCGCTACCCCGAGTCGCTCGCGTTCTTCCGCGGTGGCGTCAGTGAGCGGGTCGGCGTGTACTTCGGCGTGTACTCGAGCACCTGGGCCTTCGCCGAGGTCATCGTCGGACCGTGGTGGCCGATCCTTGGGGCCTCGCTCGTCGTGGCGACGGTCGTGGCGTGCGCCGTTGGCGTCCGGTCGCTTCCATTGGACCTTCGGGCGGCGGGGTCGCTCGCGGCCGCGGCGGTGATCTCGCTGGCGATCACGCCCGTGGATTTCCACTACGACCAGGTGCCCCTCATCCTCGCGCTGATCCTCGCGGTGGCGGTCGGCCGGCGCCCGTATCAGGTCGCGCTGATCTGGGGGCTCGGGGTGGTCGTGCCCTGGTGCCTCTTCTTCCTCGATCTGGGTCTCGCCGGTGAGGCCCAGCTCTCCGGGATCGTCCCGCTGCTCGTCGCGACGCTGTTCGCCGCGTCAGCCTACGGCGGCGGGTCGTTCACGGAGTCGCCGGCGATCAACCCTTCGTCACCGCTCATGGCGAACACCGCGGTGAAGCTGAAGTAGTTCTGTAGCGAGCGCCAGGCGAACCAGAGCACCACGCTCGGGAAGACGAGGGCCGCGTTCGGGATCCGCTTCCAGTTGCGCCAGAGCACGATGAGCAGCACCACAAGCGCCGCGGCACTCGCGATGCCGTACGCGCCGCGCGCGAGCAGTGGGATCTCGCCATCGATCGCGAAGCGGATGAGACCGACGCCGTACGGCTCGAGCGCCCCGAGCATCGGCGCCATGACGCCAGCAAGGAAGTCCGAGGGCGACCACAGGAAGAACGGCAGATTCGGGACGGCCGCGGCGGCCGCCGCGATCGTCGCGCGCCGCACCGCCTCGGCGCGGCCTTCCCTTCGCCAGATCGCAACGAGGTAGAACGGCGCGAAGAACCAGGCCGGCTGGCGGGCGGCGATCGCGAGCCCAAGGAGCAACGGCGACGACCAGCGGCGCGCGATCGCAAGGAATGCCAGGAGGACCAGCAAGGCCCAGAGCGGATCGACTCCCGCCAGGATGTTCTGCCGCGCGATGACGGCGTTCCCGACGATGGCCGCGCACACCAACGGGCGCCAGGGGACGCGCACCGCGCGGATGAGGATGAGCGCGAGCGCCACGACCTCGGCCAGATAGAGGAGCCGGATGTCCGTGAGCCCGAGGGCGATGAACGGCGCCGGAACGAGGAACGAAAGCGCCGGGTAGTTGTACGTGGCGAGCTGAGACCCGTCCTCGAGGTGCGTGCCGAGGGCAGGATCCAACCCGAAGCGCTGGAGCGATTGGAGCACGCTCAGATCGCGATACGGATCCCCGCCGGCAAGGACGATCTCTGCCGCCCGATGCACGACCACGACCGCATCCACGTGGTACGGCTTGCCGAGAATGAGCGCCAGACCGACGAGCACGTAACCGCCCAGCGCGAGACCGGTGGCCAGCGCATCACGCGCCGGCCCGCGCAGGCGCGCGAAGGCGATGATCGGAAGGGCGATCACGATCACCAGCGCCCATACCTCGTCCGGTGCGATGCTCAGTGACGCCACCACGAAGTGACGCTCGCTGATGCGCGACACGATCGCGACCCCCAAGACGGCCAGGCCGATACGGCGGAGCTGCTCCTCGCGATCCCCGGCCCGATCGAGCAGGGCCACGACGACGAAGAACAGGGACAGGATCGTGGCCAGCGCCATCACGCCGGGATAGAGATCGCCGAGCGGCGTCGGGCCAAAGAACCGGAAGGCGGGCGACCACATTGCGAATGCCGCCACCGTGAGTGGGCGGAAGACGCGGGGGGTCGCGACGTACGCCGCCGCGGCGGCGATGACGTACAGGGAAAGCCCGAAGTCGTTCGCGCCCTCGGAGAAGGCCGCCGTCAGATACATCGCGGCGAAGGCCGCGAACGCGACGACAGGCGCGAAGCGCGGGGGCCGGCCGGGCACGGCGATGAGGATGAGGATCAGATAGAGCACGAAGCCGTACGCGTACACGATGTCGCCGGTCTCGTCGATCGCGTGCCGAACGGTCGCTGCCGAGATGATCCCCGTCGCGCTGAGGATGAGCCCCGCACGGGTGAGCGTGCCGGCGGCCGCGGGCGACAACTCCCTGGCGATCATGACGGCACGACCTGACGCGGGAGCACGCGGCGCCGACCCCGTTCCCACCCGTATGTGGCGACCGCGGCCAGCTGGGTCAATGCGGCAACGCCGAGCACCACGTGGACGAGACCCTCGGCGTTACGAGCGGTCGCCAGGATCACGCCGAGCTCCGCCATCACCGCGAGCGCGAGCAAGAGACCGATACGCATCTCGCCGCGACCGATGAAGTGGGCGATCCAGAGCGACAGGAGCGCGTTCAACAATGCCGCGATCGCGTATGGGCCGATGAGTCGGGCCGCGAGCGGGTACTGGGGTCCGACGACGAGGCCGGTGAAGAAGTCGGGGGCCACGAGGTACGCGATCGTGACCGGCCCACTCGTCGCGAGCACCAGAGCGATCGCCAGCGCCAGGGGGCGATCGGTGTCCTCGCCGCGCGCGTGCGCGCGCGCAGTGCGTTCGAGGAGAATGAAGCCGACGGCGATCGGCGCGAACAGGACGACCTTCGCCATGGTGATCGCGCCGGCGTATGCGCCCGCCTCGCCGACAGGCAGCAGCGCGCGACTGGCGATCGCATCGAGATTCGTGAGTGCGGCGTAGGCCAGCATGATCACGGCTGCGAGCAGAAAGAACCGGGTCTCCGCAGCGCCAAGGGCGATGACGTCGACGGCGCCGCGGGCCGAACGGAACAGCGGCCGCAGGGGCACCAGTGACAGGATCAGTCCGGCGGCGAGGGCGGCGACCGCGCCGACAAACGCGCCTCCGACACCAGCGCCGGCCTCGACGAGCAGCACCCCGATCGCGAAGCGCGCAGCCGCCTGGGCGATGAAGTACCACCCGAACCAGCCGAAGTAGCCAAGGCCCTGCAGCAGGCCGCCGGTGAACGTGAATGGTGCAGACAGCCACAGGGCGACGCCAAGCAGGGCGACCGATCCGACCGGAAGCGAAAGGATCGGACCGATGACGGGCGATCCGATCACGACGATGAGCGCCGGAATACTCGCGCCGATGAGGATGCGGCTGGTCCAGCGACGGACGAACACGTGCAGCGCCGCCTCTTCTCCGCGGGCCTTGTACTGCGCGACCAGGCGCGCGGTGGCGGACTGGATGACCTGCGCGCCCAGCGAGACGAGGATGAGGATGCCGAACAGCGCGGTCAGGACGGCGTAATCGCCGGGGAGGAGGAGCCGGGCCATCAGGACCTGGTAGCCGTACCCGAAGACATTCGCGATCGTGCTTGCGAACAAGACCCACAGCGCGCCGCGCGCAGCCACGCCTCCCGCGAGGAGCGTCGCGACTCGCTGCATCACGCGTGAGCCTAAGGCCCGCCTATGCTCGCGGCGGTGCGTCTTGCCGTCGCGCTGCTGGCTGCGGCCGTCACGGCGATGGGCGCGATACCGCGGATCCTCCTCGCGGCCGGCCTGCTTCCCGACGGCCTCCACCCGTTCGTGTGGAGCGATGTGTTCCTGATCTACGTGCGCGGCTTGAGCGGGCACCGCCTTCCGTACATCGACACGGCCTTCGAGTATCCCCCACTGGTTGCCGCCGCGAGCGGTCTCTTCAGCGCGGTGAGCGATGGTCCGGTGTTGTTCGTCGGCCTGTGGAGCGTCGTGCAGACGGTCGTCGCGGGCGCGGTCGCGTGGACCCTGGCTGGAGCTGCGGACTCTCGGAGAACGATGTGGCGGTTCGCACTTGCGCCGCAGCTCCTGCTTCTTGGTGCGGCCAATTTCGACCTGCTCGCGGTGGCCTTCTTCGTCGCCGCGATCGTCGCCGCACGCGCACGTAACGAGACTCGGGCGGCGGTGTGGCTGGCGGTCGGAACGCTCAGCAAGCTCTTCCCGATCCTCGCAGCACCCGCCCTCATCCTCCGCGCAGCGCGCCCGGCTCGGGTGGCGCTCGTGGGCGCCGCGATCGTGCTGGCGGGATACGTCACCGCGTCGCTCGCGGGGCGATCGGCAGCGGGCGGCCCGTTCTATTACCTCATCGGGATCGAAGCGAATTTTGACTCACCGTGGGGCCTGGTCGCTCGCGCACTCGATGCTGCCGGTGTTCAAGGGGGCCAGCAGATCATCGTGGTCGTCACATTGATCGGGCTGGCCGCGACCTTTGTCCTGGGGGTGTTGCCGCGGGCGCGCGCCGCAGATCCGGCGGTCCCATTCGGCCTCGCGATCGTCGCCACCTTGATCTGGAGCCGCCTGTACTCGCCGCAGTACTCGCTCTGGCTCCTGCCGCTGTTCGTATTGCTTCCACTGCGTGGCCGCGTCTTCGCCCTGCTCGCCGCGGGGGACCTCATCGTATTCACGACCGTGTACCCGCTCACGCTCGTCCGGTGGGCGTCGACCGACGGGCGGGTCCCGGTGCTCATGGCCCTGCTCACCGCCGGCATTGCCATCCGATTCCTCGCGATCGTCCTCATTTGGCGCGGTATCCGCGCCCTCGCCGGGACGATGGACCGGACCGAGGCCGCGCGTGGCGACGGTGGGCTCGTCGGCAGCTAGACCGGCTGCGGCGTCTTCTTCTCCGCGACGGAGAGGAAGTTGGCCATGAGCTCCTCGAACTCCGGCGACACGTACTGCTCGATGCCGCCCGCATCGGCGAGCCGCGCGATCTCGGGGTCGATCGGGATGCGCGCCATGAGCGGTGCGTTCGCCGCGATCACGAGCTTGAGACCCTGCGACGGCCCGAAGACCTCATTGCGCGAGCCATCGGGCATCGCCACGTACGCCATGTTCTCCACGACGCCGAGGATGTCGCCGCCGAGCTGCTTCACAAGGCGCACGGCCTTCGTCACGATCATCGTGGCGAGGGCCTGCGGCGTGGTGACCAGGACGACGCCGGCGATCGGCAGCGCTTGCATGACGGTGAGCGGCGCGTCGCTCGTACCCGGCGGCAGATCGACGATGAGGTAGTCGAGCTCTCCCCACGCGACGTCGCTGAAGAACTGACGGATCGCGCCAGAGACCATCGGTCCGCGCCAGATGACGGCCTCTTCCTCGCCGGGGAGGAGGAGATTCATCGACATGATCGGGATGCCGCCGCGCGACACGGACGGCTTCAGCGTGTTCGGACCAGCGACGCCCGGCTTCTCGCGCACGCCGAACATCCGTGGGATGGACGGGCCGGTGATGTCACCGTCGAGAACGCCGACCGTGAAGCCGCGGCGCTTCAGGCCGACCGCGAGCAGGCCGGCCACGAGGGATTTCCCCACGCCACCTTTGCCCGACATCACCGCGATGACCTGCTTGATGCCCTTCTGCTCGGCCATGCCCTTCACGCGCATGCCGCCGCCGGCGGCAACGGCCGACGCTTCGGGAAGGCCCGTCGGCAGCTTCCCGGTGGCGGCGAAGGTGTTGAGATCGCGGAGCAGCTCGTCGACGTTGACCCGGCCGCCGCCATGTCCGGTCGCTCCCTGCAGCACGGTTTCGCTCTTGCTGATCGCGCACGAGGCGCAGCCAAGGCCGTACCGCGCGAAGATCCGCGCCGTGTCCGGCCAGCGTTCGGTAACGGAGGCGATGGTCATGTCAGGGGTGATGAGGTCGATGACTGGGCTCCTTACATCGGGACGGCCCCGCTGCACCGAAGTATAGGTGCGCGGCCGCACCGAATGGGCCGCACGACGCCCTAGCGGGCGGGTAGCTCGACCACGAATCGCACGGCCTTCGACGCCGCCGAGCGTCGATGCTCGAGCGTGCCCCGGTGGCCCTGCACGATGACCCGCGCGAGCTCGATGCCGATGCCTGTGCGGTCTTCGGGCGGCAGCGGCAGGAACGGGCCCACCCCGCCGGTGATCGTGAGCCGCGCCTTATCGCCGACGCGTCGCAGGTCGATGCTGAGGTCCGCGGTCTTCCCGGCGCGTGCCTCGGTGAGCAGCGCGCCGATCGCCTGACGGAGGCGCGACTCATCACCTTCGACGACGAACGCGCCCGATGACAACGTGATCGGGAGGCGCTGCCCGTTCTCCGCCGGACGTGTCCGCAGCTCTTCGACGAGCGCCCCCAGATCGATCGGCCGGTGCTGCAACCAGAGCTCCCCCGATTGCAGCTGGCCGAGGGACACGAAGTCGCGGCTCAGGAACTCGAGGTCCTGCGCGTGTTCGACCATCGGCTGCAGCTCGCTGGCGGTGGCGCCCCCCGATTCCTGCAGCGCGCGGAGCCCGCGAGCCAGCTGCTGGCCGGGGCCGGCAAGCTCGTGCTCGAGGACGCGCATGAAGTGCGAACGCTCACGATCGAGCGCGCGCATGCGCTCGCGCTCCTGGCGCACAAGATCCACGAGCCATGCGGCGAGAAGGAAGAGGAGCAGGCGGCTGGACGCGTTCCACACGACCGGGCCGATGGACGAGACCCGCTTTTCGATGATGTCGGCGAAGAACCAGGCGAATCCCGAGGCGATCGCGACGGCGATGCCCGCCGAGCGGCCAAGGAGCCACGCAGCGGGCACGACCGCGACGAGGTAGAAGAAGCCGAAGCCGTACTCCGGCCCGGTCGCCAGGTCGATCGTCCCCACCACGAGGACCACGGCGAGCCAGAACAGCGTGCCGGTGATCAGGTTCGATCGCACCTTCGCGAGCATCGACCCATCGTGCGCCGCGGTCCGCACCCGTGCCATCCACCAAATGGATGAGGGGATGCCCGGTACGTTAAATGCCGCTGATGACCCGTGTGACGGCGAAGATGAAGGCGGCTCCGGCCACCGTGCCCGCCATGACCAGATCGCCCCGACCCTTGCGGTGTGCCTCGGGCAGCAGCTCAGCGGCGCCGACGTAGAGGAAGAATCCGACGAAGAGACCGAGGATCGCGCCAAGGACCGAGCCCTCGATCGTCAGGAAGAGCGCTACGACCGCGCCGACGACCGGCGCGGCGGCATCGATGAGCAGCCAGCGGAATGCGACGGCGCGGGTCGCGTCATTCGCGAGGAGCACGCTGACCGTTGCGATACCGTCCGAGAAGTCATGCAGGATGACGACCGCGGCCACGATGATGCCGAGCTCGACGCTCGCATGGAACGACGCACCGACCGCGATGCCGTCGAGGAAGCTATGGACCGACATGCCGCCGGCGCCGAGCGCGCCGACGTGCTCGTGGCGCTCGACCGGATGGCCGGCCTCATGGCCAACGTGCAGCAACGTGATCCGCTCGAGCAGGTAGAACGCGAGGAAGCCGATCCCCGCCCAGAGCATCGCGTCGTCGAGCGAGCCCATCTCGCGAGCGGACTCGGGAGCAAGGTCGAAGAACGCGGCGCCGATGCGCACGCCCGCGCCAAGCGCGATGATCAATCCGAGCTGCTTGGTGCTTCGCAGCGCGACGATCCCACCCACGAGTGTTGACACGAACGTGGCCGCGACCACGGCGAAGACGGTCATCGAACGCGCCTCGTCACGATCCGCAACATTAGGCCGCGCGTCGTCCGTCAGCACTCAGGATCACCGCGATGGCCGTCGTGATCGGGACGCACAGGACCAGCCCGATGCTCGCCACCAGGACGGCGACGATCGAGCCGACGATCGTCTCGCTGTTGGCCGTCAGCGACAGGGGCAAGGCACCGAGCGACAGCAGCACGATGAGCGGCATCGCGCCGCCGAAGTACGCGAGCGCGAGGGTGTTCACGAGCGATCCGATGTGATCGCGGCCGACGTTGAGAGCACTCGCATACAGACGCGAGCCGCGCATCTCGTCGTGTGCGGCAGCGAGCTCGAACGTCGCCGAGGCTTGGCCGATGCCCATATCAACAAGAGCGCCGAGCGAGCCGACGACGATGCCCGCGAGCACAAGCCTGTGGAGGTCGATGCGGCCGCCGGTTCCGACCGCGAGGAACACCGCCTCCTCCGAACCCAGGCCGGTGATATGCGTCGCCGAGAGGGTGAGTGCGGCGAGGCCCACCACGATGAGCAGGCACGCCGCGGTGCCGACGAGGGCCGCCACGCTCTTGCGGTTGAAGCCGTGGACCACGAAGACTGCGACGACGAGCACGGCCACCGAGCCGACGAGAGTTGCCACGAGCGGATCGTCGCCGCGCTGCACGGCCGGGACGATCGCGAGCAGGAAGACGGCGATGCTGCCCGCGAGCCCCGCGAGCGACGCGAGCCCTTTCCACCGCGCGACCGCGACGAGCGCGACCACCAGGACGACGGCGAAGGGGATGAGCGATGGGAGGCGAACGATGTCCTCGATCGCGTAGGTACGGCCGCCGCGGTCGTCCCGCCGCTGGGATACGAGCACCCGGTCTCCCGCCGCCAGCAGCCCATTCGCGTTGAGCGCCACCCGGCCGCCCCACTCCACGGTCACGTGGTCGCCGCGATAGAGGCCGCCGTCGAGCTGCAGCTCCACCGTCTGGAACGGTTGGCCGGGCAGGCCGGGCTGACCCGCGGCGCGCGTGCCCTGGGAGATGACGCGGACGACGTGCGCGTCGATGACGCTCGATGCGGCTCCGGCATTCCAGTCGGCGCACGCGCCAAAGAGAGCGGCGGCCAGCACGAGCGGCACCCAGCGCATCGCTCTAGATCCCCAGCACGCCCTGGGCCGCGAGGCGCAGGGCCACGATGACGAGCGCCGCCGTGAGCACCCGCACGATGACGGCACCGCGCACGCGGGATGAAAGACGCGCGCCGACCTGCGCGCCGACCACTGCACCGACCGCGAGGTAGATCACGCGCGGCCACAGCCCGTCGAGATCGCCCGCCGCGACGTGCGTGACGGTGCCGACGGTCGCCATGATCGCGAGGACGAAGTGCGAGGTCGCGGTCGCAATGTGCACCGGAAAGCCGAGGACCGCAATGAGCGCAGGCACGTGAATGAACCCACCACCGATGCCAAGCAGGCTCGAGGCGAACCCGATGACGAATGAGATCGCGATCCCCAGCGGCAGCTCGACGTGGTACCGGTGGACCACGCCGTGGGAATCGACGAGCTCGCGGGACACCCGACCCCACGCCCGGCCCTCGGGCGCGGGCGGTCCTTGATCGGCCCCGGCGCGGACCACGACCAGCGCGAGGACCAACAGCACCAACGCGAACGCGACATCGAACGGCCCACGCGGGATCGAGCGCGCGAGGAGGGCGCCGGCGACGCTGCCCGGTAGCGTCGCGATCGCGAAGGCAATGCCCGATCGCAGGTCGATGCGCCGCAGCCGCCCGTATGCGACCGCGCCACTCGTCGCGTTCGCGGCGACCACCGCGAGCGAGGTCGCGGTCAGCGTCCCGGTCGGCTCGTGCGGGAACAGGATCGCGAGCACCGGAAGAAGGATGAACCCTCCGCCTGCGCCGATGAGCGTGCCCACCGTCCCGATCGCGAGCCCGAGCGCGATGAAGCCGGCCGCATCGAGCACGCACGCGAGTATGGACAAAAAAGAGAAGCGGCCCGACCGGGGCTTCCCGCCGCAGTCGTTACTCGCGTGGCCCGAACAGCAGCTCCTGGAGGTCGGGCAAGGCCGTCCCCAAGCCGGCGATGAACAACAGGCCGATGATCAAGCTGGAGACGCCGGCCACCGCGCCGACGACCACGTAGAGGGTCCGCAGCCGCTGTGCGCCGATGAACCCGGTCGCGCTCGTCACGGCGACCAGGGTGTTCGAGATCAGCAGGCCGACGATGAACGCGAACAGGATCACCACGCCCTGCGCCCCGGTCACGCCCGCGACGCCGGCCAGGAGCAACGCCTGCGATCCGGTCTCCGCGCCGATGCCGTGGATCATGCCGACGCCAAAGGCGGTCTTCGGCCCGTACTGGGATGCGTGCGCGATCGGCTCGTGTCGATGTCCGTGGATCCGCGCCTGCACGCGGTCCCACCCGTAGCGGACGCCGTCGAAGACGAGCATCCAGCGGCTCCGCATCCGGAACTCACCCTTGCCGCGCATGTACTGGACGACGGAGATCAGGACCCAGAGGCCGAGCAGGACGAGCGTGACCCCGACGACACGCTCGAGGACGGGATCGACCCACTCGGGCAGCACCGCGCCGACCGCGAGCGCAAGGATCCCGAGTGCCAGCACCACGCTCGCATGTCCGAGCGCGTACAGGCTCGCGAGCCCGATCGCATGGCGCTGCTCGTGCGCGAAGCGAGATTCCGAGATCACATGCAGCGCGCTCGCACCCTCGTGGTCGTGGCCATGGTCGTGCGGGCCGATGTCATGTTCGTGCCGCGGCATCGGCGCGATCACCGGAACGTCGTCGGCATGGGAGGCGGTCGTGGTGCTCGTGATATCCGTGATGGCCGCGATGTGGTCCCAGTCGAACCCGTGACGGAACCCCAGCACCGCCATGCCCGCCAGGAGGCCGAGGATCCCGAGGTCCATGGCCGCAGCCTATCGCGAACGGTCGCAATAGCGGCCTGTTGCGATACGTTCGCTATCGCGTCACTATCCCGGCAATGACCCTCGCGGAGTCGGTACGCGCCAGCGGCCGGCGGCTCACGGTCCAGCGCCGGCTCGTGCTCGACGCGGTCGAGCGCGCCCGCCACCACGTGACGGCCGACGAGATCGCGCGTCGGGTGCGTACCCGTTTCCCGTCCATCGGGCCATCGACCGTCTATCGCAATCTGGAGGCGCTCGAGGCGCTCGGCCTGGTGACCCACACGCACCTGGACGACCGCGTCACGCGGTGGCACCGGGCCGATACGCATCTCCATGGACACCTCGTCTGCCGGGTATGCGGACGGGAAACAGAGATCCGGCCGGCGGTGCTGGACGCGATGGCAAAGCGGTTGCGGGCGGAACACCGGTTCGAGCCCGATCTCGCCCACTCGGCCATCGTCGGGATCTGCCGCCGCTGTCGGGACGTACCCTCTTCGTGATGCGGTGGCTCTACGCCCTGGTGCTCGCCGTGGCCGCCGTCGGCAGCGCGCTGGCGGCGTCGGGCCTGGCGGTCCCGCCGCACATCGACCCGCCGGGAGCGCCGAGGTTCCACGATCACCTCTTGGCCGCGTACCGGTATCCACTCTTCCTCATGCGACTGAAGATGCAGAGCCGCACACCCGCCGGCCCGAGCTGGTTGCTGGAGAGCCCGACCCAGACCGAGCTCGGGGCGTTGACGCTCGCGATCCTCGGGCTCGGCATCGCGAAGCTTCCCCGCCCCACGCGCCGCGCCGTCGCCAGGCTTCCGCTGCTCCACCTGCCCGGCCCCGAATGGCGGGCGGGCCTCCCACACGCACCGCCGCGCGCGCACCTCCTCGCGTTCGCGTAACCAGAACAGAGGAGGTTCCCATGACGCGGATCCTGTCCATCGCGGCGGCCATCGCCGTCGTGGTGGCGTCACTCGGCATCTCCACGAACCCTGCGGCCGCGCACGACCGTCGGGCCATCGGGCCATACACATTCGTCGTCGGCTGGATCGTCGAACCGGCGTACGTCGGCCAGATCAACGCGCTCGATCTCACCGTGACCGAGACCGCATCGACCAAGGCTGTCGAGGGGCTCGAGAAGACGCTCAGGGCCGATCTCATCGTCGGCGGTGGCGCGGCGACGATGCCGCTCACGATCGCGACCCGCTTCGGCCTGCCCGGCAAGTATCAAGCGCAGGTGATCCCGACCAAGGTCGGTGACTACACGTTCCGCATCACCGGCACGGTGAACACGATGGCTATCGACGAGCGCTTTGAATCCGGTCCCGGCCGGTTCGGCGCGATCGAGGACCAGGCCGCCCTCCAGTTCCCGGACCACGTGCCGTCCAACAGCGATCTCGCCGCAAGGCTCGACGACACCAACACCAAGCTGGGCATCGCGATCACCCTGGCCGCCGTCGCGCTCCTCATCTCGATCGCGGCGCTCGTCCCCACGCTGCGGCGCCGTTGACCCGGTTCGTTCGCCTCGCATGCGCCGCCGCGCTCGCCGTCGCGGGCGCGACGGCGGTCCCGGCGACCGCGAGCGCGCACGCGAACTACGTCCGCTCGAATCCCGCCGCGGATGCCCGCCTCGTGAAGGCGCCGGCCGAGGTGCGCGCGTCGTTCACCGAGCCTCCCGACCCGAAGGGCAGCGAGCTCCAGGTGCTGGATACACAGGGCACGCGCTGGGATCAGGGCCGGACGACGGCGTCCGACGAACCGAATGGGTTGAAGGTCGCGCTCAAGCCAATGGGGGACGGCGGGTACACGGTCGCGTGGACGACCGTGTCCGCCGTCGATGGCCACGAGACGAAGGGCAGCTTCGCGTTCGTCATCGGCAGCGGGCCGCTGCCAGCGCTCCCGGATGTGCCGAACGCCTCGCCCGCCCCGTCGGCACTCGAGGTGGCCGGGCGCGCACTGTCGTACGTGGGCATCGCGCTCGCTCTCGGCGGCGCGCTGTTCGGCCTGATCGTGCATGCGGCCGAAGGACCGGTGGAGGAGCGCCGCGAGCGTCAGCTGCTCGCCCTCGCCGGCGGCGCGATGGCCATCGGCTCCGCGGCGCTCGTGCTCGCGGAGGGCGACCGCCTGCCACCACGGCTCGAGCTGTTGTTGAGCCTGCGGCTCCTCGCGGGCCTCGCGATCATCGCCGCGCTCGCGCCGCGTCTTGCGGCCCGGCCGCGCCGGTACGCCGCGATCGCCGCTGCGCTCACCGGAGCGCTGACCGCGACGCTCGTCTCGCACGCCGCGGCGCTCGGCAACGGCAAGGACATGACCCTCGATCTCGTGCACGTGGTATCGATCTCGGCGTGGACTGGGGGTCTCAGTGCGTTGCTCTGGGTCTACCTGCTCCCGCGCGACCGGTCGGGGCCGCCCCTGCGCGCAACGGTATGGCGGTTCTCTCTCGTCGCGCTGACGTCGGTCGTGCTGCTCGTCAGCGCGGGCGTGCTGCAGGCCTTCGACCGGCTCGTGCTCCTGCAGGACCTCGTCGAGACGCCCTACGGTATCGCGCTGCTCGCGAAGATCGCGCTGCTCGTCGTGGTGCTCGTCATCGCGTCATTCAACCTCCTGCGATACGGGCCGCGCGCGGAGCGCCGCGCCTTGGTCCGCGGAACGATGGTCGAGTCCGCGCTGCTTGCCGGCGTCTTCGTTGCGGCGGGGGTACTGACGGCACTCGCGCCGCCCGCGCAGCCGACGGGAGCGGCGTTCGACGAGACCCGGCACGTCGCGGGATATCGCGTCGAGCTGATCATTCCGACGGCGTCACCAGCGCGGACGCGCTTCGTGCTCCGCGTCCACCAGGGACTCACTCCGGTGACGAACGCGGAGAAGGTCGCGCTCCGCTTCACGATGATCGAACACGACATGGGCGAGACCGAGCTCGTTGCGGGCGAGCGCGCCCCTGGTGAATACGTCGTGACCGGCAGCCCGACGGCGATGTACGGGACCTGGAAGGTCCAAGCGATCATCCGGCTCGCCGGCAAGGAGGACCTGACCACGCTGTTCACGGTGCCCGTATCGCCGAACGGCACGACCGCGTCCGCGGCCGCCCTCACAACACGATCGTTCGCCCTCGTCGTGTTCCCGGACCCAAGCGCCCCGGTCGCGGGAGCGCCGATCGAGCTGAGCGTGGTCGTTCTGGAGAACGGCAACGCCGCCGCAGGGAAGGTCGTGACGGGCTCGATCGTCGCGAAGGACGGCCAGCCGATCGGCGGCGACACGTTCACCGCCAGCGAGCAGGGTTCGGGGCGATACCGGATCGACGTGCCCGCTCTGGGGGCGGGACGCTGGACGATGCGGGTCCAGATCGGATCACCCGCCGAGACCGCCGACTACATCTTCACCGTGACACCATGAACCAGTGATCCTGCTGCACGGCTCATTCGTCGACGAATTCCTGATCGAGATCGTGCTGCCCCTTTCGATCTTCGGCGGCCTGTATTGGTGGTCGTCACGCAAGGAGAAGAAGAAGCGGGGCCGGACCCCGGGCACCCCCGCCGCGCGGAGGAGTGACGACGACCGGTGACGGTCCCGATCAGCCGTCAGGGCCTCGAGCAGATCGCGATCGTGCTCGCCGTCGGCGTCATGCTGTTCGCGCTCCTCACGGCACTCCGATGGCGGCGGAAGCAGCCGGTCCGGCGCACCGCGGTCTCCGCCGGGAGCCTGGCGGTGCTCGCGGCGGTGTCCGTGCTCATCGCGTACACCGTCGCGCCGAACATCCCGACCCCGCCCGTCCCGTTCACCGCCCGATTCGCGCAGGATCCGACCCCCGACATCCCGGCGACGGTGGCGAGGGGAAGGTCGCTGTTCCAGACGAATTGCGCGCTCTGTCACGGCCCGGTGGGCAAGGGTGATGGGGCACTCGCGCCGACCCTGTTCCCCCACCCGGTGAACCTGCAGCTCCACATCCCGCAGCACGCGCCGGGCGAGACCTTCTATTGGATCTCGAGCGGCATCCCCGGGACGTCGATGCCCGCGTGGGCCGATGTCGATGCGGCGACCGGCAAGCCGCGCCTCGCCGATGACGAGCGGTGGTCCATCATCCGGTACCTGCAGGCGCTCGCGCGAGGAGAGACCCCATGAGCCTCTTCGATATGACCGTGCCCTGGTACGTGATCATCGTCCGGACCTTCGTCGTGTACGTCGTCGTGCTCATCCTGCTTCGCGCGGCGGGCAAGCGCGAGCTCGGTCAGATGACGCCGTTCGATCTCGTCGTCATCCTGATCATCGCCAACGCCGTTCAGAACGCGATGACCGGTGGTGACAACTCGCTCATCGGCGGGATCATCGCAGCGACGACCCTGACGATGGTGAATATCGCCGTGGGCCGCTGGGGCAGCCGCGTGCCGGTCTTCCGCCGCCTCGTGGCGAGCGAGCCGACGCTCCTGCTGCGAGATGGCAAGCCGTTGCAGGAGGCCCTCGACCGCGAGCGCGTCGACATCAAAGAGCTCGAGATGGTTGCCCGACAGCACGGCATCGCCGACCTCGAGGACGTGACCGCCGCCGTGCTCGAGGAGGATGGCTCGATCAGCATCATCCCGAAGTCCGGGGACAAGGTCCGCCGCGGCGCGAGGCATTTCCGGCAATTCCGCAACCGCTGACCCGGTGAGTGGCCGGATGGCACGTCGTCTGCATCCGGCGCTCTCTTGGGGGCCGCTGGCACACCAGCAGGCGCCGACTTCATTCGGACGGAGTGGAGACGATGGAGACGGGGACGGTCGGGTTCATCTGCACGGCGACGGCACATCCGGCACGCTCGTCAGCGAGCGGTACGGGGCTCACGGTGCACGAGGGAAAGTGGGCCTTCTGTCCAGGTGACGGCTCGGCGGGCCACACCTGGAGCGCGGTCGACGGCGTGTCGCTGGATGAGCTGACGCGCGCCGCGACCAGCGCGGCGCGCGTCAGCGGACCCGCGAAGGACTAGGGCGCGACGCCGCCCGCCGGACGCATCCGGCGCCAGATGAAGAGCACGAGCAACGCACCGAGGATCGATCCGATGATCCCGGATGGTGTGAGCTCCATGCCATTGCCGGTGACGAGATTCAGGATGAACCCGCCGACGAACGAGCCGACGATGCCGAGCACGATCGTGCCGAGCCAGCCCATCGGGTCCGCCCCGGGCATGATCCAGCGCGCGATCGCGCCGGCGATGAGTCCGATGATGATCCAGCCTATGATCCCCATTACAGCTCCACCTGGTCGCGCTCGGGCATCGCTTCGGCCATCTGTTCGGCCTTGGCGGCTTCCATGCGCGCTCCGAGCTCCTCGAGCTCTTCTTTCTTGAAGTTCTTGCGCACGAGCTTGAACATCTCGGTCTCTTCTTCCTCGATGTGGTGCTCGACGTTCTCCTTGGTCACCTTGAACTTCGCGGCCCAGTGCTCGTCCTCGAACGGCGTGCCCTTGAGCTGCTCGACGATGTCGTCGACCAGGTGGTGCTCCTCGAGCGCCTCGAGCACGATGTCCTTGAGCTCCTTGTCGTCCACCTCGTGCAGCGCCGGGTAGAAGATCTCCTCTTCGATGTTCTCGTGGATGGTCAGCTCCTTGAGGAGCTTGGTCCACTCCTGCTGCCGGGTCTTCACGCCGCGCTCGGTCGTCTCTTCGAGCTCGGTCATGAGCTTCTTCGCCTTGTCATGGTCCTCTTTCAAGAGGGCAATGGCATCCATGCGCTCTCCTCCGTCGGGTTTGGAATCGATGTGGGGCAAGTCGCCTGCCAAGCTGGGCCGTAGCTGCATGTAACGGTCGGCGCCCGGGGCGATCAGGCCGGGCTGGACCCGGTGATCGTCGCCCGTGACACCTTCATCGCCGGGGCCAGGCACACGACCGAGCCCATCCCGTTCGTGCTCCACCAGTCCCGTACGAGCCGTTGCGGCCCCAGCAGATCGATGCCGGCGAACAGGTCAAGGGCGCTCATCGTGTACCGAACGTTCGCAAGAGCGCGGGTGATCCGGCCGTTCTCGATGAGGTACGTGCCGTCCCGGGTCGTGCCGGTCATCGTCGCGCGTTTGGGGTCGGGCGTATTCGTGTAATGGAAGCGAGTGATGAGGATGCCGCGGCCAACGGCGGCGATGAGCTCGTCGCGCGTCGCGCTGCCGCCGGTCATCACCAGATTGCCGGCATGACCGCCGTGGCCGTAGCGCGCCGGGTCGGCCGCGTGTCCGGTCGAGCTCGTACGAGCGCGTTTCGCGGACCAGCGGTCATGTACCGGGCCCTTCGCGACGCCCCGCTCGACCAACGTGACGCGCTGCTTGCGGGTGCCCTCCGCGTCGAATGGCACGCCGAGCTGACCCGGATGCAGGGCGTCGTCGTGCAGCGTGAACCGCGCGCCGGTGACCTGCTCGCCGATCGCGCCGGCGAGGAACGAGCGGCCCTCGCGGACCGATTGCGCCGACAGCCCGGTGATGGACATGATCCGCAGGATCTCCGCCACCGCGTCCTCTTCGAACACGGCCTCGTACTCCCCCGGCGGCAGCTGCATCCGGTCGCGATCGAGATCGCACTTCGCGATGGCCCGCGAGGCGATCGCCAGAGGGTCGAGGCCGGTCGCGGTGTGCGACAGATCATCGGCGTACCCGCTGCCGCCGTGATCGCCCAGGACTAGGGCGCGGAGATACGCCACGGTGGCGGGCGCGTAGGCGGCAACGCCGTTCGTGTTCGCGATCGCGTCTTCGGTCAGGTCGATGCTGTGCGTACCGGCGGCGCGGAAGCCCGCCGCGGTGACCGCCGCGCAGATGCGGCCGATGGCCGACGCCTGATCCGGGGCCCCGAGCGCCGCGGTGCGCGCATCGAAGGCGATCGGATCGGTGTACTGGGCCGGCGATGCGAGCCCCGGCCAGTCGCCGTTCGGCGTCTGCAGGGCTGCCAGCTCCGCCGCTCCGCGGAGCAGCGCACGCAGGTCGTCGGGATCGAGCGAGTTGCCGCTCGTCGTACCGGCCGCAGCGCCCACGATCGCGCGAGCGTGCACGTGGGTCTCATCCGAGACCGCGTTCTGATGGATCGACGAATGCGAGTACCGCGTGATCGCCGCGCGGCGCCGGTGCACGCGCAGATCCGCCTCCGCAAGCCCGCTTGCGGCAAGGGCGTCGCGGAGCGGCGCGAGCAGTGCATCCGGACCGAGCGCGCTCACGCGCGGACCTCGATCGGGCGGTCGCGGAACCGCGCGTGCGCAGCGCCGTGGCCGACCCGCATCAGCTGAAGCGGCTCCCCCTTCGCGCAGCTCTGGAATCCATGCAGCTCCCAGTCGTCCGCGACCCCGTCGCAGCTGCCCCAGAAGTCCGGCGTCAGTGACTGGAACGCGACGCCGCGCACGTACTCGCCCAGCTCACCGTTGCGGATGACGCGGGCGACCTGCGTCGAGAAGTGGAAGTTCTGGCGCTTGTCGTCCAGCGAGTACGACGCGGGCGACTCGAGCAGCAGGCCGTCGTCGACGCCGCGCAACAGGGCCCCATAGGTCTCCGGCCCCGGCTCGAGGCTGACGTTCACCATCCGCACGATCGGGAAGTGCTGCCAGCTCTCGGCCCGGGCGCAGCCGCCGCTGCGGTCGATGCCGAGCGCGCCGGCCGTCTCGCGCGAGCTCAGGTATCCGGTGAACACGCCGCGCTCGACAAGTGGCGTGCGCATGGCGGGCACGCCGTCATCGTCCCAGCCGAACGTCCCCATGCCGCCCGGGATCGTGGCATCGGCGGTGAGATTCACGTGGTCGGATCCGTAGCGGAGCATCCCGCGATCCGTCGGCCACAGGAAGGTCGTCCCGGCGAAGGCGACCTCGTGCTCGAGCACCCGGTCGGATTCGGTTGGGTGACCGCACGACTCATGGACGAGCAGCGCCAGGAACGGCTGATCGATGAGGAGCGTCGTCCGCATCTGGGTCGCAGGCTTCGCCGCGAGCACCGCCTCGACGTCACGGGCGAAGACGCGCGCGTGTGCCAGGACGTCGTACGCCTCCACGTACTCCCAGCCGGCCTGCCGCACGTTGCGCATGTCGTTGCGCGTCGCGGGCGTGGCGCCTGCGGCGGCGGCGGTCACGTGCACCCCGGCACCGCACTCGACGATCTCCTGACGGACGTCGGTCCCTTCGCTCGTCACCAGGCGCTTGCGGGTCCGGTACGACGCCACGGACACGCGGCGCGCCTTCGCATTCGGCGTCGTCAGGATCGCGTCGGCGGCCCGGAGCAGGTCGACGCGCTCGGCGACCGGAACGGCGAACGGATCGCGTGCTACCGCCGTGCGGTATTCGCCGCGCTGCGGCGCCTCCTGCGCGAGGGTGACGCGGCGCCGTTGGACCGACGCGGCCGCGGCCGCGCGATCGAGCGCTTCACTGAACAGCGCGCGGAGTGCCGTGGCCCCGGTCACGCGATCCGACGAGGCGAATCCCCACGAGCCGTTCGCGATGACCCGCACGCCGATGCCCCGGTCGGCATCCCGATCGACGCCCTCGATCTGACCGTCCTTGACGGAGACGATCTCGCTCTCGCGCTCGACCCATCGCGCGTCCGCGTACGTCGCGCCTCGCTCCGGGCTCGCGGCCCATTCGGCGGCCTGGGCAAGGCCGCTATCTTCGAGCACGGACTTCAGGCTAGACTTCGACGAAACGGCGCGCGTTCCGGCTGAAGCGTCCGAGTCGAGCTGCTCGCGGACATCGTGTTCCTTTGAAAGGGATCCGGTGGTCGGGGAGAAAGATCGAGCGGATCATCGAACGAGTCGGGTGGAACGCGGAGCGCCTACATAACGGAGAAACCCATTGCCCGACGTCGCCCTCCTAATTGACTGGGAGAACGTCTACTACACCCTGCGGCAGCACACCGAAGGCCCGCTGCCATCCTCGCTTTCCATCCTCCAGGCCATCCTGCAGAAAGCGGCCGAGTTCGGTCCGGTCCGCGTGAAGCAGGCGATCTTCGGATCCGAGGTCGTCTCGCAGGACGAGACCCTCCTCATGGCGCTCGAGTTCACCGGCATGGAGCCGGTCGCGGTCGCCCAGCGGATGAGCGGGCGGCTGCTCAAGGGCCGGTCCGATGCGGTCCTCATCACCCGCACCATGAAGCTGCTGTACAAGGAGCGGCCGGACATCGATGTCTGGTTCATCGTCTCAGGTGACAGAGATCTCAACGCCCTGTGCAAGGCCCTCAAGGACGAGGACAAGCAGGTCTACCTGATCGCCGGCGACAAGGCCCTGGCCAATGAGCTCCGCGATTCGCCGTATCTTCGCGATGGTGTCTTCCTCCTCGAGGACCTCATCCCCGAAGCGCGGTGGACGCGCACCGGCATCCTGCGCACGGACGACACGCAGGCCGGCAAGGACGAAGCGCCACGCACGCGTACCCGCGGCGTCCGCGGCGGTGCCGGCCGGGGACGCCTCGGTGCACCGGTCCGCGTCGCGGCGCCGGCAAGCATCCCCGCGGTCGTGCCGACGGGCTCCCCCGAATCGGAGAAGGAGCAGCGCCGTCTCGCGGTGCTGCTCCTGGATCAGCTGGTGGCCCTCCGGGCCGATCAGATGCCCCGAGGGGATTTCGTCCGGAGCGTGGTACCGCTGTCGCACAAGGAAGCGTCGAGCGTCCTTGATCAGCGCATCGACTTCGGCATCGCGCAGCACCACATCCGGGCCGAGCAGCCGGCGCGGACGCGGCTCAAGGACAAGCAGCTCCTCTCCCTGGAGTTCGGCGACCCACTCGTCGCCGAGACGCTGTTCCACCTCGTGCGCGTCCTTCGACGGATCGACTCGGTCACCAGCCGGGACACCCGCCGGATCCCGGCCGTCGAAGCGGTCCTCGATCCACTCTCCCGTGCCGATCAACCCGGCGGTCTCGCCAAGGGAAAGGCCCAGCGGCGCATGCTGCTCGAGACGTTGTTCAACATCGCCGAAGAGCGCGGGGCCATCGCGACCGAGCAGGTCTCGCGCGACGGACGCAACGTCACGATGTGCTGGCTCACCGAGGGCCACCCGTTGGTGAAGTACGCCCGCCAGCCCAGCGCAGGGGTCGTCCACCTGTTCAACTTCGTGGGAAGCACCCGCGCGAAGGAAGACAAGGCCGACTGGGTGAACACCGCCCTGTTCAGCGAGCTCCTCTCACGGGTCGAGGGCGACGCCCTCGAGTCCAATATCCGCCGCGCGGTCGAGACCGGGCTGATGAAGCCTGAAGAGCACGGCCGCAAGGCCGGCTACGTCGTCGACCGCAGCCACTCGGACGCCCGCGTGATGCTCGGCGAATTCTCGCGCCTCAACGGCGAAGGCCACGGGGATGAGACCCCCGTGCGGACGATCCCGTCAGGGGACGCCCCGGAAGATCGTGATGACGAAGCGGAAGAGGGCCTGCCCGTGACGCCCGGTGACGCTGCCGTCGCCGAACCGTCCGGGGAGACCGCCGCGAAGCCGCGCCGGAGGCGCGGTCGTCGCGGCGGCCGGGGACGGCATAAGCCGGCATCCGGCCCCGCGGCGGCGGCAAGCTAGACCTCCAGGTCGACCACCAGGAGCTGCGCGGCGGCGTCCTGCAACCGCGCCCCCACCGGGACGTGAGTCGGGTGGCTCGCGTACGCCGCGAGGCCAGCGCGATCGTCGAACGTCGCGACCAGCACATGTGTGTAACCCTGCGCGTGCGCGACGCTGACGTTCTCGCCCACCTCGAGCGACCGCAGGGATGGCACCGTCGACCGGAGCCCGCGGCCGGCGGCGACGATGCCGTCGCGCTCGGCCGGAGGCACGGAGTCCCTGAAGGTCCAGAGGACGACGTGGTGGATCACCCCGGCATCATCGCATGGCGGTGATGATGCAGACCCGCTGCGGCTGTGGCCCGGCAGGGTAACGAATCGATGCGTGGCACCGATGCTGCCCGCATCACTGCGTGAACGCTCGCGTGCGCCTAGTGCTGATCGTCGAGGACGACAAGCCGACAAGCGACCTGCTGGAAGCTGCGATCAACGACGAGCGCGGGTACGAGGCCATGACGGTCGGCACCGCCGACGCGGCACTGGATGCGCTCGGACGCATCGACCCGGATCTCCTTCTTGTGGACATCCGGCTGCCGGGGATGTCGGGGCTCGAGCTGTACGACCGTGTACGCGCGGACGCCCGGTTCCGGTCGCTGCCCGTCGTGTTCGAGACCGGCGGCGGACGCGAGCACGCGCAAGAGCTGCGCGATCGCGGCGTGGCCACGTATATCCGGAAGCCGTTCGACATCGAGGAGCTCGTTCGCTTCGTGAAACGGCTCGTGCCGCCGCGTACCGGGCAGCCGAGGCGCCGGGCCGGCTAGCTCTTCGGGGCCATCTTCGCGAGGCGTTCCTCGACGCTCGACTCCATGCGATCGCGAGTCTGCTGCGAGCTCTCGACCAGATCCTTGAAGCCCTCGGCATCCAGGACCAGCACGTCGCTCGGCGCCGTCGCGCGCACCGTCGCGTTGCGCGCCGTCCCGGTGAGCAGGCCGATCTCTCCGAAGAAATCGCCGGGCTTCAAGGTCGAGATCTCCCGCTCGCCGCCCGGGCCGTTCTGGCGGACGCTCGCCGCGCCGCGGGTCAGGATGAAGAACGCGTCGGCCGGGTCGCCCTCCCGGATGATGGTCTGGCCGGCGAGGAACCGCCGCAGCTTCATGCGCTCGACCTCGCGCTCGAGGGTCTCGCTCGGGACGTCGGGGAAGCTCTTGCGCATGTGCTTGAGCTCCTCGATGTAGCGCTCCGCGTGCAATACGGCCGTCGTCGCGTCGCCCACGGCGGTGGTCACCTGCTTCGCCAGCTGCGCGCGCGTGTCGCCACACGCGTAGACGCCCGGGATGTTCGTGCGCATGTACTGGTCGGTGAGCAGGTAGTCGTTCTCATCGTGATCGATGTGCTCGTCGAAGAGGTGGCGGCCCACCGGCTTGAAGCCTATGAACACGAACACGCCGCCGACCGGAATGCGCTCGACCGCGCCCTTCCGGTCCACGTCGATCCACCGGACCTGGGTGTCGCCACCGATCTCCTTCACGGTCGCCGGCGTCACCGCGTGCACCGAGCCCATCCCGAGGAGCCGGTCCTGCAGGATCCGTTGGGCGCGGAACTCGTCGCGGCGATGGATGAGGCTGAGGTTCTTCGCGAACCGCGTGAGGAACAGTCCCTCCTGGAATGCGGAATCACCCCCGCCGACGACCGCGAGATCCTCACCCTTGAAGAACGCGCCGTCGCAGACGGCGCAGTAGGACACGCCGCGGCCGTGGAACTCCGCCTCGCCCGGCACATCGAGCTTGGTGGGCTCACCGCCGACGGTCACGATCACGGCGTACGCGCGGTGCATCGTCCCGTCGTCCATCTCGACGACCTTCCAGTCGCCGTCGCTCCGGATCTTCTTCACGGGCGAGTAGGGTTGGATCTTGAGACCGAACTTGGTTGCGTGGGCGGCCATCTTCTCCGCGAGCTCCCGCCCGGTGATGGATTCCTCGCCGGGCCAGTCCTCGATCAGGTCCGTATTCAGGAGCTCACCGCCGGTATCCTTGGCCTCGAAGAGGATGGCGGCCATGTTCGCGCGGGCTGCGTACAGGCCGGCGGTGAGGCCCGCCGGACCGCCGCCGATGATGATCAGATCAAAGTCAGACATCAGTAGACGACACTAGAACAGGTATGGACCCCACTTCTATTCGCTACCTGGCTCTAGGCGACTCATTCACCATCGGCACGGGTACGACTCCCGAGAAAGCGTTCCCCGCGTTGCTCGCCGCGAGGTGGCGTTCCGCTGGGCGCGCGGTCGAGCTGCTCAACCCGGCGGTGAACGGCTACACGACGGACGACCTGATCGCGAAGGAGCTTCCCCACGTCCCGGTGTTCAAGCCCACGCTCATCACGCTGCTCATCGGCGCGAACGATATCGTGCGCGGCGGCAGCGACGACAAGCGGTATCGGGCGCAGCTGCGCCGGATCTACGCGCTCCTGCGCGAGGACGGGATCTCGAGCAGCTCCGTCGTCGGGCTGCCGCAGCCGGAGTGGTCCCGGTCGCCGGCCGCGTCGCCGTACGGCACGACCGAAGCCCTGCTCACGCGCATCGCTCACTTCAACGCGATCGCGATGGAGGAAGCGGAGAACGCCGGCGCGCGCTACGTCGACCTGTATCCGCTCATGCACCGCCAGGCCGCGGCAGAGATGCTCGCGACCGACGGCCTGCACCCCAACGCCGAGGCCCACGAGGAATGGGCCAAGGTGCTCGCGGACAAGCTCACGTTCGCACCCGTCACACCCGTCCCGTGATCGGGACGGCGGCGCCGGTGATCCCGGACGCCTCGGTGCTCGTCAGGAACAGGATCAGTGCCGCGGCCTCATTGGGCCGGACCCACGTGCGGGGATCCGCTTTCGGCATGTTCGCGCGATTCACCGGATGGTCGATGGTCCCCGGCAGTACCGCATTCACGGTGACGCCCTGGTCCTTCGTCTCCGCGGCGAGCGCCTCGGTCCACCGGACCACGGCGCTTTTCGCCATCGCATAGCCGGCGGTGTTGCGGCCGCCCTTCAGTGACGCGGCGGCCGAGACCGAGACGATGCGGCCGTAGGCCCGGGCGCGCATCGGCACGAGACACGCGGCGCTCGGCACGACGGCCGTTGCGACGTTCGACTCCCAGAGCTCGCGGATACGGCCGAGGTCGTCGGCCAGCCCGGTGCCAAAGCCGCCCGCGAGATTGGCAAGTACGTCGAGACGGCCCCACGCCCGGAGCACGCGGTCGACGAACGCGTCCATCGATCGGCGATCCACGAGGTCCGCGTCGGAGATGAGGAGCCTCTCTGCTCCGTCGCGCAGGGTGAGCGACCCAAGCGACTCCCGGAGCGCTGCTGCCTTCGCGGGATCGCGTGCCGGGATCGCGACATGCGCTCCGGCCTGGAGATACGCGCGCACCACCGCGTGCCCGAGGTTCCCGGTGGCGCCGGTCACGACCACGCACCGGCGTTCGAAATCGGGCATCGCCGCCCTAGACTACGCATCGATGACGATCCTCGAGCGCATCGACGGACCGGCGGATCTTCGCGGCCTGGACCGCGAGGAGCTCGCGCAGCTGTGCCGCGAGATCCGTGAATACACGGTGGAAGCAGTGCAGAAGACGGGTGGTCACATCAGCTCCAGCCTGGGGGCGACGGAGCTCACGGTGGCTCTGCATCGAGTGTTCGACTCCCCCCGCGACAAGCTCGTCTGGGACACCGGCCACCAGGGCTATGTGCACAAGCTGCTCACCGGCCGGCGCGAGCGGTTCGGGACCCTTCGCCAGTTCGGCGGCATCTCGGGCTTCCTCTTGCGCACCGAATCCGAGCACGACCAGTTCGGGGCCGGCCACGCCGGGACCTCGATCTCGGCCGCGCAGGGCATGGCCGTCGCGCGCGATCTCACCGGCGGCCTGGGGCACGTGGTCGCGATCATCGGCGACGGCGCGTTGACCGCGGGCATGGCCTGGGAGGCGATGAACGACATCGGTGCGCGGCGGACCCGGATGGTCGTGATCCTCAACGACAACGGGATGAGCATCGCGCCGAATGTCGGGGCGGTGTCGCGGATGCTCGAGACGGTCCGGACAGCGACGCCGTACCGAGAGCTCAAGCATGTCGCGCGGTCGGTCCTCGAGCACATGCCCGCAGGCGACCTGGCTGAAGAAGCCCGGCGCCGGCTGTTCAACTCCCTGAAGGCGATCTTCATCCCGAACATCCTGTTCGAGCAGTTCGGGTTCACGTACTTCGGCCCGGTGAACGGCCATGACCTGGACGCCGTCGAGGGCGTGCTGAAGAAGGCTCGCGATTTCCGCGACGGCCCCGTGTTCGTCCACGTCCATACCCAGAAGGGCCATGGGTACGGACCGGCCGAGGAGGACAACCAGAAGTGGCACGGCGTCTCCGCGACCGGCGGCGCCGCGGCGACCGCTCCGCAATACACCAAGGTCTTCGCTGACGCGGTCGCCGAGAGCATGCGCCGCGAGACGGCGGCCGTCGCGATCACGGCGGCGATGCCGGCGGGCACCGGGCTCACGCCGCTGTTCAAGGAGTTCCCCACGCGGCTGTTCGACGTCGGGATCTGCGAGCAGCACGCGGTCACCTTCGCCGCAGGCCTCGCGACGCAGGGCATCGTGCCGATCGTCGCCATCTACTCGACGTTCCTGCAGCGCGGCTTCGATCAGGTCGTGCATGACGTCGCGATCCAGGACCTGCCGGTCGTATTCGCAATGGATCGCGGCGGGATCGTCGGCGACGACGGCCGGACCCATCAGGGCCTCTTCGACATCGCGTTCCTGCGCCCGCTCCCGGGCATCGTGCTCATGGCCCCGAAGGACGAGGCTGAGCTGCGCCAGATGGTGTGGACGGCGGTGCGGTACGCGGGGAATGGCGGCGGGCCGATCGCGTTCCGCTATCCGCGCGGCACCGGCGTCGGCGCGCGGCTCGATGAGCCGCTGGTCGAGCTGCCTATCGGCGTGTCCGAGACGGTCCGCGAGGGCGCCGACGTCGCGATCCTGGCGTACGGCACGCTGACCCAGGACGCGATGGTGGCCGCGGACGCGCTCGCCGCGGCGGGGATCGAGGCGACGGTCGTGAACGCACGCTTCGCGAAGCCACTCGACGCGGAACGCTTCCTCGCGCTCGCCGCGCGGACCGGGCGCGTTCTGACGGTCGAGGAGCACGTCATCTCCGGTGGCTTCGGGTCGGCGGTGAACGAGCTGTTCGCGGAGCGCGGAGCGAAGGTCGAGCTCGAGATCCTGGGCGTGCCGGACGAGTGGGTGGATCACGGCGCGCAGAAGCTGTGGCGCAAGCACTTCGGCCTCGACGCCGCCGGGATCGCCGCGGCGGTGCGGCGCAGATGGCCGCAGCTCGCGAATAGCGATCCGGAGCGTGAGAGCGCGGGCTAGGCCCGGCTAGCGCGGGACGCGGATCTCCGGGCGGCGGACCCGAGCCGCAAGCGCCGCTTCCACGGCGGCGGAGAGCTGCTCCAGATCGAACGGCTTCTCGAGCACCGCGACGTCGAGCATGGCGAGCTTCTCGCGCGCGGAGCCGAGTGAGGCGATCGCGGCGGAGCAGATGATGACCGGGATCCCCCGCGTCGCGGGATCGAGCGTGAGGATGTCGAGCTGCTGCCAGCCGGCGCTCTCGCCGTGCAGGAACAGATCGAGGATCACGAGGTCGGGCTTGTTGTGGCGAACATCGCCGAATGCGTCGGCCGACGCTTCGACCGTGTAGCCGTCGGATTCGAGTGCGGCGACCATCGCCATGCGCGTGTCGTCATCGTCCTCGATCAGGACGATGCGCTTGGTCACCGCCGGACCGGGGGTGTCGCCGTCGTGGTCCGGGCCGGGGTCACGGTGCGGGCGGGTGTGCCACCGCGATCGCCGTCGGCATCCGGTCGCTCTTGACCGTCCCGTGGACGTGCCGGCCGATCGGACGGGTGGAGCTTGTCGGCTTCCCTGCGGGCGCGGTCGAGGCCGTCTTGGGCCTCCGCGGGTGCTGTCTTCTGCAGCTCGTCCAGGACGGCCTCGTGCTTCTCGTGCGCCGCGTCAACAACGTCTTCTGCCGCGATCTGGGTGTCGATGCTCGCGCCAGGCTTGCCTCGGAGCGCATCGACGGCCGCCGTGAACCTGGCGACCGCGGCCGCGTACTCGTCGGTCGCCGTCGGAGCCGCTGCCGACCGCGTGGAGACGGCCTCGGTGAGCTCGGCCAGGCGGTGGTCGGCCTGCTCCGCGAGGAGCTGGAGCCGGGTCGTGTCATCGAGGGCGAACGCGAGCTGGATCTGCTCGGCCGCCGACTTCAAGGGATAGACGAGGTCGCCCGGCAGGCTTCCGGCGGCGGCCTTGCCGGTGCCGGCACCCAGGATCAGGACGACCGCAGCGGCCGCGAGCGCCGGCCGAAGCAGCAGCAGACCGCCGAAGCGGGACCACGCGGTCTCGCGCGGTGCCAACACCGTGGGCGCCTGCGCCATCAGCTGCGCGCGGAGGGCGCCCTTGAACGCGTCGCGGGGCGCGGGGCGCGGAAGCATGTCCTTCATCTAGAGCTGGCCCCGCGACGGGATGTAGGTGCGCAGGGCCGCGAGAGCCCGGAACTCGATGCCCCGGATCGTGCCGTCGCGCTTCCCGATGAGCTTGGAGATCGACTTGGTGTCGAAGCCCTCGACGTAGCGCAGCACGAGGACCTCCTGCTGCAATGGCGTGAGCCTCTGCATCGCGCGGCGTACGGCCGACGCATCGGAGCCGGTGAGCAGGCCCGCGTCGGGGTCCACGACCTGGTCGGCGTTCAGGTGCGCGAGCGCGTCCTCGAAGCTGACCTGCTGGCGGGATGCGACGCGGCGGCTGCGGTCGATGACCGCGTTGCGCGCGATCCGGTACAGCCACGCAAGGAATGCCTGGCGCGGCTCGTACCTGGGCATCGCCTTGAGAGCCCGCATGAACACGTCGCTGGTCACGTCTTCCGCCTCTGCTTCGTTCCGTACCCGGTAGTAGACGTACCGGTAGACCGAATCCACGTAACGGTCGTAGAGGACTCCGAACGCCTCGGCCTCACCGTTGGCGGCCCGCCGAGCCAGCGCTGCGTCCTCATTCCGTTCATCCGGAGTAACGGCGTCGCCGGCCCGGCTGTTAGGAAGCTCCCCCACCACACCCAGAACGCTAAACCGCCCCCTTCAGCGCGGCTGGTCCGGCCGGGTTACGAGCGGCGTCGGTGAGGTAGCATTGGCCCAGATCCAGACGACAGGGGAGCGGCGCAAGCCGCTGAGAGTGCGTGAAAGCGCAGACCCTCGAACCTGACCTGAGTCATATCAGCGTAGGGAGTCGAACCATGGCGGATCCTCGCGCGTCCACCCCTTCTACCGGCTGGCGCACCGTCGATATCGTCGTCGCAGCGGTCATCGCGGTCGCCTTCGGGGTCGTGTTCTGGGCCTGGAACGCCCTCTGGGCGACCACCGGCCCGGCGTTCACGGCCCTTCCCGCCTCCCAATACGTGATCTCGGGAGTGTGGCTGATCCCGGCGGTGCTGGGCGGCCTGGTCATCCGGAAGCCGGGGGCGGCCCTCTTCTGCGAGCTCCTGGCGGCGATCGTCTCAGCCCTCATCGGGTCGCAGTGGGGCCTCGACACCCTCGTATCGGGGACCGTGCAGGGCGGTGCGGCCGAGCTCGTCTTCGCGGTCGGCCGGTACCGCAGCTGGGGCCTTTGGACCGCGATCGTCGCCGGGCTGGCCGCCGGCGTCGCCGAGTGGGTCCACGACATGGTCGTGTGGTTCCCGGAGCTCGGGCCATCGGGCTGGGCGGTGTTCCTCCCATTCGCGCTCGTGTCCGCCGCGGTCATCGCGGGGCTTGGCTCCTTCTACCTCACGCGGTCGCTCGCCCAGACCGGGGTCCTCGCGAGCTTCCCCGCGGGACGGACTCAGAGCCGCATCTGATCGAGCTGCGCGGCTGGGGCTGGCGGCACCCCGGCCGCCTGTCCTGGGCCGTGCGCGGCCTCGACCTGCGCGTGCAGCGCGGTGAGGCGATCTTGCTCGCGGGCGCCTCCGGCTCCGGGAAGAGCACGCTGCTGCTCGCGATCGCGGGACTGCTGGACCGCACCGGCGGCGGCGAGTCGGAAGGCGATCTGCGCGTCGAGGGGCGCGCCGGGATCGTGTTCCAGGATCCGGAGACGCAGCTCGTGATGGCTCGGGCCGGCGACGACGTCGCATTCGGGCTCGAGAACGAATGCGTGCCAGCCACCGAGATCTGGCCGCGGGTGCACGACGCGCTCGCGGATGTCGGATTCCCCTATCCCGGCGATCATCCGACGAGCGCGTTGTCCGGTGGTGAGAAGCAGCGGCTCGCGTTCGCGGGCGTGCAGGCCCTCCGCCCCGACATCCTCCTGCTCGATGAGCCGACCGCGAGCCTCGACGCCGGCGGCGAACGTCTCGTGCGCGATCTGATCGCGCGCGCTCGGCAGGCCGGACGCACGATCGTCCTCGTCGATCACGACATCGAGGCCGCGCGTGCGCTGGTCGACCGTGTCGTGACGCTCGGTGCGCGGCCCGACGCCGTGGCTCCAGCTGCGCGAGCGGATCGAGCCCTTGGCGCCACGCTCGTCACCGCTCGCGGCGTCGGATTCCGGTATCCCGCTTCGACCACGGATGCGCTCGATGGCATCGACGTCGATGTGCGTGCCGGCGAGGCCGTCGCGCTCACCGGACCCAACGGCTCGGGGAAGTCGACGCTCGCACTGCTCCTCGCCGGGCTGTTGCGGCCCGCACGCGGCTCGGTCGTCGGTGCGGATGGCGCCCGGCTGGCCGCACTGCGGTCTCGCGCCCTCATCCGCCGGGTCGGCACCGTCTTCCAGGACCCCGAGCACCAGTTCGTTCGCGGGCGCGCGGACGATGAGCTCATGGTCGGCCCGCTGCAGGCCGGGGCGACCCGAGCCTCGGCGCGAGCGCGCGCGCTGGAGCTGCTCGCGCGGCTTCGCCTTGCGCCGCTCGCGGCGGCCAATCCGTTCACCCTCTCCGGCGGCGAGCAGCGACGCCTTTCCGTCGCGACGGCCCTCGCGACCGATCCCCCGCTGCTCGTGCTCGATGAACCGACATTCGGTCAGGACCAGGTCACATACGCGGAGCTCGTCGTGCTGCTGCGCGACGCACGCGACGCCGGGCGCGCGGTCGTGTTCGCGACCCACGATCGCGAGCTCGTGCGCGCGATTGCCGACCGCGAGCTCCGGCTCGAGGCCGGGCGCGCGGCGTGATGCTGCTGCAGCCGTTGCGGGGCGATCCGCGCGCGCCGCTCACGTGCGCGAACCCGCTCGCGAAGCTCGGCGCCGCCGCGATCGCGATGCTCATCCTCTTTCTTTCGGTCGATCCGGTGACGCCGCTGCTGTTCCTCGGCGCCATCGCGGTGGCCATCGGCCTCTCGGGGATCCCGCTCCGCCGACTCATCGTTCGCAGTGCGCCGCTCCTCGTCGCGGCGATCGGCGCGGCGGTCGTAAATGGTGTCTTCGGTAGCGGCGGGCCGTCGGTCTACGCAGCTGTCGCGACCGGCCTGCGGGTCATCGCGATCGCGCTCGCGGGCATCGTCGCCTTCGTCACCATCGACCCGACGGATCTGGCCGATGCGCTCGTCCAGCACGTCGGTGCCTCGCCCCGGTTCGCGGTGGGCGCGCTCGCCGCGTTCCGCCTCCTGCCCCTCTTCGCGACCGAATGGGAGACGATCGGCCTGGCTCGGCGCGCGCGTGGCCTCGACGATGATGGCGGGCCTATCGCGAGACTCTCGGCGTTCCGCGAACGCTCCTTCACCTTGCTCGTCGCCGCCATCCGCCGGGGCGTCCGGCTCGCGCGCGCGATGGATGCTCGTGGGTTCGCGGAGATGACGTGCCGAACTGTCGCTCGACCCCAGCCGTTCACCGCTCGGGACGGCGGCCTCGTGCTCGGGGCAACGGTCGTCGCCGTGGTCACGGTCGTGGTGGGCCATGCGCTGGGCACGTGGCGAGGGTTCCTATTTCAGTGATAGAAGGAAGCGCACGAGATCATCGACATCGTCCTGGCTCATGCCGCGGTCGATCCCGCGTGACATCGTGTCGGGAAACCCGGGCACGACATACGCACCGGGATCGCGGATCGACTCGCGGATGTAGTCCTCCGCGCTGGTCGGTGGCTTGCGCGTCCCGGCCAGCGACCCGATGTGCGTGAGCGGCGGCCCGACCGTGCCGCCGTCGCTTCCGATCTGATGGCAGCTCGCGCAGGCCTTTTCGCCGTACACCTGCCGGCCCCGCTCCAGCGGATCGGCCGCCTTGGGCGCGGCGCACCCGGCGAGCGCGCAGGCCGCGAGGGCGAGCGCCAAAAGCCGCATCATCCGCGCGTGAACAGTACGGCGGCATTGCGCGGCGCGACGGTCGTGCTCGACGACCGAGCGATCCTGCGCGGCTTCGATCTCGAGGTCCAGGCCGGAGTGACGGTGGTCCGCGGGCCGAATGGCGCCGGCAAGTCGACGCTGCTCCGGGCGATCGCGGGGCTCGTGCCGCTCGCCAAGGGGACGCGCGAGTCGACCACGAGCATCCTCTACCTCGGTCAGCGCCCCCAGCTCCTCGGCGGCATCTCCGCGCGCGACAATCTCCGATTCCTCGCGGCGTTCCGCGGCATCTCGCAGGATGCCGTCGGACCCGCGCTCGCCCGCTGGGGTCTTGATGCGCGCGATGCGGGCCGACCCGTGACGACGCTGTCGGCCGGCGAGCGGCGGCGTGCAGCGCTCGCCCGGATCGACGCCGAGCGCTGCGACCTTGTGCTGCTCGATGAGCCGTTCGCGGAGATCGACGACGCGGCGGCGGCCCAGCTGCTCCTTACGATCCGGACCCTTGCGGGTGAGCGACGCAGCGTGGTCATCGCGACCCACGGCCGGCCCGAGCTCGACGCGTCGGCCGAGCAGGTCGTCCGGCTCGGGTGACGATGCGCCGCATCGTTCTGACCGCCGCGCGGGAGGGTCGCGCCGAGCGCGGCCAGCCCGATGGGCTCGTGACGGCCGTGACGTTCGTCGCGACCCTCATCCTCGTCGAGAGCCTGGCGGTCGGGCCGCTCGCCGCGAGCCAGCCTGCCGTCGCGAGCGCGCTGTTCTGGATCGCGATCGCCTTCGCGGCGATCCTCGCGGCCACGCGGTCGTTCGACCGCGAGCTCGAGGATGACGCGCTCGATGCGATCGTCGCGCTGCCGGGCGGGCGCGATGCCGTGTACGCGGGAAAGGCACTCGCCCTCACGGCGCTCATGGCAGTGGTGGCCATCGCCGGTGGCGCGCTGTCCCTGCTGCTGCTCTCGCTCGATGTCGCACTGCCGGGGCACCTGGCCCTCGTCACGCTCACCGGAGTCATCGCGCTGCCACCGGTCGTCGTGCTGTTCATCGTGCTCGCCCTGCGCCTCCGATCGCGCGGCACGCTCGTCCCGGTCCTCGTGCTGCCCGTGCTCGTGCCGCAGCTCGTCGCCGCGACGAATGGAACGGCGGCGGCGATGTCAGGGGATGTCACCGGAGCGATCGGCTGGTCGGGACTGCTCGTCGCGTTCGCGTTGGTGTATTGGGTCCTCGGGCTTACCATCGTCCCTGCGGCACTCGAGTGATCAGCACGATGGAAAAGACCACCTCTGGCCTGCGCGCGCGTCCCTACCTGGGCGCGGCGAGCGCCGTCGCGCTGTTCGTGGCGCTCTGGATGGCCCTCGTCTGGTCCCCTCCGGACGCCGCGATGGGTAACGTCGTGCGGATCCTGTACATCCATGTGGCGAACGCGTGGCTTGCGTACCTGGCGTTCGTCGTCGTGTTCCTCGCCAGCGTCGCGTACCTCTGGACCAAGCGGCCGGTGTTCGACGCGATCGCGGTGGCATCGGCCGAGATCGGTGTCCTGTTCACGGCGCTGACCCTGGCGCTCGGCTCGATCTGGGCCCGCCCGACGTGGGGCGTCTGGTGGAGCTGGGAGCCGCGGGTCGTCACGACCGCGGTGATGCTCGCGATGTACGTCGGCTATCTGCTGCTCCGCAATCTCTCGAATGACCTGGACCGCCGGGCCACGCGTGCGGCGATCCTGGGCATCGTCCTCGTGGTCGACGTGCCCATCGTCCATCTCTCGGTGACGTGGATGAACGCGCTACACCAGCTCCCGAGCGTCCTGCGGCCGGACCTCTCACCGACGCTCGATCCGTCGATGCTCGCGTCGCTCGTGGCGATGGTCATCGCATTCACCCTCGTGTACGCCTTCCTCATGACCGCCCGCGTCGACATCGAGCGCCGGCGTCAGGCCCGCATCATCGAGGCGCGGGCATGACCATCGACAACATCGGCTTCATCGCCGCCGGCTACGTCATCTGCTTTGGAGCGCTCGCGCTCTACATCGGCTCGCTCGCCTACCGCCGGCGTGACGGTGAGTGAGCGGCGGTAACCGGATCGGCGGGCGCCGCGTGCTGATCATCGCCGCCCTCGCGACCGCCGTCGTCATCGGCTACGTGGCGACCCAGACCCTGCAGAGCGCAGCCGTGTACTACCTGACGCCCACCGAAGCGACGACGCGCGGGATCCCGCCCGGCCAGGCCGCGCGCCTTGGGGGCCAGATCGTGCCGGGCTCGCTCGTGTACGACCCGGCGAGCCGCGCACTGCGCTTCGTCATCAGCGACGGCGTGACCAGCGTGCGGGTGATCGGCTCCGGCGCACCTCCTGGGCTGCTGCGCGAAGGCGCGGGCGCCGTCGTCGAGGGCAGCTTCGCCGCGGACGGCACATTCAGCGCGAGGCAGGTCATCGCGAAGCACGACGAGGTGTACACCGCGCCCACCGGATCAGCGGTGCCCGGCCACCAGACCCCCGCGCCATGAGCTGGGGCGATATCGGGGCGGGCGCGCTGCGCGCCGCGCTCGCGCTCGCGCTCTGGGGTCTTGCGTCGTCGGCGTACGCGGCGTGGCGGCGCGACGCGCGGGCGCTCGCGAGCGCGCGGGCCGTGGCGGTCGGCGCGTTCCTGCTCGTCCTCGCCGCCGACCTCGCAATGGTCGGCGCGCTTCTCACGCACGACTTCAGCCTCGTCTACGTCGCGGAGAACAATGCGCTCGCCACGCCGACGTTCTACAGCGCGATCTCGCTGTGGGCGGCGCTGGCAGGCTCCATCCTGCTGTGGACGCTCATCCTCGCGGGCGCGGTGGGTTGGGTCGCGCTCCGCGGAACGCGAGCGCTCCCCCGCCTCGCGACCGTCGCGCTCGCGGTCCTATTCGCGATGCTGTCGTTCTTCCT
>JBBQZK010000006.1:0-58486 GCA_038207785.1 Candidatus Limnocylindria bacterium | reverse complement strand
GCCTTCTACCTCGTGTGCGGGATCGTCGCCTCGCTCGCCCAGGTCTATTCGGGACCCGACTCGATCTTGCCGAGCCTCGGCGCCTCGGGCGCCATCGCGGGCGTGCTCGGCGGATACCTCGTGCTCTTCCCCTCGAACCGGGTCCGTGTGCTGCTCGGCTACTTCGTCACGAGCGTCCCCGCGATCGCCATGATCGGGCTCTGGGCCGTGCTCCAGTTCTTCAACGGCTTCGGCCAGACGTCGGTCAGCAGCGAGACGGGCGGTGTGGCGTACATGGCGCACATCGGTGGATTCCTCGCGGGGCTCCTCCTCGCCTTCGCCCTGCGGCCATTCGCGCAACGCGGCGTCGGGCCGCATGTGGTCGGCTACCCGCGACGAGGGACCTTCAGCTAGAGAATGGCACCCAGGCGCTCGACGTCGTCCGCCGTATCGGCGCGGCCGTCGAGGCGATACGCCTGACCGAGGAGCCGGCACTTGTCCCGTGCGACGTCCCGCTGGCCGAGCCCGCAATCGACTTCGATGAGCAGCCGCTGCGCTTCGCGATCGGTGTAGCCCGCGGCGATGAAGTCGAGCAGCAGGTCGGACGCGGCCTGGAGCTTGTGGAGCGAGAGCAGCCGCCGAGCGGCATCGATCGCGACCACCGTCGCCCGCGGGTCCCGCACGGCGATGAGCAGCGTCGCCCGCATCGCGCTGCCGGCGGCCTGCTGCTCTGGCGTCGTGCCGAGCACGACCTGCGCGAGCGAAGTCTCGATGTCGACCTTCGGACGCGCCTTCCACGCCGCCTGCGATGCCGTGCGCAGGGCGTCCTTCGTACGCGGAGCGGTGCGCGCTGCGAGATCGAGGGGCGCCTCGTCGAACGCATCGGCCGAGGTCATCGTGCGCGCGTCGGCCATCACCATCGCGCTCGGCGACGGGATACCCCGGGTCCGCGGCACATCGTCGATCACGATGCGCTGCGGAGCCGGCGGCTCGGGAGGAACGAGCCGCCGGATCTCCGGTGGCATAGGAGGGGGTGGGCTGACCTGTTGAGTGGCGGCGCGAGCCGCCGGCGCGGGGCGCGACGGCGCGACCGCCGGCGCGAATGGGCCGGGCGCGGCGGCACCGGCGGGCATCATCCGGTCGACGAGGCGTACGACGTCCGGGAGATCCCCAAGGGTCTCGCGCGCGTAGGTGAGCTCGAGCCAGGCGCGGCGGCCGTCACCCTCCGCGAGCGCGTAGTCGACGAAGCGTCCGTACTCGGCGCACGCGGCCGCAATGTCGGCGGCATTGGCATGGGCGGCAGCGAGGCGGCGGTGCGCCGCCAGATCCCCGGGCGCGACGCCGACGGCGTCGGTCAACAGGCCGATCGCTGCGACGCGATCGCCGCGCTTCGCCGCACTCGTGGCACCGTCGCGGAGCGCCAGCACCGCGGCGCCGATGTCCTCGAGCGCGACGAGGGTCCGGGCGAGGCCGCCGTATGCCTCGGGGTCGCCATGCTTCTGCGCAAGGAGCCGGTACGTCTCTTCCGCTTGGCGCAGCTTTCCGCCCTCACTGAGCTTTGCGGCGGCTTCGAGGGCCGATCGCGGGGCGCTGCCCTCCTTCGCGTACGCGGCCGCGGCGGGCGTGCGCGCGGGCCGGGTCTTCTCGGCGAGATCGGCTACCCGACGACCAAACTCATTCGCGCGCTCGTCGTCCATGATCCGGCCGGCCGCGACGCGGGCCCGCGCCGATAGTGCGGGCAGGTGCGCGGATGTGATCGTGTCGGCGGTGCACTCGAGGACCCGCAGCTCCTTTGACAGGAACTGCTGCGAAGCCGGGCCGAGATACTCCTTCGCGACCAGCAGGACCTGCTCGCCGAGCTGATTCACTCCTCGCCCGGCTCGTCGGCGAACGCATAGAACCGCAGTGCGTTGAGGAGACGATCGAATGCGGAGGCGACCTCGCGGGTGATGTCGTCCCCGTGTCGGGTCTCGAAGTGGGCGGCCCGGAGATCCACGTCCCCGGTCGACACGCTCGTGGCGATGCGGACCAGCTGGCGCAGCGGCCGCACGAGCGATCGGGTCAGCAGGATGCCGACGATAAGTGACAGCAGCAGGCCGATGGCCACGACGCTCCCGGCGTTGAACGTCGCGTCGTCCGCGGCCTTGGTGTACGTCGCGAGCGGGACGGCGAGCACGTAGGCCCACGGCTTCGCGACGAGGCGCGTGGCGACCCCACGCTGCTCAGCAGCCCCGGCTCCGTAGGCGAACGGCGTGAAGCCGGTCTTCAACGGGTCGAGCGCGGACTTGAGGGTGGGCAACGGGTCGATGACGAGCTTGTCCGGCGTCAGCGTGCCAAACCGCTTGTCCGCCGCGAGCTTCACGGCGACGTCGGTGGCGATCGGTGCGATGGGCTTGTAGATCAGGCTCTCGGCCGCGTCGCGGTGGTCCTTCGTCTCCGACACCGCGAGCCGGATGCCGTAGTCGTCGAGCAGGAAGCTGTGTGCCCCGGCGCCGACCGAGTTCGCGTCGGCTTCGACGACGCTCCAGATCGCGCTCAGGTTCAGGCGCGACCGGACGACCGCGAGGACCGATCCATCCGGGGCCTTGACCGGTGCGGAGAAGAACAGGGCGGGCTTGTGCGTGATGACCGAGTAGCTTGGATCGCTGATGAATGACTTGCCCGTCGTGCTCGGCGTGATGAAGTACTGGCGGAACTTCACGTCGGTACCCTCGTCGGTGGACACGGACGCGGCCACGATCTTTCCGGTCATGTCCACGACCGCGACGGACTCGTACTCCGCGGAGCGGTCCGCGGCGGCCTTCAGAGCCGCGCGGGCAGGCTCCTTCATCGTCGGGTCGCGGTCCACCGAATAGCGCAGGACGTCGGGGAGCCGGCTGACGAGCACGATGTCGTCGAGGCGGTTCTGCAGATACGCATCGAGCGCGGCTGCGGTCGACGTCGAGCGCTGCTGGATGTTCGTGACGCCAAGATCGGTGAGGTCGGTCCGGGTCTTCTGGATCGAGACGACGCTCACGAGCGCGATCGGCACGACGCCGACGACGAGCAGCGCCGCGAGGACCTTGTGCCAGAACCGGACGCCGGTCTTCCGCTTCGTCGCTGTCGCGCGCTTCTGCCCCGCCATGCCGCCCTCCGCGCCCCCGTCGCCCCTCAGGGCGTTCCTGAAGTGTCGTGAGACGGAAGGGCCGCTCCTAGTCACACGGGATGAGCACGTCGTACCGCAGACGCACTAGTACGTTCGTTGTGTCAGCGGGGTGGCTAGCGCGCCAGGGCGGGACGCGTCGACCGCCGCGAGTCCTTGATGAGGCCGCGGAGCAGCTTCTTGCTCTGCTCGACCTCGGCGTGATCCGCCTCCGTGAGGCCGGCGTTACCCGGATCGGGCCTCCACCAGCACTCGAATCCCCACAAGCGCTCCGGCGCCTGCGGCTCTTTGGCTGACTGGGCCTCGACCGGCACGGGCGAGCCCGGAGCCGCGCGCACGACACGGAGTCGCGGCACGCCATATCCAGCGCGCCGCGGGTCGCCGGTCTCGAGATCGAAGAACCCTTCGAACACAGCGGCCGCTCCGGTGCGATCTGGCTCTCCCTCGCGGCAGTCCATGACGATCACGCACGGCGTGCCCGACCGGAGGTCGTCGGGTGAACGGGGCTCGGGCGCGCGGCGCCGCTGCGGTTGCGGCCGGTCACGCCGGGCGAGACCGCGAGCCGGAGGCGGGGCCTTCGGTTCCGCCGGCGCGCGGGCCGGCTTGCCCCGCGTGTCGCCCCCGCCGGTGCCGCGACGGCGGCCGCCCCGGGATCGGCGACGGCGCGGATCGGTCTCCATGCCATCGAGTCTCGCACGATTGCGCGCCGTACCATTGCGTCGAGGGGGCGCCTTGCAGGACAAACCGATCCACGACGTCTTTGATGAATTCAAGCACCAGCTACCCGACATCGACCCTGTCGAGACGCAGGAGTGGGTGGACTCCCTCGACGCCCTCGTCGGCGCAGGCGGCCCCGAGCGTGCCCGGTTCGTCCTTTTCAAGCTCCTGAAGCGCGCCCGTCAGCTCCAGATCGGCATTCCGCCGCTCACGCAGACCCGGTACATCAACACCATCTCCCCCGAGCAGGAGCCCTTCTTCCCCGGGGATGAGGCGATGGAGCTCAAGATCCGGCGGCTGATCCGCTGGAACGCAGCCGCGATGGTGCTGCGGGCGAACCACGACTTCGCGGGCATCGGCGGCCATCTCGCCACGTACGCGTCCGCGGCGAGCCTGTACGAAGTCGGGTTCAACCACTTCTTCCGCGGCAAGGATGACGGCGCGGCCGGCGACCAGATCTTCTTCCAGGGGCATGCGTCCCCCGGCATCTACGCCCGCGCGTATCTCGAAGGCAGATTGACCGAGGACCAGCTCGGGCACTTCCGGCGCGAGGTCGTCCCGGGCCAAGGACTGTCCTCATATCCGCATCCCCGCCTGATGCCCGAGTTCTGGGAGTTCCCGACGGTCTCGATGGGCCTCGGGCCGCTCGCCGCGATCTACCAGGCCCGCTTCAACCGGTACCTCCACAACCGCGGCGTCTCGGACACGAGCCGCTCGCGAGTCTGGGCGTTCCTCGGTGACGGCGAGTGCGACGAGCCGGAGGCCCTCGGCGCCCTGCACGTCGCGGCACGCGAGGGCCTCGACAACCTCACGTTCGTCGTGAACTGCAACCTGCAACGGCTCGACGGACCGGTCCGCGGGAACGGCAAGATCGTGCAGGAGCTCGAGGCCGTGTTCCGCGGCTCAGGCTGGAATGTCATCAAGGTGCTCTGGGGCCGCGAGTGGGACGAGCTCCTTGCCCGCGATGTCGACGGCGTCCTCGTGAACAAGATGAATGAATCGCTCGACGGCGACTCGCAGCGGCTAACTGTCGCCGACGGGGCGTACGTGCGCGAGCACTTCTTCGGGCCCGATCCGCGGCTGCGCAAGATCGTCGAGCACCTCTCCGACGAGCAGCTCCGCATGCTCCGGCGCGGCGGGCACGATTACCGGAAGCTCTACGCCGCGTACTCGGCGGCGGTCGCCCACCGGGACACGCCGACGGTCATCCTCGCCCAAACGGTGAAGGGGTGGACGCTCGGTGCGAACGTCGAGGCCCGCAACGTGACCCACCAGGCGAAGAAGCTCTCGATGGAGGAGCTGCGGATCTTCCGCGACCGGCTCGAGCTCCCGATCCCCGACGACAAGCTCGAGAGCGCGCCGTTCTACCACCCCGGGATGGACAGCGAGCCGATCCAGTACATGATCGAGCGCCGTCGCGCGCTCGGCGGCCCCGTCCCGAAGCGCGTCGTCCGCGCGACACCACTGCCCGCGCCGGACCAGAGCGTGTTCGCCGAGTTCCCGAAGGGCAGCGGAACGGCGGCGGCATCGACGACGATGGCGTTCACCCGGCTCCTGCGGAATCTGCTGCGCGACAAGAACATCGGGAAGCGCGTCGTCCCGATCATCCCGGACGAAGCGCGCACCTTCGGCATGGACCCGCTGTTCAAGGAGGTCGGCATCTATTCACCGCTCGGCCAGCGGTACGAGCCGGTCGACGCCGAGACGCTCCTCCCCTACCGCGAGGCGAAGGATGGCCAGGTGCTCGAAGAAGGCATCACCGAGGCGGGCTCGATGGCCTCGTTCACCGCAGCCGGTACGGCATTCGCGACGCATGGCGTGCACATGATCCCGTTCTACGTCTTCTATTCGATGTTCGGCCTGCAGCGCACCGGGGACCAGGTGTGGGCGTTCGGCGACACGCGCGGTCACGGGTTCATGCTCGGCGCCACAGCGGGCCGCACGACGCTGAATGGCGAGGGGCTGCAGCACGAGGACGGGCACAGCCAGCTGCTCGCGACCGTCGTTCCCAACATCCGCGCGTACGACCCCGCCTTCGCGTACGAGACCTCCGTGATCATCGAGGACGGTCTCAAGCGGATGCTCACCGATGGGGAGGACGTCTTCTACTACCTGACCTTATACAACGAGAACTACCCGATGCCGCCGATGCCCGAGGGGGCGCGCGACGGCATCCTCCGCGGCATCTACCGCTACAAGGCCGGACACACCGGCAGCCGCCGGCGCGTGGCGCTGCTCGGCTCCGGGTCGATCATGCAGCAGGTGCTCCGAGCGCAGGAGCTGCTGGCCGACAAATACGACGTGTCGGCTGACGTCTGGAGCGTGACCTCGTACCAGCTACTGCGGAACGAGGCCCTCGAGGCGGAGCGGTGGAACCGGCTCCACCCGGAGGCCGAGCCGCGGGTGCCGTACGTCACCCAGGTGCTGCGCGACGCCGGCCCGGTCATCGCGGCCACCGACTTCCTGAAATCCCTGCCGGATCAGATCGGCCGGTGGAGCCCGCAGCCGTTCATCCCGCTGGGCACCGACGGATTCGGCCGCTCCGATACCCGGGAGGCCCTCCGCCGGTTCTTCGAGGTCGACGCGGAGAGCATCGCCGTGGCGTCGTTGCACGGGCTGACCCTGTACGAGCAGTACGCGCCGGCCGACGTGGCCAAAGCCATCGCCGACCTCGGCCTCGACCCGGACAAGCCCGAGCCGCGCACTTCCTAGCGGGATTTCGCGCAGGGCGGAATTCGCGTTGCGCCTGACCGAACCGAGCGCATAATCGGCCCGGGAATTCACGGCGCGGGAGGTCTAGGTGGAAGACGGAGCCCAGCGGAAGCTCAGCCGGCGAACGGTCCTCAAGGGCGCGGCCGTAGCGGCCGCGATCCCGATCGCGGCGGCCTGCGTGGGGGCCGGCACGAGCACCAGCAGCCCGGCAGCCTCCAAGGCGGCGGCAAGTGGCACCGCGGCCGCGGTGAAGCTCTCGGGTGATCTCAAGATCCTGCAATGGAGCCACTTCATCCCGGCGTTCGACACGTACCTCGACAAATGGGCGGGAGACTGGGGCGCGAAGAACGGGGTCAAGGTGACGATCGACCGGATCCCGCAGGCCGACCTGCCCGCGCGATTCGCGGCCGAGGCGGCCTCGAAGTCGGGGCACGACCTGATCGCGCACTTCGCGAACGGCCTTCCGGCGCTGTTCCAGCCGAGCCTGGTCGACATCACGGACATCGCGGACCGCGCCGCGGGCAAGTACGGCGGCTGGATCCCGGCCGGTGAAGCCATCGGCAAGGTCAAAGGCAAGTGGTACGGCTTCCCTGACTTCCTCGTGCCGTTCCTCTCGTCGTGGCGGACCGACTACTGGAAAGCTGCCGGCTTCACGAAGGAGCATCTCGAAAGCTGGAGCGACTTGTTCGAGAACGCGCCGAAGCTGAAGGCCGCCGCCCACCCGGTGGGGACCGCGATGTCGCAGACATCCGACGGGGAGCACACCTGGCGGTCGCTCATGTGGTCCCACGGCGCGTACGAGTTCAGCAAGGACGGCACCCAGGTCGCGATCGATAGCAAGGAGACCCGGCAGGTCCTCGACCTCGCGAAGGGCCTCTACGGCAACATGGAGAACGCGGTCCTCTCGTGGGCCGACGTCGACAACAACACCTACCTCCAGTCCGGCAAGGGTGCCTGGATCTACAACCCGATCAGCGCGTACCGCACGATCGAGACCCAGAACCCGGACCTCGCCAAGAACATCAACGTCGAGAACCCGCTGAAGGGCCCGGTGGCCCAGATCGCGTCGATCCAGTTCACGGTGTACGGGATCTGGAACTTCTCGAAGAACATCGATGCCGCCAAGCAGTTCCTCATCGACTACAGCGACGACTGGGAGGGTCAGTTCACCGCGAGCAAGGGCTACAACAACCCGTTCCTCAAGGCCCACCAGAAGAAGCCGATGCCGGTGCTGGGCTCGGACCCGAAGCTGGCGCACCTGCAGGACATCGCGAACCTGGTGCAGCCGGTCGGCTACCCCGGCCCGTCCTCACAGGCCGCGTACGACTCGCTGAACACGCACATCATTACCGACCTGTTCGCGAACTACTGCACCGGCAAGAAATCGGCGGACGACGCGATCGCCGAAGCCGTGAAGCGCCTCAAGGACAGCCTCGCGAAGTTCCCGCTATAGCGCGCAGACCCGACCGACGCGCTGTGATCACGAGGGCCGGGGACAACCCCCGGCCCTTTTCGCTACTTCAGTGCTCCTCCGGTGATGCCCTTCACGAACGTGTCCATGAAGAAGTTGTAGGCGATGGCCACCGGGATCGAAACGATGAGCGCGCCCGCCATCAACGAGCCCCAGAAGAAGACGTCGCCGCGGATCAGATTCGTCACGACACCGAGCGTGACCATCTTCTCCTCGGATGAGGACACGAACGTGAGGGCGTAGACGTATTCCTGCATGACGAGGGTGAAGGCGAAGATGACGATCGTGAGGATCCCTGGCGTGCTGAGCGGTAGGACGATGCGGAACATCGCCCCGAGCCGGCTGCAGCCGTCCACCCGCGCCGCCTCCGTGATCTCGCGCGGGACGCTCTTGAAGAAGCCCATAAGCAGCCAGGTGCAGAACGGGATCGTGAACGTCGGGTAGACGAGCGCGAGCGACCATTTCGTGTCGTTCAACCCGAGGCCCGCGACGAGCTGGGAGAGCGGGAGGAACAGCAGGGTCGGCGGGACCAGATAGGTCAGGAAGATGCCGATGCCGAGCGCGCCTGACCCCGGGAAGTTATGCCGCGCGAGCGCGTACGCGGCCGGGACGCAGATCACGATGGTGATCGCAACGACCGCGAGGCCGACCTCAGCCGTATTCCTGACCCAGACGACGAAGTCGGTGTTCTCGAAGAGGTACTTCACCTGGTCGAGTGTCGGCGCCATATTGAAGAACAACGGGTTGTTCTGGAGGTTGTAGAGGTCGTTCACCTGTTTGAACGTCGTGATGAACATCCAGTACACCGGGAAGATCGCGAAGAGCAGGAACAGCGATAGGACGAACCAGAACAGGATCTCGTTCCGCAGCTTGCGCCGGCGGTATGCGACGGAGTGCGTCGCGCGATGACCGAGGGTCGAGCTGGCGGCCATTTAGTCGAGCGTCCTCGCCTTCAGGCTCCTGAGCATCGCGAGCGCCCCCACGAGCATCGCCGGGAACAGGAACAGCGAGATCGTCGCACCACGACCGAGGCCACCCGAGATGACGCCGGTGACGAACGCATACGAGGCGATGACGTGCGTCGAGTTGATCGGGTTCCCGCGGGTCATCAGCCAGACGACCGTCATGTCGGTGAAGGTGAAGACGAGCGAGAACAGCAGCGCGATGAACAGGATCGGCGCGATGATCGGGACCATGACCTTCCGCCACCGGGTGATGAAGTTCGCGCCGTCGAGATTGGCGGCTTCGATGATCTCCTGCGGCACGGAGCTGATGCCGGCGGTGAGGACGATCGCGTTGAACGGCAGGTTCCGCCAGACGTTCACGACGATGATCGAGATCATCGCCGGGATCTCCTCGCCCAGCCAATTCGGGCCTTCGGTGAAGAGCCCGGAATGGACGCCGATCCAGTTGATGACGCTGTAGGTCGGGTTGAACATCCAGGTCCACGCCATGACCCCGATGGCGATCGGGATCGTGAAGGGGACCATGATCAGCCCGCGGATGATGCGGCGGCCGCGGAACTTTCGCAGCAGCAGGAAGGCGAGCGTGGTCCCGAGGACCATCTGCAGCAGCTGCGACACGATCGTGAAGATGAACGTGTTCAAGAGCGCCCGCTTGAAGATTTCGTCGTCGAGGACGAGCTTGAGGTTGTCCAGTCCGGTGAACGGCCCGATCGGCTGGCTCACGGTCGCGTTGCTGACGGTGAACCAGAGCGCGATCGCGAACGGGTAGCCCACCAGCAGGGCGATGTAGATGATGGCCGGCGCCACCAGCGCATAGCCAAAGACCTTCTCGCTGTCGAGGATGTGCCCGAACGTGCGGCCGACGACGCCCCGCCGGTATGCGGCACTCCGCGCGACATCGGCCATTGGAAAGAAGATACCGCCAGGCGGGAGTGTGTGGTCGGGGCTAGGCCCGCATCAGCGGCCTGTAACGCAGCCGGTGGGGCCGGTCGGCCTCGGCGCCGAGCTCCTTGTGCCGGAACTCCTCGTATTCGGCGTAGTTTCCGTCGAACCACCTGACCTTCGAATCGCCCTCGAACGCGAGCATGTGCGTGGCGATCCGGTCCAGGAACCACCGGTCATGGCTGATGACGACGGCGCATCCGGCGAAGTCCAGGAGCGCTTCTTCCAAGGCGCGCAACGTGTCCACGTCAAGGTCGTTGGTCGGCTCGTCCAGCAAGAGCAGGTTGCCGCCCCGCTGGAGCAGTTTCGCCAAATGGACACGGTTGCGTTCGCCGCCGGACAGATCGCCGACGCGCTTCTGCTGGTCGCTCCCGCGGAAGTTGAACGACGCGACGTAGCTCCGGGCGTTCCGCGGCCGGCCGCCGACGATGATCGTGTCCTGACCGCCGGCGATCTCGGTCCAGACGGTCTTCGCGGGATCGAGCGCGTCGCGGGACTGCGACACGTATGCGGCCTGGACCTGGTCGCCGATGCGGAGGGTGCCGCCGTCCGGGGTGTCCTCACCGGTGATGAGCCGGAAGAGCGTGGTCTTGCCGGCGCCGTTCGGTCCGATGACGCCGACGATGCCACCTCGCGGCAGATCGAAGGTGAGGTCATCGAACAGGAGCTTGTCGCCGTACGCCTTCCGCAGGCCGCCGGCCTGCACGACGATGTCGCCGAGCCGCGGGCCCGGTGGGATGCTGATCTCGAGCTCGAGCTCGCGCTCCTCCGGATCCTCGGCGAGCAGCTTTTCGTACGACGTGATGCGAGCCTTGCTCTTCGCGTGGCGCGCGCGGGGCGAGAGGGCGACCCACTCGGCCTCGCGGGCAAGCGTCCGCTGCCGCGCGCTTTCCTGCTTCTCCTCGTCGGCCAAGCGCTTGCGCTTCTGGCCAAGCCACGAGCTGTAGTTCCCTTCCCACGGGATGCCCTGGCCGCGGTCGAGCTCGAGGATCCACCCGGCGACGTTGTCGAGGAAATACCGGTCGTGCGTGACCGCGACGACGGTGCCCGGATAATCCTTCAGGAACCGCTCCAGCCAGGCGACCGATTCCGCGTCCAGATGGTTCGTCGGCTCATCGAGGAGGAGCAGGTCCGGCTTCTGCAGGAGCAGGCGGCACAGCGCGACCCGGCGGCGCTCGCCACCGGAGAGCGTGCTCACCTCCTGGTCGCCGGGCGGCAGCCGCAACGAATCCATCGCGAAGTCGACGGTCGAGTCGAGATCCCAGAGGCCCGTGGCCTCGATCTCGTCCTGGGTCTTTTGGAAGTCGTCGCTGAGCTTCTCCATCTCGGCGGGTGTGAGCTCCTCCGCGAACTTGGCCGAGAGATCGTTGAACCGTTGCAGGACCGCTTTCTGCTTGGCGACGCCCTCCTCCACGTTGCCCCGTACGTCCTTCGATGGGTCGAGCTGGGGCTCCTGGGGGAGGAATCCCACGGTGTGGCCCTCCGTCAGCCGGGCGTCGCCGATGTACTCCCGGTCGACCCCCGCCATGATCCGAAGGAGCGTGCTCTTGCCGGCTCCGTTCGCGCCGAGGACGCCGATCTTCGCGCCCGGATAGAACGCCAGGTAGATCCCCTTGAGGATCTCGCGCTGGGTCCCGGGGGCGATCTTCTTGAGATCGCGCATGGTGAAGATGAACTGGGGCGGCATGGGCCCTATCACCGTAATTGATTAGTCTTCGCGCAGCATCGCTGGGGAGGACCGCGTGAACGATTTCCGGGTCTCGAAGGACGTGCGTCCGACGCGCTATGCGCTCCAATTCGACCTGGACCTCGAGGGTTGGACGTTCGCCGGCACGGGCACGATCGGCATGACGCTCGAACGCCCGGCACGGGAGATCACGCTCCACAGCGTCGACCTCGACATCAAGACGGGCGGCGATATCGCGAGCGTCAGCTACGACGAGGCCTCGCAAACGGCGACGGTCACGCTCGCGAGCGAGCTGCCCGCGGGCGCGCAGGAGCTGCAGCTCGAATGGAGTGGCGTGATCGCCGAGCGGCTGCGCGGGTTGTACCGTTCCACACGGCCCGGTGAGCGATACGCGGCGACGCAATTCGAAGCCGCCGATGCCCGGCGAGCGTTCCCATGCTTCGACGAGCCCGAGTTCAAGGCGCGGTTCACGGTGACGCTGGTCCACGATGGCGCGCTCGCGCCGATCTCGAACATGCCGATCGAGAAGACCGAGGCGGTCGGAACGGGACGCCAGCGGACGACATTCCGCGAGACGCCCGTGATGTCTTCATACCTGCTCGCGTTCACCGTCGGCCCCTACGAGTCGACGCCTCCAGCCACGACCAAGACCAACGTCGAGTGCCGCGTGTGGCTCCCGACGGGGACCGCAGATCAGGCGATCTTCGCCCGTGACGCGCATGTGCAGTCGGTCGAGTGGCTCGAGCAGTACACGAACATCCCCTACCCGTTCGCCCCAAAGGTCGATGCGATCGGGATCCCCGACTTCGAGGCAGGCGCCATGGAGAACCCCGGCGCGATCACGTACCGCACGACGCTCCTTGCGGCGGACCAGAAGACCGCCTCGATGGCCACCTTCAAGGCCGTCTTCAGCGTCGCCGCGCACGAGCTCACACACATGTGGTGGGGCGATCTCGTGACGATGGCGTGGTGGAACGACCTGTGGCTGAACGAGTCCTTCGCGAGCTTCGTCGGAGAGAAGTGCACGGCGGGAGTGAATCCGGAATGGCGGTACACCCGCGACGTCGTCGCGCAGAACGCGCCGGCGTTCACGCTCGACAGCCTCCTGTCGACCCACCCGATCTCGATGGAAGCCAAGAATGTCGACGAGGCGAATGAGCGGTTCGACGCCGTCACGTATCTGAAGGGTCAGGGCGTGCTGCGCATGATCGAGAACTACCTGGGCGAGGACGAGTTCCGATCTGGTGTGCGCATCTATCTCGATCGGCACAAGTGGGGCAACGCCACCGCCGGGGATTTCTGGCGCGCACTCGATGAGGCCTCTGGGCGGGACGTCACCGGCCTCGCCACGGCGTGGATCACCGAGCCCGGCCACCCGCTCGTGACGTGCACCGTGCGCGAGAGCGCATCCGGGCTGGCGGTGGATCTTGCGCAGAAGCGCTTCTTCGCGGATCCCGCCCTCGAGCCGACGCAGCAGCTGTGGCCCGTCCCCCTCGTCATCCGCTACGGCGTGCGCGGTGGCGAGGTGAAGGAGCTCCGCTACGTGTTGGAGTCGGCGTCCGGCTCCGTCGAGCTACCGGGCGCGACGTGGTACTTCCCGAACGGCGGAGGCGTCGGCTTCTACCGGTTCGCCTTCGACGATCGCTCGATCGCCATGCTCGCGGAGGAGATCGGCCGGCTCACGCCCGAAGAGCGGCTGTCGCTGCTCGACGACCAGTGGGCCCTCGCCCGCGCGAACAAGGCGACCGTCGGCCAGGTGCTGAATCTCGTGGCCGGCCTCAAGGGCGAGGACGACCTCTACGTGCTTCGCATGCTCGCCGAGATCCTCGCGTGGCTGAGCCACAACGTCGTCCGCGGCGCCACCGAGCGTCCGTTCCGGGAGCTCGTCGACGCAACGTTCCGGCCGCAGCTCGAGAGGCTCGGGTGGGCGAACCGTGAGGACGACACCCCCGACGAGCGGGAAAAGCGCCAGCTCGTCATCGGTGCGCTCGGGCACACCGCGGCGGCGCCGGACGTCCGGGCCGAGGCCACGCGCCTCATCACCGCGCACCTCGACGGCGTGACCCGCCTGGAGCCGGACGTCGCGGGCCCGATCGCGTCGGTCGCCGCGATCCTCGGCGATGCCGCGCTGTACGAGCGCTATGTGGCGCGGATGCAGGAAGCGGAGAAGACCGACCCGCAGGAGGAGAACCGGTTTCGCGTCGCACTGACCGACTTCCGCGATCCGGCACTCGTCGACCGGTTCGCAGGTTCGCTGTTCACCGACCTGATCCGCGATCAGGATCGGGCGATCCTGCTCCAGCGGATGCACGCTCTCGCCCACGCGCGCGAAGCGGCATTGCGAACGCTCAAGGCCTCGTGGGACGAATATGTCACCAAGATGGACCCGGGCGGGAAGCAGCGCTCCGCGAACGCGACCGGGCAGCTGACGCCGCGTGACCTCGTCGAACAGGCGGCGGCGTTCCTCCGTGAGAAGCAGTCCCCCGACATCAAGGAGACGGTCGCACAGGCGACCGAGCGCATGCGCATCGGGTCCGCGAACGCGGAGCGCATGGCCGGCGAGCTCGACGATGCCCTCGGGAGGATCGCGCAGCCGGCGCGATGACGAGCCTCTGGCTCGATGGCGCGCGGGTCACGCCGCGCGCGCCACTGGACGCCGACGTCACGGCCGATGTCGCGATCGTCGGGGGTGGCATCGCGGGCATCGCGACCGCGTATTCGCTGGTGCGTGAGGGCGCCTCCGTGGTCGTGCTGGAGCGACATGAGATCGCCGAAGGCGCGAGCGGCCGCAACGCCGGCTTCGTCCTCGGGGGCGTCGCGGAGAGCTACGTCGCCGCGTGCCGGCGGTACGGAGCCGACCGCGCGACCCGGATCTTCCGGTTCACGTTCGCGAACCGGGTCCTGTTTCGCGCGGCCATCGGCGCGAACGCGATCGACTGTGACGCCGCCTGGTACGGCTCCGATCAGGTCGCCGGCGACGATGCGGAGTGGCAGGAGATCGCCGAGAGCGCGCGCCGGCTCGCGAGCCACGGCGTGCGGGTGCGCATCGAGCCCGCCGAGCGCAAGGCCGTCTACGACGAGGACGGCGAGATCCACCCGGTGCGCTTCGTGCGCGGTCTGGCCGACGCGGCCCAGCGTCTTGGCGCGCGCATCCATACCGGCACGACCGTCGTGTCGTGCGCGCCCGGCGAGGTACGGACAGGCAGCGGCAGCGTCCGGGCCGGCGCCGTGGTGCTCTGCACGAACGCGTACACCCGCCACCTCGCTCCGACGCGGATCCGGCCGGTGCGCGGACAGATCTGTGCGACCGCGCCACTGGCACGTCGCATCTTCGCGCGGCCGGCGTACGCCCATCGCGGCTACCGCTACTGGAGGCAGCTTGCCGCCGGCAATGTCCTGATCGGCGGCTGGCGCGACACGGCGGCGGACGAGGAGGTCGGCGAGGATGACGGCCCGAGCGACCGCATCCAACGCCAGCTCGACGCCTTCCTCGCGGAGCATGGCGTCGATGCGCCGGTCACGCACCGGTGGGGCGGAACGATGGGCTTCTCGCACGATGGGCTGCCGTACCTCGGCCGCTCGAGCGACGGCCTGTACCGGTGTGGCGGCTTCACCGGCCATGGCCAGGGCTACGCGCTGGCCGCGGGCGAGCTCGTGAGCGCTCTGATCCGCACCGGTTCACATCCCGATGCCGACCTGTTCGACCCGGACCGCCCGTGACCGACGGCGCTAGCCGCCGATGAAGGACATCTCGATCTTGTGCAGGCCGGCAGTCTCGCCCGAGCGCTGCTCGGAGTAGCGGTCCGCGCGCTCGACCCAGGTCGTCTCGATCGCGGCGCGGATCTCGTCGTCCGATGCGCCGCCGCGGACCAGGCCACGGAGATCGCGGCCGGTGGTCGCGAAGAGGCAGGTATACAGGCCGCCGTCCGCTGAGAGGCGCGCGCGGGTGCAGTCCGCGCAGAACGGCTGCGTGACGGACGCGATGACCCCGATCTCGCCCGAGCCATCGGCGTACCGCCAGCGTTCCGCGACCTCGCCGCGGTAGTTCGCGTCGGCCGGGAGGAGCGGCAGCTCGGCATCGATCGTCCGGACGATCTCCCGCGCGGAGACGACGTCCTCGAGGCGCCAGCCGTTGGTGTGGCCGACGTCCATGTACTCGATGAACCGGAGGATGTTGCCCTTCTCGCGGAAGTAGCGGGCCATCGGGAGGATGCTCCCCTCGTTCAGCCCGCGCCGGACGACCATGTTGATCTTCACCGGCTCGAGCCCCGCGGCGACGGCCGCGTCAATTCCGGCGAGGACCCGGGCGACCGGAAAGTCGACGTCGTTCATGCACTTGAACACCGCGTCGTCGAGGGAGTCGAGGCTCACGGTCACCCGCTTGAGCCCCGCGGCCGCGAGGGCCGGGGCCTGCTCCGTTAGCAGCGAGCCGTTCGTCGTCAGGGTGAGGTCGAGATCGGGGATCGCGGCGAGCATCGCGACCAGCGCATCGAGACCCCGGCGCATGAGCGGCTCGCCGCCGGTGAGACGGATCTTCTTCGTGCCCAGGCTCGCGAAGACCGCGGCGAGCCGCGCGAGCTCCTCGAAGGTGAGGAGCTGGTCCTTCTGGAGGAACTGATAGCCCTTCCCGTAGATCTCCTTGGGCATGCAGTAGACGCACCGGAAGTTACAGCGGTCCGTCACCGAGATCCGGAGGTCGTGGAGTGGGCGGGCGAGCGTGTCGAGGAGGGCCATCACGGAAAAGTATGAGGCCCCGGCATCCTGCCGGGGCCTCATCGAGCTACGCGATCGCGGTCACGGAGTCAGCTTGCTGATACGGGTCGACCAGTTGCCGAGTGCCGTACGGACGCCCGGACCGTGTGCGGCCCCGCCGCACGTGCCGAGAAGGTTGTCGCCGGTGCCGCCGGCGAAGAACGGCCCGCCCCAGTCGGTGTAGCTGCAGGCGTGGGCGACGTACTCGCTGGCGATCCAGATCGAGTTGCCGTCGACGGCAGCTGCGCCGTAGTCACCCCAGCGGGTGCGCGGCGGATAGCCCACGAAGGCCCTGTAGCTGCTGAATCCGTCGTCTGGTGCGGCCCCTGGGGCGATGATGTGCACCTCTCCGACGCCGACAATGGCGTCGATCGCCGCGTATGCGGCGCTCGGGTAGTTGGTGGCGCCGACCTGCGTGAGCGCCATGACGCCGCGGCCGCTGGCCGTGACGCCGATCGCGGGATAGATGATGTTCGCGTCGGGAACGCCCATCGTCCCCTGGAGGGCGACTGTCGCCGCAAGGCTGCCGCTCGATACATCAGGCTTGACGATGTACCAGGCCACGCCGGCCCTGTTGTTGGCCGGGTTCGAGTCGAAGCTCACCGCGGTGTCGAGCGCGCCCCAGATCTTGCCGTTCGCGTACGAGACCTGTTGCATGCGGGTGTCGTTGGAATCCAGCTTGGAGATCACCTCGGTGTAGGCCGGCTGGCGAGCGAAGAGCAGCCGCCAGCAGCCTCTTCCGGCGACCGTCACGGTCGTCGTGTCATTGATGCAGTGTCCCAGCGGGGCAGTTGTCCCGGCAGTGGTACCCGACCCCGGCTGGTCCGCCTTGGGCGCGATCCCGTACTGGCTCACACCGAGCAACGTGTTGCTGAGGGTGAGGGCGGGCGTCGCGGTATCGAGCGATGACGTGTTCGTCAGCGCCCACACGACGAGCTGGCTCGAGGTGTAGTTGCCGCCGGTCCCTGCGCGCGGATGCGTCGCCTCGTCAGCGGCGTTCGAGCTCAGGAAGTATTCGGTACCGCCGGCGTTCAGGTCGAACGACGTCGTGCCGGGCGACTGGGCCGGCCACACGGTGAAGCCGGGCTGCGTCGAGCCGGCATCGCTCGGGGCGTTGACCGCTCCGAAGGTGTCGATGTGCTGCATCGTCACGGTCGTCGCGCCGGCCGCGAGCTGGGCCTTCGAGAAGGCGTAGAGCTGCGCGCCGTCGAAGCCGTTGCCGTTCCAGGGATACGCATTGGTGGTCACGTAGAAGCCATTGGCGTCGGCCCCGACGTGGGGGTAGTCGCCGATGCACGGGCAGGCGTTCGCGGCATCGGGGTTCGATCCATCATTCGTGACGTCGACCCGGTAGATGTTCCACGTGCCCGTGGGGTTGGGGGTCTGGCTGACCGCGATGTCGAGGTGGTTCGCGAGCGTGAACGACCCGTTCGGATAGGTCTCGAGGGTCAGCACGACGAGGAAGAACCGCTGCGTCGCCGCGTCATAGAGACACGTTGGGTCCGTCACGAACTGCGCGCGGACGCCGGTGGTGCGGTTGATCGCTGGCGCGTAGCCATAGAACGAGTTGAGGTCCACCGCGTGGTTCACGTTCCTCGGGTAGCCGGCGACGATGTTCGTGGCTGTGTTGTCCGGCAGGAGCGACTGACCGGACGAGCTGAAGACGTTCATGACGTCGTTGACCGCCTCGACGACGTAGCCGCCGCCGGCGCACAGGGCCTGGTCGGGTGGCTCGACGGTGAACTGGTTCCCGCGGCGGGCGTACCGCTGCTGGTACAGGTTCAGGCCGTCAAAGCTCGCGTCGACCGTCGGATCGGATTTCGCCTTCTTCCCCGCCTGCGCCGGCGTGCCGTTCCCGGTGCCTCTCGAGAGGGACCGGTCGATGATGCCGTTGAAAGCGGCTGCGCTGACTTCGTTCTCGATCGCCGGGAACTCGAGCCCGTTGCTCGCTGCCGCCGACCCGTCGACGGCGGTGACGGGCGATCCGGTGCCGGCGAGCGGGACTTGCCGGGTCACGCCGGAGCCTGCGATCGCGGGTATTGCGGCCGTTCCGGCGAACGCCGATACGACCAACGCCAATGCAGCGAGATACGCGATGAAACGTGACTTCACTGGAATCCCCTCCTGCTTTCGCGATGCGACGACGTGGAGGCGTCAGAGACGCGCTTGGAGCTCCACCCCCGCGAGGCGAACCTACAAGTGCGTTCGGCGGTCGTCAAGCGCGCCACACGCACCTGCCGGTTCAGAACCGTGTTACTTGCTCGCTCCAGGAATGCTGTCAACGGATACGCCATCCTCCGGCGCGACCGACATGACGTTCCGCTGCGGCGGGACACCGCCGCTTGGCGCGCGATCGTCGGGAGCGACCGTCATGACGTTCTGCTGCGGCGTAACGGGTTGCGCCGGCGTGGATCCGAGAACCGGACCGGGCTGCGGCACCACCGCTGGCGCCACCGGCGCGCGGTCTTCGAACGACGGTTGCGACACGCTCGGCGGTCGCGGGTCGGCCGGCTGCACGAGATCGGGCGCCGCCGGCCGCTCGACCACAGCGGGGGCGGGCTGAGTGACCTGCGCTGAGCGCATGATCCCGCCCAGCGCGGCGAAGGCGAGGAGGAGCGCCAACAGCCCCAGGGCTGCGGCTCGCGGGCCGATCGAGGGTCGCGGCGCTGACGACCGCATCACCCTGGTGGTCACCCCGCAAGCCTACTGCCCTCCGCTGTCGTTGCGTTCGGGCCGTCAGACAGCCAGGCGGCTGCGGATCGCGGCCACCACGACATCCGGGCTCGGGAAGCCGCCGTCGCGGGCCATCGAGTGCACCAGCTCGTCGTCGATGCGCACGTCGAAGGTGCCGTCAACGAACGGGACGAGCTCGATCGACGAGAGTCGCTCGCGAAACTCGATCATGAGTGAGCGAGCGAGGTCCGCTGCGGCGTCCTCGTAGCCGCATTCGGCGCAGTACGTGATCCGGACCCGGACCGCGGTCACGCCGCTGCCGGCGACCGCTCCACGATCTGACGGAGTGCGCGCACCACCTCGCGGTTCGCCCAGGCGACGTCGTCCTCGCGGCGCTTGGTGATCTCCGCGGTGAGCGCGGCGCGCGCGTCCTCGGGCAGCGCGTCCGGCGATGCGCCGTGCTCGCCGAACTCCGGATGCTGGGCGTGGATCTCCTTGCGCTGCTCCGCGCGTCTGGTGGTCACGCTAGCCGGGCGCTCGGTGAAGACGCCGAGCTCGTTGAACGTGTCGTCGAAGAAGGCAAAGACCGGGATCGATTCGTACTTCCCCTGGTTGAGATAGCGCTGCATCAGGTCCTTGTTCTGATCGCGTAGGAAGATGCGAAGGTCCAAAGTGCCGGCCTCGCGGGCAAGCTTGCCGATGACCGGGAGGTTCGCGATCACGTCGCCGCACCAGTCCTCGGCCAGCGCGAGGATGTGGATCGGCCCGTTCAGCGAACGGAACGCTTCCAGATCCTCTGGATCGATCTCGACCCGGGCCTCGTTCGCCTCCACGCGGTCGCGGTTGCGGGTCATCTGGTCCTTGTATTGGTCGTAGGTCAGCCCCGTCGCAAAGCGGGCTCGGTCGATCGTCGTCATGTCGCCCTCCGTCTCCATTGAACACGGATGGCCTGCCCGGTGCTTCCCGAGCCGCGGCCCGCTGATCAGCCGTTGATGATCTCGCCCGCGTTCGGGTGCAGCATCTGGCCGGACAGGTTTGCGATCGCCGCGACGAGCCCTTTGATGTCGTCGATCACCACATCGGGCGCGGGATCGCCGGCATCCGGCGGCTCGCTCGCGTAGCTGCCCTGCCGGACATGCACCGTGAGCGCGTCACGCAGCTGCCGTTCGACATGCCCGAGGATCCGCGCCTTGTCGTCGACGAAGATGGGCCGGTCCCCGTGGAACCGCCGAGCGATGTCGGCCAGCCGCCGCTCCTTGTGCACGTAGATCAGCACGTTGCCGCGGACGGCGGCGCTCAAACCGGCGCGCTCGATCTTGCGGCGTTGGAACACGGGGTCTCCGTCGCTCAGGATCACCGGCGTACGGGTGTCCCAGAGGCGATCGATCGTCTCGAGAGCTCCCGGGTACACGAAGTCGCGGAACGGCAGCTCCTCGAGCACCCGGTCAATGCGCGCGGCATCCACCGGATGCTCCGCCTTCAATCGTTCGACGGTCGCCGGGAAGTCGACGTACTCCTGCGCGTCGCGGACGCGCTCATACAGGTCCCAGAAGCGGTCGGCCACCCGACCGCTGACCGCCGCGGCGACGCGCGACGCGAGCTCCGCCTTGGCCGCGTCGTTGTTCAGCAGCGTGTTGTCGACGTCGAGGAACACCGGAGGGGCCACGGCTGAAAGTATCGAGCGTGACAGACATGGCGCGCTCGCTAGTGAAGACTCGGCGCATGCCCACCCAAGTCGCGCTCGCGCGTGCCCCCCTGCGCGGCGGCAGCCTCACGTTCAGGCCCGCCACCCTGGACGACGTCGGGTGGACCGCGAAGTTTCAGACGGCACGCGAGCCGACCGAGCCGGCGAACGAGGAGCAGATGCGCCACCGGTGGCAGTCCAACGACCCCGAGGGGATCGATGACCGCTGGATCGTCGAGGAGAACGGCGAGCCGATCGGGTACGCCTATTTCGGCCACCCGAGCTGGTCGAAGGCGCCGATGCGCGCCGGCCGGCTCCTGGCCTGGTTCGCGGGCGACGCGAAGCGGCCGGCCCGGCTGCGCGCGGCCCTGGACATCCTCGAGCCGTACGCGATCGATGACGGCACGAAGGTCTTCACAGCCAACATCGTCGAGGGGTTCGACGACGAAGCCGAGGCGCTCGTGGCCCATGGGTACAAGGAGGAGCGGCGCAGCAAGAGCTAGGAGCTCGACCTCCCCGCGAATCTCGACAGGATCGCGGCGATGACCGCTGCCGCGCGCGAGCGCATGCGCACCGAAGGCATCGAGGTCACGACCATCGATCAGGTCGCCGATCCCCAGATGTGGCGGAAGCTGCACGCGATGTGCGAGGAGTCGATGCAGGACATCCCGACGACGGTGCCGCATGCCCCGGAGAGCTTCGACAGCTTCATGACGTGGATGAGCTCGCCAGGGATGCATGCCGACCGGCTCTGGATCGCGCGCGAGGGCACGGCCATCGTCGGCATGTCCGTTCTCGAGTACCCGCCGGGGGTCGGCAACGTGTGGACGGACTTCACGGGAACGTCCCGATCGGTGCGCGGCCGCGGGATCGCCCGCGCGCTCAAGTGCGAGAGCGTGTCCCAGGCCATCACGCTCGGCGTGCAGAAGGTCCGCACGAACAATGACGGCGAGAACAAGCCGATCCTGCACCTGAACGAGGAGATGGGCTACGGGCGGATCCCCGGGCACACCCGCTGCTGAAGCAGGCGCCGCAGGCCGGACCCGTCTAGCGCTTCGGCGCGGACTCCGCTTCGCGCAGGACGACGAATCGCTCGATACGCTCACCACGTCGCACCAGCACGGCAGGCACGGCACGGCCGATCCGCTCGTCGATGAGGACTCCCTGCAGCCGCGACAGGGTCGGCACCGGCTCGCCGTCGAGTGCGACGATCACGTCGCCGGCCTTGATGCCGCCGAGATCCGCAGGCGAGGCGGAGGTCACGTCGACGATCCTGATGCCGGCCAGCGGGACGCCGAGCGCATTCGCGAGACCGCGGCCGAGCGGCGTCGCGGCGCCGGCGATGCCGAGCATGGCGCGGCGGATCCGGCCGTCCCGGATGAGCGCCCCCGCGACGCGACGCGCCGTCGCCGCGGGGATCGCGAAGCAGATGCCCTGCGCGTTCGGGATGATCGCCGTGTTGACGCCGACGACGTGGGCACGCGTGTCGACCAGCGGGCCGCCGGAGTTGCCTGGATTGAGCGCGGCGTCGGTCTGGATGATGTTCTCGATGAGCCGGCCGTCATTGGCGTGCAGCGAGCGCCCGAGCGCGCTCACGACGCCCGTCGTCACCGTCGATTGGAAGCCGAGCGGATCGCCGATCGCGATGACGAGCTGTCCGACCCGGAGCGCGTCCGAGTCGCCGAGCGTCGCGGCGGGCAGGGCCGATGCGTTCAGCGCTCGCACCACCGCGAGGTCCGTGATCGCGTCCGAGCCGACCACAGCGCCGGCGAGCTCGGTGCCGTCATGCAGCGTGATACGGGGCGTGTGCCCACCCTCGACGACGTGCGCGTTGGTGAGGATGAAGCCGTCGGGCGCGATGACGAACCCGCTGGCTCCCCCGCGCCCCGACCCGATGTGCACGACCGATGCCCCGACGCGCTCGACGACGGAAATGACCGCCGCCGAGAACGCGTCGAGGACCTCCGGCCCGGACTCGATCATCGCTAGTTGAGCGGGCCGCCCGAGCGGACCTGCGCGACCTTGGACATGGCCTCGCGAAGCTCCTTGAGCCAGTCGCTCTCGTGCTGGTCGACGAGCCGGATGCACCACGCGACCGCCTCGCTGCGACTGCGGGCGACGCCCGCGTCCACAAGCGAGTCCAGCACCTGACGCTCTTTCTGCCGGAGCCGGGTCATGACCGGGATCGACATGTGGGTGAAGAGGAACGTCTTATCCCCCACCTTCACGCCCCATGAGATCGGCCGGTCGAAGCGGCGCTCGGCTTCGTCCGAGATCTGCATCCGCTTCTCGCGAGTGTCCTCGCGGTGTTGCTTCACGCGGCCGGCGGCCGCTGCCTTCTGGGCGTCGTCGGTGCCCTCGACCGTCGCCGGCTTGAGCGCCCCGACGACCGTGATCTCTTCACGGTCGACGCTCACGTCCGGAGCGCCTTCGAACCAGTCCGCGGGCACCCGACCCGCCACCCAACCCTTGATCTCGTCTGATTCAGCCATTTCGTTCCTCATTTCGATATGTAATCCTAGTTACTGAGATTACACTTATATCAAAAGAGGTTGCAGCGCTAGATCAGCGAGTGCGGGGCCGCGGGACCGGGACGGCGGCCTTCGAGGGCGGCAGCGCGACGAGCAGCTGCAGCGAGGCGCGGCTGACGGCGTCGACCGCCGCCTCGAACGCCTCGACGTTCGTCCCCTTGGGCTCCTGCACTCCGCTCACTTTTCGGACGAATTGCCGGGCGGCGGCCCGGATCTCATCCTCGCCCGCGACGCCCTCGATCGTGCGCAGTCTCTTGATGCTTCGGCACATATCGATCTCCCCCTATGCGAGCGGCAGACGGATGCCGCTTTCCGGCAGCGTGTCCGTCGGCTCGAGCAGCCGGACGTGCGGCCCGTTCCCGATCGCGAAGTGCAGCTCGTGGCCGTCGCGAAAGCGCACCCACCCATCGCCATGCCCGTGAGCGAGGCGGCCGAGCCAGGCGCGCACACCCGCCGGCTCCGGACCGTACCCCACGACGTCGGCCTCGCGCACGGGCACGGCTTCATCGTTGTCACCGAGGGTGAGCTCGGCGCCGACCGGTGTTGGGCGGACCTTCTTGAGCTCCGCGCGCCGGAAGCCGAGCACCTCATCGTCGACCAGGCGGATCAACCACCGGCCCTCGGCTGACGCGAACACCGCACCGAGCCACGCCCGGAATCCGGTGATGTCGGGCCCGAACGCGGCGACCTCGTCGAGCGCGAACTCCACGGGATCGCCTTCGGGAAATGTCAGCCGCGCGCGCGTCATGCCGTCGATGGTCCCACGGCTAGAGCCGGTCGCGATGCCGGACGTGCATCGCCGGTACCGGCGCGGGCTGCGGCACGTACGTCACGTTCTGGCACGTCCGGCAGAACCATGACTTGCGCACCTCCTCGGGATGCCAACCCGACTCGATCATCGTCCCGCACACATGGCAGGGCAGCCCCGCGCGCTCGTCCACCCACATCCGTTCAGCCGCGTTGAGGGCGAAGTGCGTCCGCCGCTGCCCGCCGCCGCGATTGAGCCGAATGAGCGTGCGCGCGTGTTCGACGATCTCACGAAGCGTGGCGTCGTCCAGGTCACGCACCTGCGTCCAGGGGGAGGTGTGCGCAAGGAACAGCGCCTCGACCTTGAAGACGTTGCCGATGCCCGAGATCGCTCGCTGGTCCAACAGTGCCGTGGCGACGTCGCGATCCTCATTCGAGCGGAGCCGCCCGATCGCGTCATCCATATCGAAGTCATCGCGGATGATGTCCGGCCCAAGCTGGCTCACGACGCGATGCAGGCCGAGCTCCTTCTCGGTGAGCAGCTCCACGATCGGCGGGTGGAAGCACGGCGCCACGGCCTGCTCTGTACGGATGACCACGCGCGCCTCGGACTCGGGTTGCCACCAGCGCTCCCCCGGACGGTACACGTGCCACGACCCGCTCATCTTCATATGCGTGTGCAGGACGACCCGGCGGGGCGTGTCGAAGGTGATGAAGAGATGCTTGCCATTTGACTCGACGGCATCCACGACGCTGCCGACGATCGCCTCATCGCGCGCCGCGGCGGTCACCTTCGGCGCCGTGATCTCGAACGCGGTCACGCGCTGGCCCGCGAGCACGCGCCGGAGCACGACGGCCGTGCGGAAGATCGTGTCGCCTTCAGGCACTTCGCAACAGATACCCGCGCGGCGTGCGCACGAAGCCCGCCGCCCGGAGCGGCTCGGCGAGAGCGGACTCGTCCACAGGCGCGGCATCGATCTCCTCGATGAAGAGCGGGTCGCGCCGCTCGGGTACGGCCTCGGCCGCGAGCGCACGAGCCACCGCCGCGCGCATCCGGATGATGTCGCGCTCTTCGCCGTCCATGAACGTCAGCACGCTATGTTCATCGCGCGCGACGTACGCGGCCAGCACGCCGTCCACGAGGACCACGAGCGAGCCCGCGACGCGCATCGGCTTGCGGCCCGTGTTCCGCTCGGGCCAGCTCAGCGCCGCCCCGTACGGATTCGCCGGGTCCGTCGCCGCCAGCGTGACGACCGTCGGATCCGCATCCGGCTCGCGGAGCGCGCGCAGGCGGTCGACAGCGCCGGGCAGCGCGAACTGCGCCGCGCCTCGACCCGCGACGAAATACCCACGACGTACGCGGCCGGCGTCCTCCATTCCCCGAAGCACGCTGTACACGGCCGCGAAGCCACCCTCGGCACCCTCATGCTGAACGAGCTCGCGCGTGATGACCCCGTGTCGCTCGAGCAGCTGGTGCACGCGCGCGGCAAGCCGCTCCGTCGGCGTCGCATCGGTGTCGCTCGCGTACGAGGACACCAGTGACCACCGGCCGGCAAGGTCCGCCGCGGGGCCGCGCTGCGACGGTCCGCGGCGCCGGGCATGACGGACGGCGGGTGGCCGGAGGAACGCCCGAAGCGGATGCAGGCTGTCGTTCGTGAGCTCCCCCGCCCACACCAGGTCCCAGAGCGCGTCCTTCACATCCGGGGCAAAGCCCCCGCCGAGCGCCGCGAGGAGCTGCGGGAAGAACAGTGCGCCGCGTGAGGCCAGGACCTCGCGGATGCGCCCGTGGGTCGAGCCGTCGGTCTTCGGCGCGGCAGGCACGAGCGCGGCGTGCTCGGACAGGAACAGGGCGACCTTGCCATCGCGCGTCCCGATCGAACCGCCACCGACCCAGATCACCGCACCCGAGGCGAGCAGCGCGTCGAGGTCGCTCTCGTCGTACCCCGCCACCCGCGACGGGAGGATCCGCGATTCGAGATCGGACGCCGGCACGAACGAGCCCTCGAGCTGCGCGATCGCATCGAGGAGCGCGGCCTCACCGGGCCGCGGCGCGTCCACGCCATGCCAGGCCAGCGCGAAGCGCGCGAGCGTCGTCTGCTCGACCGGCTCGACCTCCTTGCGAAGCCGCGCGAGCGAGCGCTGGCGCAGGGTGCGCAGCACACCGCTGTCGATCCATTCCAGGCCGCTCGCACCGGGCCGGAACTCACCTTCGAGCACCGTGCCCGTCTCCGCGAGCTCGCCCAGCGCGCCGGACAGGAGTGCGGGGCCGATGCCGAGCCGGCGCGCGAGCTCGACCGCGGTGAACGGCCCGTGCGTCCGGGCGAACCGGCGGGCGATCGCGACCAGCGGGCGGCGCTCGCTCCCGAGGAACGCGTCGGGAAGACCCGGTGCTACGACGACGCCGAGCGCGTCGCGGTACTTCCCCGCGGCCTCCGCCGCGATCCAGCGCCTGTCGCCGGCGATCGGCACGCCGATCGCGCGCCGATCGCGCTGCAGCTCGAACAGCCACTCGTCCACGGCGGCCCCCGGCACCGAGCGAGCGGCCAGCTCGTCGCGCGTCAGGTCGCCGAGCCGAAGGAGCAGGTCGTGCGCAGCGTCGACGTGCCGCGCGAACCGGTCTGGCTCGAGGTGCTGGAGCTGCAGCTCGAGCTCCGCGAGGGCGTTCGCGTCGAGCAGCTCGCGGAGCTCGACCTCGCCCAGCAGCTGGCGCAGCTGCGCCGGATCGACGGTCAGCGCCTGCGCGCGCCGTTCGGCCAACGGCGCGTCCCCGTCGTAGATGAAGTTGCCCACGTACGCGAAGAGGAGCGATGACGCGAATGGCGATGGGGACCGCGAATCGACGGTCACGACGCGCACGTCGCGGCTGCGGACGGATCGCAGCACCTCGAGCAGCGCCGGCATGTCGAAGACGTCCTGCAGACACTCGCGGTACGCCTCGAGGATGATCGGGAACGACGGGAAGCGCGAAGCGATCTGCAGCAGCTCACCGGCCCGCCGGCGCTGATGCCAGAGCGGCGAACGGCGTCCGGGAAAGCGCCGTGGCAAGAGGAGCGCGCGCGCCGCGGCCTCGCGGAAGCGCGCTGCGAAGAGCGGCGTCTGCGAGAGGCGCTCGATGACCAACGCCTCCGCGCGGTCGGGATCCGGCAGGACCAGCTGCGCGTCCGGCGCGCGCTCCGCCTCGGGAAAGCGGGCCACGATGCCATCGTCGGTCCACAGGACGTCGATCTCGAGATCCGAGCGCTCGCGCACCATCGCTCCGATGGCCATGGCCCATGGCGCGTGCACCTTGCCGCCGAACGGGGTGAGCACGCAGACGCGCCAGTCGCCGACCTCGTCGAGATACCGCTCCACGATGATGGTCTTGTCGTCGGGCACGGCGCCTGCGGCCGCTGCCTGGTCGCGCAGGTACTCGAGCAGATTCCGCGCGGCGCGCTCGTCGAGATCGTGACGCTCGCGCAGTCGCGCGATCGCCTGATCGGGATCGCTCGCGCGGAGCTCCCGCGTCAGCGCGCCGATCGCGCGTCCGAACTCGAGCGGGCGCGTCGCGGATTCGCCTTTCCAGAACGGCATCTTCCCGGGGACTCCCGGGGCCGGCGACACGAGCACGCGATCGTGCGTGATCTCCTCGACCCGCCACGTGGAGGCGCCGAGCAGGAAGGTCTCGCCGACGCGCGTCTCGAACACCATCTCCTCATCGAGCTCGCCCACGCGTCCTTTACCCGGCTCGGCGCCGACGAGAAAGACCCCGTACAGGCCGCGGTCGGGGATCGTGCCGCCGCTGGTCAGGGCCACGCGCGCTGCGCCTTCGCGCGCGCGGATGGTCCCGGCGATGCGGTCCCACACGATCCGCGGCCGCAGCTCGGCGAACTCGTCCGACGGGTAGCGCCCGGACAGCATGTCGAGGACGTTCTCGAGCTGCTCGCGCGGCAGCTCTGCGAACGGCGCAGCGCCACGGAGCAGCCGCTCGAGATCGTCTACGCCGATCGGATCACGCCCCACGATCGCCACGATGTGCTGGGCAAGGACGTCGAGGGGGTTCCGGATGTATCGAGAGGCCTCGACGGCGCCGGCGTGCATTCGCTCCGTCAGGGCCGCCGCCGCGAGCAGGTCGCCGCGGTACTTCGGAAGGATGATCCCGGTCGACGGCTCATCGACGCGGTGGCCCGCGCGCCCGATGCGCTGCATGCCACTCGCGACCGAGGGCGGGCATTCGAGCTGGACGACGAGATCGATCGCGCCCATGTCGATCCCGAGCTCGAGGGTGCTCGTGGCGACCAGCGCGCGCAGCCGACCGGCCTTCAGATCGTCCTCGATGCGCAGGCGCTGCTCGCGCGCGATGGACCCGTGGTGCGCATGCGCGAGCTCCTCGCCGGCGAGCTCGTTCACGGCATTCGCGATCCGCTCGGCGAGCCGGCGGCTGTTGACGAAGATGAGCGTCGACCGATGGGCCAACACGAGCTCGAGGAGCCGCGGGTGGATCGCCGGCCAGATGCTGGTGCGGGCCTCGGCCCGCGCGGCGGGGCCGCTCCGGAATTCGACCGCCTCGCCCAGGCGAGCCATGTCCTCGACCGGCACTTCGACCGTGAGCTCGAGTGGCTTGCGGTGGCCGGCATCGACGACGGTCACGGGCCGCGCGCCGTCGGCGTCGAAGCCCCCGAGGAACCGCGCGACCTCGTCGAGCGGGCGCTGCGTGGCTGAGAGTCCGACCCGTTGGAGCCGGCACCCCGCGAGGCGCTCGAGCCGTTCGAGCGTGACCGCGAGATGGGCGCCGCGCTTCGTCGAGACGATCGCGTGGATCTCATCCACGATGACCGTCTGCACGTCGCGCAACGCATCGCCGGCGGAGGAGGACAGGACGAGGTACAGCGACTCCGGCGTGGTGATGAAGATGTCGGCGGGCGCCTTCCTGAAACGCGCGCGGTCCTTCGCCGGCGTATCGCCTGTCCGGATGGCGACGGTGGGCTCCCGCACCGCAGTGCCCAGGCGCTCCGCGGCGTGACCGATCCCCGCGATCGGCGAACGTAGGTTGCGCTCGACGTCGACGGCCAGCGCCTTCAGCGGAGAGACATACACGACGCGGCACCCCGTGGCCGGCGTTCGGATGAGCTGGTCGATCGACGAGAGGAACGCCGCGAGGGTCTTGCCCGATCCGGTGGGGGCCATGAGGAGCGTGTTGTCACCGTTCCTGATGACCGGCCAGGCCTGGGCCTGCGCGGGCGTGGGCGCCGGGAACGACGTACGGAACCACTCGCGCACGGCTGGATGGAACGCATCCAGAGGCTCGCTCCCCATGGTGAAGAGGGTACCGTTCCGCCGGTGGAGATCGGCCTCGGCATCGATGGCCGGTTGGTGCTGTCGGCTGCGGAACAGGCCGATGTCGCGGCCGAGGCCGCGGGTCTTGGCTATACAAGCCTGTGGACCCCGGCGCGCGACGATGATCCATTCGACCTGTGCGCGCGCTGGCACCAGGCGAGCGGGCTCGAGACCGGTATCTCGGTCTTACCGATCCAGCGCTGGTCGGTCAACGCCCTGACCGCCGGCGCGCGCACGGCGTACCTGCGTACTGCGGGACGCTTCATCCTGGGTGTCGGCGCCGGCGACGTCCGGGAGGGGCCGATACGGCGGATGCGGGAGACCGCGTCCGCCCTCCGCGCATCGTTGGGCGATGGCCGGATCTACCTCGGCGCGCTGGGGCCCCAGATGCTCCACCTCGCCGGCGCGCGGTACGACGGCGCAGCTCTCAACTGGTGCTCGCCCGAGCAGACGCTCTGGAGCCGCGAGCGGGTCGCGGCTGGAGCGCTCGGCGCCGGCCGGGACCCACGCCACGTGCGCATCCACCAGTACATCCGCGTGTGCGTGGATCCGGACGTCGGGGCGGCGCGCCGAGCGCTCGCGAAGATGGTCCTCGGCTATGCGATGGCGAAGCCTGGCACGGACCCGAGCACGGGGTACCGCGGCCATTTCGCCCGCATGGGCTTCGACGAGACGCTGACCGAGATCGAGGGGATGCGCGCGCGTGGCGAGAACGAAGATGCGATCGCGGAGCGGCTGCCGGATGCGCTGCTCGCCCGGGTCGGCTGGTGGGGAGCACCCGACGGAGCGGCGGCGGGGTTCGACGCACTGACCGCAGGTCTGGATGTCGCCGTCGTGCGGGTCGTGGCTGCCAAGAACAACGATGCTGACTGCGTGCGGCTCGCGATGCGGAGCTGCGTGCGGGCTATCTGACCCCGAGCAGATCCACCACGAACACGAGCGTCTCGCCGGGCTTGATGTCCGCACCGGCGCCGCGGTCGCCGTAGCCGAGCTTTGCGGGGATCACCAGGCGGCGGCGCCCGCCGACCTTCATGCCGGCGACGCCCTGATCCCAGCCTTTGATCACGCGGCCCTGGCCGAGCTGGAACGAGAACGTGCCGCCGCGATCCCACGACGCGTCGAATTGCTTTTTGGTCGACCAGCCGACGCCCACGTAATGCACGTCGACCGTCTTGCCCGCGGTCGCTTCGGCGCCCGTGCCGACGGTGAGATCCTCGATCTTCAGGTCTTCAGGCGGCGGACCCGCGGGGATGGTGACTTCGGGTTTGGTGGCCATGCGCCGATGCTAGCGTTCGCGCCGGTGACGTATTTCCGCGAGGAGCAGCGCTTCCGGGATTCGTGGCTGTGGCTGGCGATCGCGATACCGATGGCGATCGCGGTATTCGCGCTGCTCACCACGCCCGGCGCACCGGTGTCCGCGGCCATCGCCGTCGTCGGCGTGACGATCGCGGTCGCCGCGCTCATCGGGCTCGCCCGGCTCGAGACGGTGGTGACCGACGACGCGGTCGTCGTCCGCTTCCACGGCCTGTGGCCGACGCGTCGCATCCCTCTTGCCGAGATCGCCAAGTACGCGCCGATGCATTACGGGATGTGGGACTCCGGCGGCTGGGGCGTGCACCTCGGACTCGCCGGCATGACGTACAACGTGAGCGGCAACGAGGGGATCCATTTCATCTTGAAGCGCGGCGCGAAAGTGCTCGTCGGCACGCAACATCCGGCTGAGTTCGCCGCGGCGGTCGCGAAAGCGATGGGGACGGGAACGCCCGAGGAGCGCTAGCCCCGCGGGGCGAGCCACTCGCGGAACGCGTCGAAGCCGTACGGTCGGCCGAGGAAGTCCTGCACGAGCTCCGCGGCCGGCTTCGTGCCGCCCGGCGCGAGCACCAGATCGCGGTATCGCTTCGCCTGCGTCAGGTCCATCAGTCCGTTGGTGAAGGCGCTGTGCATGTCCTTCGCGATCACGAGGGACCACATGTACGTGTAGTACAGCGCGGTGTAGCCCTCGAGGTGGCCGAACGATGCCTGCATCGCGGTCCCCTCGGGCATGACGATCTTGGAGAACTCCTTTGACGCGTCGAACACGACCTTCGTGGTGTCGAGCCCGTGCGGGTCGCGGTCGTGCAGCCGCAGCGCGATCGCGGACAGCATCAGCTGCCGCTGGACCATCGTCCCGCGGCCGAAGTCGCGCGCGTCGCGCAGCTTCTTCACGAGGGCTTCGGGGATCACGGCACCGGTCTCGACATGTTTCGCGAAGCGCCGCAGGACCTCGTAGTCGTAGATCCACTCCTCGAGGAACTGCGACGGCGCCTCGATGAAGTCCCATTCCGACGGCCGCCGCACCCGCGCCCACTCGATGTCACCGCTCACGATGCCGTGAACGAGATGCCCGAACTCGTGGAAGTACGTCACGACCTCGCTGTGCTGCATGAGCGCGGGACCGCTCTGGGCGCCCGGGTCCGGGAAGTTGCACACGAGCACGCCGTGCGGCTTCGACCGCCCCTTGAAGCCGGGAACGAGCGTGAAGCAGGCGGCGTGCTTGAACTTGCCATCGCGCGGATGCATGTCGAGCGAGATGCGCCCCATCTCCCGCCCGTCGACGCTCACCGCGAACGTCTCGACCGACGGATGCCATAGGTCCATCTGCACGGGCGTGAAGGTGAGCCCGAACAGCTCGCTATTGAGATCGAGGATCGCCTGCCGCACGGCGCGGTACTCGAAGTACGGCCGCAGCTCCCGGCCGTCGTAGCTGTACCTGCGGGCCTTGACCCGCTCGAGCAGGTACTGCGTGTCCCAGGTCCCGACCGGCTCAGCGCCCTTCTCGGCGACCAGGTCGCGATATTCCGCCGCGGCGCTTTCGCGACATGCCGCCAGCGCGCGGTCGAGGAACTCGCCTATCGCGCGCGCGGAGCCGGTCATCTTGTCCTCCGCGGCGTACTCGGCCCAGTTCGCGTAGCCGAGCAGCGTCGCTAGCTCGGCTCGCTTGACGAGCATCTCCTCGAGCAGCCGCATGTTGGCCGGGACCGCGCGGGTGGTGTTCACGATCGCAAGCGCCTTGCGCGCCGGCTCGTCCGTCGCGTAGGTGAGGAACGGGATGAGGTCGGGATAGTTCGTGGTGACGTGCACCTTGCCCGCGGCGTCGACCGGATGCGCGGCGATGTAGTCCGCGGGCAGGCCGTCCAGCTGGCCGGGCTCGAGCACCACCTCTCGCACGTCGTCCCGGATGTGCCTGGCGAACTCCTGCTCGACCTTGACCAGCTCCGCGCGCACCGTGCGGATGCGTTCCTGGCCCGCGGCGTTGCGCTCGATGCCCGAGCGGCGCATGTCGCGGCGCGCGAGCTCCACGACCCGGCGGGCGACGCGATCGAGCGCCGCGCCGTCCAGGCCGCCGAGGGCTTGGTAGAGGGGGTGGTCCTGGCCGAAACGAGTGGCGAAGGCCGAGAGCTCCTGCACGATGGTTTCGGCCGCAGCCCGGACCTCGGGATCCGGATGGACCTCGGCCATCAAGCCGCACTCGCTGCCGGCGCTCGCGAGCTCGATGCCGATCTCGTTGAACGGTCGAAGAACGTCAAATTCCGTGAACGGAGCCTTCGCAGAGCCGATCCGGGCCAGCTGCGCCTCGGCGCGCGCGAGTCGTGCGCGGTTGCGCTCGAGAAGTCCGGACGCGGCGGCGTTCGTCACGGTGGTCATCGGTAGCTCGAAGTTTACGAGGGATCGACACCGAAGGCCGTGACGCGGCTACACGCGATACCCCGCCGGATCCACGTGTGCGGCGATGAGCGTCACGCGTGTCGTGCGCGACGCGTGTTGGAATGCCGCGTGGCACTCGTCGAGGGTGCGGACCTCGACGCCGTCCGCCCCGAACGCGGTCGCGAGCGCCCGGTAGTCGATGGCGCCGAACGTCGTGCCCGTGACCGCGAAGCCCTTGCGCTCCTGGCTCGCCTTGATCTGCTGCAGCGACTGGTCCGCCAGCACGAGCACGACGAACGCCTGGCCGAGTCGCGCGGCCGTCTCGAGCTCGGCGACGCTCATCGCGAACCCGCCGTCACCGAGAATGCAGGCGACCGCGCGGTCCGGGTGCGCGAGCTTCAGGCCGATGGCCGCGGGCAGTGCGTATCCCATCGACGACAGCCCGTTGGAGACGAAGAACGTTCGCGGCTGATACGCCGGCCAGCACTGGACCGAGACGGCCTTGTTGTATCCCACGTCGCAGGCGACGAGCGCGTCCTCCGGCAGTGCGTCGCGAAGGGCGCCGAGCACATCCTGCGAGGTCAGGCCCTCGCGAGGCGGACGCACCAGGCGCCGGAACGCTGCGCGGAACACGCTCGCTTCGGGGTCCGCGGCCCGTTCGGTGCCGGCCAGGGCCTCGAGCGTCGGAGCCACCGGCCCGATGAGGTCGACGGCGCTGCGATAATGGCGGTCTCCGTTCGGAAGCGGCGACAGGTGGATGACCGGCGCGGTCGACGTCCAATCGCGATCGAACTCCACCGCGTCGAAGCCGACCATCAACACGAGGTCACGCGTGGCGATCCAGTCGTAGAGCGTGGCGCTCCCCAGACCCTCGATCGTGCCGACGCAGAGCGGATCGTCATCGCGCAGCAGGCCTTTGGCCTTCGGTGAGAGGATCGTCGGTACGCCCAGCCTCGCGATCGCCTCGCGGACCGCGGCGGCGGTCACGAGGTCGAGGGCATCGAGTCCCGCGAAGAGCACCGGCCGGACGCTCCCGCGCAGGAGCGCCTTGGCGGCCTCGAGCGCGGGGGCACCGGGCGCGTCCGCGGAAGCGGGCCCCGACAGCTCCGCGGCGGCGCCGTCGGTCTCTTGCAGCGGGACGTCGCTCGGCACCTCGAGGAACACGGGGCCCTGGCGCGGCAGCTGCGCGATCCGCAGTGCCTGGTCGATCGCCGCCACGGCGTTGCCTGCGTCGACCCGGGCCTGCCACTTGGTGATCGGAGCGAAGAGGGCGCGAAGATCGAGCTTCTGGTGGGTCGTCGCCTCGTAGCGCTCGACCGGGAGCTGTCCGGTGAGCGCGATCAGGGGCGCTCGGTCGAGGTAGGCGTGGGCCACGCCGGTGACCAGGTTCGTCGCGCCGGGCCCCAGCGTCGCCACACAGGCGGCCGGTCGGCCGGTGGAGCTCGCCATGGCCTCGGCCATGAAGGCGGCTCCCGTCTCGTGCCTCGCGAGGACGAATTCGAGGCCTGCCTGCCTGAACCCTTCGAGAAGATCGACGACCTCGCCCCCGGGGTGCCCGAAGACGTGGCGGACGCCTGCCGCGCGCAGTCGCTCGCCGATGGCCCGGGCGACGGTGGTCATCTGATGGCCAATGATGCCCGCACGACCAAGAAGTTGCTGACGCAACTATCAGTGTGGTATCCTGAGCGTCCACGCGACACATGTCGCGAGGCCGCACCGGACGTCCCAGCCGCTCCCCACGCCGCGCGGCTGCCTACCGACCAACCGGTCCACCGGCTAGACCAACTGGAGGAACCACCGAATGAAGACATCAGGACTCCCCTGCCGCGCCACCATGGACTGCGACGTGGTGTTCACGCCGGCGGACGACAAGACGCTGAAGCTGCTCCTCGCAGCCGCTGCGGAGCGCGACGCCCACGAGCTGGCTGTCCATGGCTACGCCCACCGGATCATCGATGTCGCGAAGCCCGACTTCGCCGCTGGCCCGCGGGGCCGTCGCCCGCGCAAGGAAGCCGCCGCCTAGCCTCATCGTGACCATGATCGAGTCGATCGAGCCCGCCACCGAAACGGTCCGCGCGCGGTTCGACGAGCTTTCCAACGCCGATGTCATCGCCGCGATCGCGGCTGCCGATGCGGCGTTCCGGTCATGGCGCGTGGTGCCGATGGCCGAGCGAGCGGTCCGCATGCGTCTGCTCGCGACGGTCCTGCGCGACCGGAAGGATCGCTACGCGCGCCTCATCACGACCGAGATGGGCAAGCCCATCACCGAGGCCCAGGCCGAGATCGACAAGTGCGCGCTGAACTGCGATCACTACGCCGAACACGCCGCGACATATCTGGCCGACGAGGTCGTTGAGACGAACGCCCGCACGAGCTATGTCGCATTCGAGCCGATGGGCGTGATCCTCGCGGTGATGCCCTGGAACTATCCGTTCTGGCAGGTCATCCGGTTCCTCGCGCCGGCGCTGATGGCCGGCAACGCCGCGCTGCTGAAGCACGCCTCGAACGTTCCGCAGTGCGCGCTCGCGATCCAGGAGGCCGTCCGCGACGCCGGATTCCCGCCTGATCTGATGCGGACGCTGCTGGTCGCCGGAGCCGCCATCGAGCCTGCGATCGCGGATGATCGCGTGCGTGCGGTGACGCTCACCGGCAGCACCGACACCGGCGCGCGCATTGCGGAGCTCGCAGGCCGGCACGTGAAGAAGGCGGTGCTCGAGCTCGGCGGATCGGACCCGTTCATCGTCCTTCGCGACGCCGATGTGGCGGCAGCAGCGGCCACAGCGACCAAAGCCCGGTTCCAGAACGCCGGCCAGTCGTGCATCGCGGCAAAGCGCTTCCTCGTCGAAGAACCCGTGGCTGCCGACTTCGAGCGCCGGTTCGCCGCCGCGATCAGCGCGCTTCGGGTCGGCGACCCGCTCGATCCGGCGACCCAGGTCGGGCCGCTCGCGCGGGGCGACCTTCGCGAGACGCTCGAGCGGCAGGTGTCCGAGTCGGTACGGATGGGCGCGCGCGTCGTCGTCGGCGGCACGAAGCGCCGCGGCATCGGATGGTTCTACGAGCCGACGCTGCTCGCCGACGTCACCGAGGACATGCCGGTGCTCACGGAAGAGACATTCGGCCCCGTTGCCGCGCTGCTCGCCGTGCGCGACGCGGATGAGGCCGTGCGCATCGCGAACAGCTCTCCCTACGGCCTGGGCGCCGCCCTGTGGACCGCGGACGAGACAGCCGCGCGCGCCATCGCCCGGCGCATCGAGTCCGGATCGGTGTTCATCAACGGGATGGTCGCGTCGGATCCGCGCCTGCCGTTCGGCGGCGTCAAGAAGAGCGGGTACGGGCGCGAGCTCTCGAGCTTCGGCATCCGCGAGTTCGTGAACGTCCAGACGATCTGGATCGGTCCGGCGGCCGCGCAGCAGACCGTCGCCAACGCCGAATAACGACCTCGCCCTAGGCTCGCGCCGATGAACGTGGCGGAGCTGGTGGTGGCGTGTCTCGAGAACGAAGGCGTGCGCCACGTGTTCGCGCTTCCCGGCGAGGAAACGCTGGCCCTCGGCCTCGCGCTCGAGGACAGCGCGAAGATCACGCAGGTCATCGTCCGCCACGAGCAGGCCGCCGCCTTCATGGCCGACGTCGCCGGGCGCCTGACCTCGTATCCCGGCGTCTGCCTGGCGACGCTCGGCCCGGGCGCGACGAACCTGCTGACCGGCATCGCGGACGCGACGCTGGACGGCGCGCCGCTCGTCGCCCTCACCGGGCAGGCCGGCCTCGAGCGGATCCACAAGCGCTCGCACCAGTACGTCGACGTCATTGGGATGTTCGCCCCCGTCGTGAAATGGGGCGCGCGCATCGAGCTGCCCGATGGCACGCCGGAAGTGATCCGGACCGCGTTCCGGATGGCCCGCCTCGAGCGTCCTGGCGCGACGCACGTCGAGATCCCGGAGGACGTCGCCGAGCGGCCGGTGGCGGCCACGCCGATGCCGGTGCGGCGTACCCGCTACGCCGCGGCGCGCGAGGACGCGGTACGGGCGGCCGCGGACATCATCAATGGAGCGAGCCAGCCGATCCTGCTCGTGGGCAACGGCGTGGTTCGCCGCGACGCGGCGGGCCATGGCGCGGTCGCGGCGCTGCGGGCTTTCGCTGCGCGCGCGCGGATCCCCGCGACGCATACGTTCATGGCCAAGGGCGCCATCGACGATCGGGATCCGGGCGCGCTCCGGGCCGCCGGTCTGCAACGGCCCGGCGCCGACCTCGCGGCGCTGCCGGAGCTGGCGAAGGCGGACGTCGTGGTCTGCATCGGCTACGACCTCGTCGAGTGGGCGCCGGCCCTCTGGAATCCGGAGGGCGAGAAGCGCGTCGTGCACATCGACAGCCGGCCAGCGGAGATCGATGCGAGCTACGTCGTCGCGACCGAGGTCGTCGGCGAGATCGCGGACTCGCTCGAGGCGCTCGCACCACTCGTCACGCCACGACCGGTGACGACAGGCCCGCGGCACGAGCTACGTGTGAACGGCGACGATGCGTTCCCGCTCTGGCCACGCCGCGTCGTCGCCGAGCTTCGCGCGGCGCTCGGCGATGAGGACATCGTCATCTGCGACGTGGGCGCGCACAAGGTGTGGCTGTCACGCCTCTATCCAGCGCACGCGCCGAACACGGTGATCGTCGCGAACGGCTTCGCGCCGATGGGGATCGCGCTGCCCGGCGCCATCGCCGCGAAGCTCGTGCGTCCCGAGCGCAAGGTCGTGGCCTTTGCCGGCGACGGCGGCTTCCTGATGAACGTGCAAGAGCTCGAGACCGCGAAGCGGCTCGGTCTCGCGATCGTGTGCGTGGTGCTGGTCGACGGCCGCTACGGCGTCATCGAGGCGAACCAGCAGCGGCGGTTCAAGCGAACAGGCGGGATCACGTTCGAGAATCCGGACTTCGTCCAGCTCGCACGCGCGTTCGGCATCCACGGCGAGACCGTGGCGAGCGCGGATGGTCTGCTGCCGGCGCTGCGGCGCGCGCTCCAGGTCGACGGGCCGGCGATCGTCGCCGTACCGATCGACCCGCGCGAGAACGCGAAGCTCGGAGACGCGCTCTAGCCGCGGGCCCGTGCATGCGCGGCCGCGAGCCGCGCGCGAGCGGTATCGATCGCCATCAACGGAGCGATCGCGGCCGACTCGAGGCGGGGCTGCAGCTCAGCGATGATCCCCGTCCGCATGCGTCCGGCCCAGCGCCGCCCGAGCCAGTACGCGTGCGCGCCGAGCATCCGCGCGAGGATGTAGCCGGCGGCGAGCGCCCCGGCAAGCACCAGGAGCGGGGTCGGCACGGGACCAAGTACCGGCACCGCCACGGTCGAGATGTCGACGCGACCGAACGCGATGATCGCGATCCACAGGGCCGCGAAGATCAGGGCGGCGGTGACCACGTACTGCGCGAGGCCGATGAGCATCCACACGAGGCTCGTCGGGGCGCTCCCGAGGGGCGTCGCCGCTGCCCGGTCGAGCGACGCCGCGATCTGAGAGTCCACTGCACGCGGCTCGTAGACCGCCGCGACGCGCGGGCGCACGGGTGGTGGTGCAGCCGTGAGCGCTTCCGCGACCAGCGCACGCAGGGGCTGCGTGACGCGGGCGAGCGTTCCGCGCTCCCGCCAGCGACGCACGTACGCCGCAGGGTCGGCCTTCACGCTCGCGCGTCCGCTCCACCGGTAGATGAACGCCGTGAGCGGCCCGAGCGGCCCGGCGCCGCGGGGTCGCGCGGCCAGTCGGGTCGCGGACACCGCCTGCCGCTCGAGGCCGCGCATGTCGAGCAGGGCAAGGGCCTCGCTGACCATGTCGCGCAACGCGGTCGCCCGCAGTGCGGCCGGGACGAGCTCGCCGGCACCAGTCGCGACACCTGCTCGCTCCGCCAGCTCGCGGATGGCGGCGCGTGCTTCGGCGCCGATACGCTCGCTGACGATCCGCTTCGCGTCCGCGCCCCCGGCGATCCACGCGCGCAGTCGCTCGATGCCGGGCTCGCCGCTCGCCGCCGAGGCCGTGATCACTTCGACCGTGCCGCGCTCCGCGGGTAGTGCCGCGGCAAGGTCTCGCCGGATCCGCTCGGCGTCCCCGGCCTCGAGACGGTCGGACTTATTGACGACCACGAGCTGGCGCTCCAGGCGCGGCATCCACCGCCGCATGTAGTCGTCGTGGAGCACGGCGTCCTGATATTTCTCCGGGTCGGCGACCCAGACGACGGCGTCGACGCGCGGCAGGAGCTCGTCGACCGTGGCGCGGTGCTCGGGCACGATCGAGTCGAGGTCGGGCAGATCCAGCACGGCCACCCCGCCGGCGCGCGGGTCGTCGTGCTCGTGCGTCTCCTTCACGCCGAGCCACTCGAGCAGTGGCGCGAGCTCGTCGCGCGCGGTACGCGGGATCCACGCCACCGGGTCGGCCGTCGTCGGGCGGCGTGCGGCGACCCGGCTGACGGCCGTCCCGGCGATGGCGTTGAGCAGGCTGGACTTGCCGACGCCCGTTCCGCCGGCCAGCGCAAGGACATACGTGCTGCCGGGAAAGCGCAGCCGGTCGCGCGCGATGTCGCGGGTCATGCCGGCGGCAGAGACGTCGAGGCCGAGCTCGCCGGCGGCGGCGATGGCGTCGGCGAGCGCATCGAGCTGGTCAGCGAGTGTCACGCTGACACCGCGACGCTCTCGCGCAGCTCGGCCGCCAGCGCCCGTAGATCATCCGGCGGCACCGCGCGATCCTCGAAGCGCGCGCGCTCGGCGTCGAACCGCGCTTCGAGGATCGTGTCGAGGCGGGCCCGGGCCTGGCCGATCATCTCCTGCATCGACGCTTCGCCGAAGAGGGCTTGGAGCAGCTTCTGGTTGAGGAACGCGGTGCCGGCCGCGACACCGAGCTCGGCGCCCGTGAGCCCAGCGGTATGCGCGAACACCCCGAGCATCACCGCGATGCCCACGACGTTGACGCCGAGCGACGCGCCGAACGCGAGTGTGCGCTTGGCCGCGCCGCGCGTGCGGACGTCCTCGGCGATCCCGGCGACCCATTCGTGCAGCCGCGGCTCTAGCTCGGCTGCGAACGTCGGGCTCGCGCTCCACAGCTCCGGGGCGCTCGTCAGCACCAGAGCGCCGGCGCTGCGGCCGGACCAGCGTTCCGCGGTGCGGCGCGCCGCGTCGGTCGCGATCGCGAGCGACAGCGTCACGACGTCGCTCGTCGCTTCCCGCTCCACCGTGCCGACGGGCGCGACGGGCGTGCCGCGGATCGCGGCGACGAGCGCGCCGCGGATGCGTCCGATGCCGGATGAGAAGAACCGCGTGATCTGATCCGAGTTCACGAATGAGTGCCACTGACGAAGGACCTCCTCCCGCAGGAACCGGCCGTCCCGCAGCTCCCGATGGAGATCGTCCAATGCCGCGGCGTACGACGTCCGCGTATCCTCCATGAGCTCGGAGGCCCGGGCGGCCTGGGCCTCCGTGTCGTCCGCGATGCGCGACACGAGCGGCGCCAGCCCCGCGATCGCGCCGGCCAGCGCGCGCCGAGCCAGGTCGAGGCGCGCGTCACGATCCGCCGCGAGCGCATCGATGCGCGACCGCACCGCCTCGACCGCATCGCCGGTCAGCGCCTGGCGGTCCGCGTCGACGTCGCCCTCTCTCGTGCCGAGGAGCTCGATGCCGCCGTCGGCGCGCTCGTCGATCCGCGGCAGGTCGGCCGCGCCGATCAGGCGCGCGGCATCCTCGAGCACCTCACGCCGCTCGGCGTCACTGGGCGAGAGCCGGTTGATGAGCATGAGGAGCGGGAGGCCACGGGCCTTGGCCCGGCCGAGGACGTCCCACGGCACCTGGTCCGCGTATCGCGACGCGGTCGTGACGAACACGCACAGGTCGGCCGCCTCGACCAGCGCGTCAGCCAGCGCACGGTTCGCGCGCTCGACCGAGTCGATGTCGGGCGAGTCGATGAGCGCGATACCGGGCCGCGCGCCCTCGGTGACGTACCGGCACGCGGCGGAGATCGCCTGGAGCGGGCCTGCCGCCAGGAGCGCCGCGTCGGCGTCGGTCGCGACGACCGTCGCGACGCGCGTGGTCGGCCGCAGGACGCCGGACGCGCTGACGACATGACCGGCGAGCGCGTTCACGAGACTGGACTTGCCGGCCCCCGTCGGACCGAGGAGGACGACGACGAGCGGCGCGTCGAGGCTTGCGACCCGCGGCCGGATGTACGTCGTGACGTGGTCCCGTAGCTGGCGCGCCCGCTCGCGCGCGTCGGGCGTATCGGACGCGATCCTCCACCGCCGATCGGCGAGCGCGCCGATGGCGGCAGCACGATGCGGGATATCTTCGTTGAGGGTCACCCGATGATCCGGTGCAAGTGCGGAGCCGCGCCCACTACGGCGCGGCCGCGTGGCGTTGGAGCCGGCCGAACACGTCGAGCACCCAGAGGTCCGCACCATCGAGGGCGACGGCGTAGCTCGGGACCGGGAGCGCCGCCAGGACCGAGCCACTCGCACGGTCGATGAGGTCGAGCGACACACCAGGGACCCACACCCCACCCGCGGTGGCCGCGATCGACGCGACGCCTTCGCGTCCCTGCGGTGCGCCGGCTTGGAACACAGCGGTCACCGTATTCGTGCGGGCATCGACGCGATAGAGACCGCCATCGTCGCGCGCCGACCCGCCGCGGACCCAGACGTCATCCCCGGCAACCGCGATCGCGAGGGCCCACGCTCCAACGGGAACCGTCGCGACGACGGCGTTGCGTCTTGGATCGATCCGGGTGAGCGTGCCCGCCGCGCTGCAGACCACCCACACCGCATCCGCCGTCGCGACGAACTCGGTCGGTCCCGATGGGACGGGGATACGCGCAATGACGCGGTCCCCGTTGGGATCGATCCGGACGACGGCGTCGTTCACGTAGTCGCTGACCCACACCGCGCCGTCGGTCGCCGCCACCGACCACGCGTTGAACCCGACGACGATCGTGTCGGCGACCACGTCGCGGGATGGATCGATGCGGATGATCGCGTCCGCGTCGTTCGCGACGGCCCATATGGCGCCGGCCCCGGCTGCGACCGCGCTCGGCGCGTCGCAGGCCCGCAGTCCGAAGGACCCCGTCGCGTAGGCATGCTCCGACGACGGCGCGCAACCCGCGGCAAGGAGGCGCCGCGGATCAGCGACCTGGATGCTGGCCAGGATGCGGCCGGTCCTGCCGTCCACGCGCTTGCACGACGCCGTCGGCAGCACCCGCGATCCATACCGATCCGAACGCGGGCACCGGGCGGATCGCCCGCGCCGCGAGCGCCGTGGGGGTCAGCGATGCAGACACCGGCGGCGGTGGCGCCGAGCACGCCGCGAGCGCCACGGCGAGCAAGATCGCGCGCATCGCCGTCCAGCTAGCCGAGGTGCCCGGCGAGCTCACGCGGGAGCTGCACGCCCGCGCGCAGCTGCGGCGCCAGGGAGCCGTGCATCGGCGGGAACGATAGGGCGGCGTTCGTCAGCGCACGTGGCGGCTGCAACCCTCCGTTGGTATCCTTGAGTCAGTCGCGCGGAAGTGGCTCAGTTGGTAGAGCATCACCTTGCCAAGGTGAGGGTCGCGGGTTCGAGTCCCGTCTTCCGCTCAGTAGGCGCCCCTGACATGGTCACCGGCGCGCGACCTATCGCCCCGCCGATCCCTCCGCGGCGCCGATCGCACGGAGCGCCGCGACGAACGCGGCGCGCTCGGCCGGGGCGAGTCCGACAAGCAGCTCGTGATCGAGCTCGGCTGCGATCGCCTGGCTCTTGCGCAGCAACCGCCGGCCGCGCGCGGTCAGGTTCACCGCGTGATTGCGCCGATCGACCGCATCGGCCTTTCGCCTGACGGCACCGAGCGCCTCCAGGTCATCCAACCAGCTCACGATCGCGCTTGGCACGACCCCGAGCCGCAGGCCGAGCTCCTGCTGTGACCCGGGAGCACCTTCGGCGAGCAGGTTCAGGATCCCGCAGTGCTTGGGCCGGAGGCCGATCGGCGCCAGCCGTTCGGCGAAGCGCGCGCCCACGGTCTGGCCGAGCTTCGCGACCAGGAACGCCGCGCTGCTGGTGAACGGAGGAGGGCCGGTGCGATCGCTCATCGCAGGTATGATATGCAGCGTGTATGATTCACGCTATGAATGATTCGAGTCGTGATTCCGGACCTCTCGGCCGCATACCCACCGCCATCACCGCGTTCACCGTTCTCGCCGCGCTCGCGCTCGCGTTCTTCGGTGCGAAAGCACTCACCGCTCCCGCGGAGGGGCTCCCCGCCAACACCACGATCGCCATCTACGCCCAGTTCATGGCCGCGCGGAACATTCCGTTGGTCATCGCCCTGATCGCCGCGATCTTCGTTCGCGACCGGACCGTCCTCGCGACGCTCCTTGGCCTCGGCGGGCTCATCCAGCTCGCGGACGCGATGATCGGGATCAGCAATGGATCGGCGGCGCTCATCATCTCGCCGCTGATCCTGGCGACGCTCTACTTCTTGTCCGCCCGCTATTGGTTCACTCATCCCCGCGCAGCGCCTGACCGTCGCTAGGCCGCTGCGGGCCGAGGTCCAGGTCCTTCGCCGGATCGTCTGGCAGCTGCCAGCGGATATGGCTCTACCCGGTCTCGGTGTGCTGACGGTCGGCGTCATCCGTGGCGGCTTTGAAGGCGCGGTCGAACGCGGTCGAGCCCTCCGTCGCGCACGCGGAGCGTGCGGGCGCGGATAGCGGGTTCGAATCCCCTCTTCCGCTCAGTGGGCCCCTGGCCCCAGTAGCGTCACCCTCTAGTGCGAGACCACCGAGCGCACCTTCCCGTCGACCGCGCTCACGCGCACCTCAATGTCGCCGGCCGGCGCCGTCTTCTGCGATGCGGTGATGACCCAGTCATCGACATCGAGATGCGCGCCTCCACCCATGTCATAGGCGGCCGCCTCGCTGTTGCCACGCTGAACGAATCGCGCGCGGACCCAGGTTGCGAAGCGCGCATCCTCGAGGGCGGAGTCGAACGCCCGCGCAGCTGAGACGGTCGTCCTCGCACCGCCGCCGAGCGGCAGCGGGATCGAGGCGCCGACGACCTTGCCGACCATCGCGACGGGATCATCCATGTCGAGCGAACCCATGATGGTCACCGCGCCGTTCGGTGCTGGCGAGCCGGCGACCATGCCGTCCCACAGGAAGCGCGACACGAGCCTGCCCTTTGGCGCTAGCTCGTTGATGCGAACGTCCGCGGTGCAGACCTGTCCGCCAGCGGCGCGCTTCTGCCAGGCGATCTCATTGAGCAGCGGGATGAAGCCCGGGGCCGCGACAGTGACGAGACGCTTCTTCAGCTCCGCGAACGGGTAGTCCCAGTTGCGTCCGAGGTCGCTGAGCGCGGGGATCGTCACCATCGCACGACCGGCGACATTGCAGCCACCACCTACCCATCGGATCGGCCTGGTGTTGGTGTTCTCGATCGTGAGCGTCACCCACACCTCCTGACCGGGCGTCAGCGAGGCGCGGTCGAGATCGAGACGGAGCGTGACGCCGTCGGTCGTACCGGTCGCGGTCAGCGCGACCGGCGCGGGCGTGGAAGGCGACAACGCAGGTGAGCCGCAGGCGAGCGCGAGCAGGACGCAGGCAAGCGCAGGCCACTTCACACTGCGTGTAACGCCAAACGCGCGCGGGGGTTCCGAGGAGTTCGCGAGTCGCGCCATCTGCGACCATCCAGCATCGACCGCGATGATGCGGACAAACGCTCGTGGGTTCAACCCGGTGCGGCCGATGACCGCGCTACGCCGAACGGCGTCGGCGACGGTCCATCAGCGCCGCGGCACCGGCGACCGCGGCGACGACGAGGAACGGCTTCGCCGGAAGCGAGAAGCGCTCTTCCGCCCAGAGTGGAAGCGACAGGATCCAGACGTAGCCGATGACGGTGAGCGGAAGCGCGCCTGCCACGCTCGTGGAGCGGCGCGCGAGGACGATAGCGCCGGCGATGCCGAACACCAGGAGCACGAGCTCTCCAGAGAGGACGACGGCCCGCGCGTCGACGGGCAGTGCGATCCCCTCTTTCACCGGAAGGTCGCCGGCCCAGAGCTCCACCGATCGCGGCATCGCCCGGGCCGCGTAGCCGAGCGGATCGTGCGCGATCAACCGAACGGCCCGAGACCCCAGGTCGGCGTCGAGCTGCAGGAACTCCGCCGGTTGCTTCGACCGATCACGCTCCGCCACGAACGCCTTGATCCGCGCCGCGCCGCCCTCGGCCTCGGAACGCTCGAACGTATCAAGGTCGGTCCCGCGGAACTGGAAGTATCCGAGCCACAGCTGCGTCCCGCTGCTTCCCGTGAACGGTCGCCTGAACACGGCGAACGAATACAAGAACAACGGTGCGACCGCCAGGACGAAGGTGCCAAGCAGCGCAAGGATCTGCCGCCGCGGCACGGAGCCTCGCCAGGAGGCGACCACCGCGAAGGGGATCGCGATCAGCAGGAAGAATGGTCGAGTCAGCGCGGCGAGTCCCAACGCGAGGCCCGTCATGGCCATGCCGCGCGTACCGCCAGACATCAGCGCATAACCGGCGACGGCGATGAGGGCCGTCGCGAAGAGGTCGGACAGGATCAGTGCAGCAAAGAACGCCAACGGCGGGTATGCCGCGACCAGCACGGTGGCCACGAGCGCTGCACGCGGCGACATGGTCCGCTTAGCCAGGGCAGCGACGAGCATGACCAGCATCGCGAAGAGCAGAGCCTGCGCGATCACCACCGGCCAGTGGCCGCAGCCCACCGTCCTGCACAGCACCGCGAGGAGGGCGGGATACCCGGGAGCGCGCAAGGGTTCGGGGATGAACGGTTCGCCCGCGACGGCCCGCGTGAATTCGCCGCGGTCCGCGAGGCCATGTGCGAGTGCCAAATATTGCTGTTGGTCGTCGCGGATCGGTTCCCACTCGGGCTGCAGCCAGGCCCCATAGGCGATGGTCATCCCGAAGGCGATCGCGGGAACGGCGATGCGCCGCGCCACAGCGCGGAGGCGGCTCACCTGTCCTTCGCCATCTGCGGCGAGTCTACGGACGTCGCACGACTTCGCCGTTCGGTGAGCGAGAGACCGGATGGTCCGCATAGGCTCAGCACGTGCTGCGAGCCGCCTCGCGCCCCCGTACCGCCACGGAGGAACGGTGGCTGGTCCTTGTCGGCCTCTCCGCGTCGGCAGTCGCGCTCACCGCGATCGCGCTGCTCATCGACCAGCGCGGCATCGGCCGCAACTACGCGAGCTATGACCTCTCCGCGTACGTCGAGGCGGCCCGCCGCCTGCGCGACGGCGCTCCGCTCTACCCGCAGCTCGCCGGGAGTGGCTATCAGCTCGGCGACGCCAATCTCTATCTGTATTCACCCCCCGTGGCGCTGCTGTTTTCGCCCGCGCTTCTGGTGTCCCTGTCGGTCGCGAGCGCCATCTGGGGGATAGCGCTGACCGCGCTCGGGCTCGCGATCGCGGCCGCGATCGCCAGGGAAGTCGCGCCCCCGCGGCGACCGCTCGCGTTCGCGATGTGCATCGGCGCGTTCCCGTTCCAGTGGGAGCTCGCGAACGGGAATCTGACCCTCGTCACGCTCGGATTCGCGCTGCTCGCCTGGCGTCCGCGGGCCGGTTGGCAGGCGGCGCCGGCACTCGGGTTCGCGATGGGACTGAAGCTCCTCGCTGTCCCGGTGGCCCTGAGCCTTGCGGTCGCCGGATACCGGCGGCTGCTCGTGCTGACCGGTGCGCTGCTCGCCGCCGTCGTCGTTGTCAGCTGGCCATTCATGAGCGGCGCTTGGCTCGACTGGATCCGGCTCACCTACGAGCTGGCTGCGGGACCCCAAACGCGCCCGGGCAACGTCGTGCCGGATCTGCTGCGCACAGGAGCGGGACGGACCCTGCTGGTCAGCGCGACGGCGGTCGCGCTCGTCGTGTTGGGAGTCCTGGTCCGAATACGGCGCCTCGCTCCCGCGCTCGGCTTCTCCGCGGCGCTCTCCGTCGCACCCTACGTCTCGGCCTTCGTCTTCTACCCGTACGCGGTCCTCGTGCTGCCGCTCATCGCGTGGATCGGTCTCGGCACTGTTCCCGTCATGGCGCGCCTTGCCGCGCTCGCGGCGTGGATCCTCATCGACATCCAGGCCCTCGACCCAGCCACGACGGTTCCGACCACCCTCCTCGGCACCGCCATCGCCGTCGGCACGACGATCGCCATCGGTGTGCGGGCGACGCCGCGGCCGTCACCTCTCCCAGGTGCCGCGCGATAGACCGCGCAAACCTACGCGCCCTCGGCAGCGCCCGCCCAACGAAGGACCCGCTGACCGCGCAAGGTGTTCCAGCGGCTGGGCCGGCTTTCGCGCTCGTCCATGTCGAACGCGAGATCGCGGAGACGCGCGTTGACCAACTCGCTCTCGTGTGGGTTCTCGAGCGGCAAGCGGCCTTCGGCGTCACGTTTGGACCGGACGAGGGCGATGGCCTCGGCCACGCGAGCATCGGGCGTCACGCCGGCTGCGCGCAGGTAGTCGAGGCCGCGCAATGCGTCGTAGTGCCAGCCCGTCGGAAATGAGAACCGTGTGTACGCCGGATCGATCAGCTCGCCGGTCGACAGCCGGCGCAGCATCCGGCGTTCGAGCAGGTATTCCTGCCCGCGCTCGAGCGCCGCGGTCAACCTGGCCGAGTCGCCCGTCGCCTGCGCATACTCCAAGAGGCCCTCGAGGACGTTGATCGTCGTGTCGAACGATCCGCGGGTCGAGCCGTTCTCCTGCTCGCAGTTCCATCCGCCGTCGGCCATCTGCTCCCCGAGCAGCCGCTCCGCGATCCGTGACACGTCCACGCCGAAGTAGGAGCCGACCGTCACGACACGTCCGTTGATGCACGGCTCGACCTCGCCCGCGAACACCGGAGTGCCGTGCCATGCGCCCCGCGAGTGCCACGTCGCGTTGTCGCGGACGTCCGCGATCGCGGTCCGCGCCTGCTCGCTCGACGGGTCGAGGCCCATGTCGCGGAGCATCACGAGCGCGAGCAACGACGGCCACTCCGAATCGGACCTGCCGCTGTCCCACAGCCCGTCCGCCCGCCGGATCGCAAGGAGCTGTGCGCCCCACCCCTCTGTCGCGACGCGGGCACGCTCAGCCACGACCGCGCCGGCCGGCGCATCGGTCAGGTCGCGCATCACTTGCCAGCGGATCGCCGGGTCGGCATCCAGCAGCCAGTCGATGGCGGACACGCCTAGTCCCCCCGGAACAGCAGGATCGCCGCGGTGAACCCATGCAGGAAGTTCTTTCCCGCGACCGGCCCGATCTCGCCGGCCGCGAAGAATCCGGCGACCGGCACGTCGCCGAACGCACGGCGGACCGCCGACACATCGTGATCGGGCTGTCCGAAGAGCGCCGAGCCCCGGCCGTTGCACGAGAACAGGAGTGCGCCGGCCACCTCGCCCGGCCGGGCGATGCGCTCCCGCTCCAATACCTCGCGCAGGTCTTCGCGAGCGGACTCGGCGTCCCGCACCTGGAACTGCATGGTCCGTCCCACCTCGACGAGGTCGCTGATCGCGATCGCGCCCGAATCGCGGTCGACCCCAACGACGTTGCGCACCAGGAAATCGCCGCGGCCGAGCTCCGGTTTCGTCTCGGTGATCGCACTCCCGACATGGAGCCCGCGGCGGATGAGGAGCTGGTCACGCTCGGTCGCCTCGTTGTAGAGCTCCTCGATCCGCGACATCGCAGACGCGCCACCGATCTCGAAGAGCACGTTCCGCTCGGCCCGCGTGACGGCATACGTCTTTCCCACCGGGCGGCACCCTTGCGACACGACCGTCGTCATCCCGCCACCCGTGAGGATCGCGCCGACCGCGCCGTCACGCAGGATCTCGTCATTGAAGTAGAGGGAGTTCCGACCGGCTTCAAGGCCGCCCGAGGCCATCCCGCCGACGATCGGGATGTCCGCACCGGTGTCGTTGAAGTGATCGAGCAGCACATCGGCCGGGAACGAGAACGGGTCGGCGAGCATGAGGATGACCGGTTCCGCGTCGGATGGCGGCAGGTCTTCGAGCCCTTCCACGATGGCGTGGTCGTCCTCTCGCTGGAAGGTCAGACGGAAGGGTTGCACGTCGATGCCGGGCAGCGAGGCGGCCCAGGCAGCGACGGCCGGTGCGTCCTCGATCTCGCGCCCGCCGCCGATGACCCCGCCCGCGGAGCACCCCAACACCGTCGCGCCCCCGACCCGCTCCGTGGCGATATCGATGATGGCGCGCTGCACGTCCTCGTGTTGCGGCGCGACGAAGAGGAGCACGAGATCCGCCGGCTCGCCACCGAGCTGCGCGAGCGCGGCGTCGAGGGCCAGCCGTGCAGCCTCGCGGCCGTCCTCATGTGTCGACAGTCCGTCGCCGACGCGCGGGCGGGTCCGCGTCGTGGTCGCTGTTGCAGCCCGGTAACTGCTCACGGATCGAGCGTACCGCGCGCGGGAAGGCCAGGCGGTGTTAGTTGGGCCGGAGGGCGACGCGCACGACGCGGCCCCGGGTCGCGACCATGCGCGCGATCGCCCGCTCGTCGATGAACGGAGCGGCAGCGGCCGCACGCCAGACGTGCCCGAGGGTCTCACCGCGCGGGCAGAGCATGAGCGCACCACTGTCCACGGACACGATCGCCGAGCTTGGGTCGGTCTGGTGCGTCTCGCGGATGCACACGAAGTCGAGAAGCCGTCCGTCGTTCATGGCGCGCAGTGCAGCACCGCAGCAGGCGCGACACCTGCTCCGGTCGGGGGATGCGAGTCGGTATCGCCGCAGATTCCCCCGGTCAGGGGACGGGCGACAGCTCCTTTGTAATAGATCGCGTTCCGCGTGATCTACAGTCCGTCGCCTGTGATGCCAGCATCCGATGCCTTCTATCGCGACTCTTGCAGGTTTCCATCGGCATGAGCTCGCGGGATGTCGTGATCATTGGCGGCGGGATCAGCGGTGCCGCGGCGGCGTACGAGCTTGCGCGCACCGGCGCATCCGTCACCCTGCTGGAGCAGGGTGCGCTCGCGAGCATGGCATCGGGTTGGACCCTGGCCGGCGTCCGGCAATCGGGCCGGCACGCGGCGGAGCTGCCGCTCGCGAGAGCGGCCGTGCACCGCTGGGAGCAGCTCGCGGAGGAGCTGGGGACCGATGTCGGTTACCGCCAGGGCGGGAACCTGCGCCTCGCGCGTACAGCGGATGAGGTCCCGATCATCGCCGACCTCGTGCGTGACCAACGTGCACAAGGGCTCGACGTGAGCTTCCTCGACGGGAGCGAGGCGGTCCGCGCGGTCGCGCCCGCGCTCTCCGACTCGATCGTCGCCGCGTCGTACTGCCCGAGCGACGGCCACGCCGATCCGGTCGCCACCGTCCGCGCATTCGCCGCCGCGGCCAAGCGGCACGGCGCGATCATCCGCACCGATACAAGAGTCACCGGCCTGGATGTCGCCGCGGGTCGGGTGCGCGGGGTGCGGACCGACGCTGGAGCGATCGCCGCCGACGCGGTCGTGATCGCGGCCGGTGTCCACACCGACGAGCTCTGCGCGCCCCTGGGATTGGAAGTCCCGATCACGGTCCGGTTGACCGGCGTGGTGCAGACCACCCCGCTGCCGCCGCTCCTGCGGCAGGTGCTCGGCGTGGCGAATGCGGACTTCGCGGGCCGTCAGGAGATCGACGGCCGCCTCCGGATGTCCGGATCGGCCGGGGAGTGGCACTGGCCGAATGACGAACGGCGGCTCGGTCCAGAAGACGTGCTGCCGCCGGCCCACAACGTCGCTGCGATCATCGCGCGCGGCATCGCCGTCCTGCCGGCCCTCGCCGGGGCCCGGGTCGCGCGGGTCTGGGCCGGGCTGCTCGACATGACGCCCGACGGCCTTCCGGTCATCGAGCGGGTACCGGAGATCGAGGGACTGGTCATCGCCGCGGGCTTTTCCGGGCACGGGTTCTGTCTCGGCCCGGTGACCGGGCGGATCCTCTGTGAGCTGGTCACCCAGGGCCGTTCGTCGCTGCCGATCGCGGCCTTTCGCCGCGCGCGGTTCGGCGACCTCCCGGCCGGCGTGGGCATCGCGAAACCAGAGCTGCATGGCTAGCATCACCCGCAGGTGGCGTTCGTAGGAGAAGGGGACCGCACATGAAGATCAGGCTCGCGCCGATGCTCACCCTCGCGATGGCTTTGGTGGTCGTGACCACCGCGTGCACGGCGGCGGCACCGACGAACCCGGGGGCCTCAACGGGTCGCTCCGGCGGCATCCTCCGCTTCGGCCAGAGCGCCGCGGACGTCGGGACCCTCGACCCGCACTTTGCCAGCGGGACGCAGGATCGCAGCCTCGTGGACATGGTGTTCAACGCGCTCATCCGGTTCAAGCCCGGTGACGGGACCCAGTTCGAACCGGACCTCGCGACCGCGCTGCCCGAGCCGGCGACCGACGCCGGGAAGCAGACCTGGACCTTCACCCTCCGGAAGGGCGTCATGTGCCAGCCGACCGAAGGGGTGCCGGCGTACGAGCTGACGAGCGAGGACGTCGTGTACTCGCTCAAGAAGTCCGCCGACAAGGACCGTTCGGCGTATGCCGGTGACTACACCGGGATGACCTTCGAGGCCGCCGGTCCCTCCACGGTGAAGGTCTCCCTCGCCTCGCCGCTCTCGAAAGCGCTTCTCTACCCGAAGCTCGCGAACTATTCCGGGGGATACATCGTCTGCAGCAAAGCCGCCGAGAAGCTCGGAGCCGCCGGGCTCAAGACGCACCCGGTCGGTACCGGGCCGTTCACCTTCAAGCGCTACAGCCCCAAGGAAAAGGTGGAGCTGGTGGCGAACGAGGCGTACTTCCGCGGAAAGCCCCAGCTCGACGGGGTCGACTTCATGTACATGCCGGACCTCACGAGCCGCGAGCTCGGGCTGCTCGGCGGCCAGCTCGACGTGGCCAACGGGACGGCGGACATCGCCTGGGTGCAGAAGATGGAAGCGAACGCCGACGCGAAGGTCGACGTCTTCGGCGTCGGTGAGGTCGTGACGATCCACTTCAACAGCCGGATCGCCCCGCTCGACAAGCTCCCGGTCCGCCAGGCGATCGCGTACGCGCTCGACCGCGCGGAATTCCAGGCGCTCACCGGCGCGCGAGTGAGCGAGCAGGTCTTCTCGCCGGTGCCGGCGCAGTTCATGCCCGGTGGCTTGACGCAGCCGGAGGCCGCGGCCAAAGGCGTCGAGTACAAGACCGATCGCGAGAAGGCGAAGAAGCTCCTGGCCGAGGCGGGATTCCCGAACGGCTTCTCGCTCAGCATGGTCACCTCCGAGCTGCCCTCGTATCGCGTGGTCTATGAATCGATGCAGGCCCAGCTCGCGAAGGTCGGGATCAAGATCGATCTGAAGGTCGTCGATCACACGAGCATGCACAGCACGATCCGCGCGGACACCAACCCCATCGTCGTCTACGTCGCCTTCCGCCCGAATGCCGACGTGTACCTCAGCCAGTTCTTCCACTCCGACGCGATCGTCGTCAGCGGCAAGAAGCCGAACACCAACTTTTCCCACTACGCGAGCATCGACGCGCTCATCGATCAGGCCCGATCGGAAGCCGACACGACGAAGCAGACGAACCTCTGGAAGGATGCGCAGACGAAGATCCTGCAGGACATGGCGGCCTACCCGGTGATGTTCACGAATCAGGTCTATGCGCGCCGGAAGACCGTGGACTACGGCCACGAGCTGAAGTCGGTGCTCGCGCTCTATCCCGGGATCGATGAGACCACCAGGCTCGTGAAGAAGTAGCTCCATGATCCGCTACGTCGCGCAGCGGATCCTGCTGACGGTCCCGGTGTTCCTGAGTGTGCTCACGATCGTCTTCATCGTCGTCCGGGTGCTCCCCGGCGATCCGGCGACCGCGGCGCTCGGTGACTACGCCTCCAAGGAGGCCGTCGACGCGCTGCGCCTGCGCCTCGGGCTGAACGATCCGCTCCCGCTGCAGTACCTGCGCTTCCTCGGGGATCTCCTGCGCGGGGACCTCGGCACATCCATGATCAACAGCGCCCCCATCGGGGACCAGATCGCCCACAACCTGCCGTACACGCTCGAGCTCACCTTCGCCGCGCTGCTCGTCGGGGTGACCCTTGGGATCCCGGTGGGCGTGTACATGGCGACGAAGCGCAATGCCTTCCCGGATTACGTCGGCCGGGTGGCGTCCCTCGTCGGCCTGTCGGTGCCGGCCTTCTACCTCGGCATCCTGCTCATCCTGCTCGTCGGCGTGCAGCTGAAGTGGCTACCGGCGATCGGCGGCGGCGATCTCACCTCGCCCGGCGACAGCCTCACCCACCTCATCCTGCCAGCGCTCACGCTCGGTCTGGTGATGACCGCTTCGGTCGCCCGGCTCGCGCGCTCGGCGATGCTCAATGTGCTCGGCCAGGACTACGTCCGGACGGCGCGGGCCAAGGGCATCGGCGAGCGTTCCGTCATCTCGCGTCACGCGCTGCGCTCGGCGCTCATCCCGATCGTCGCGCTCACCGGCATCTGGGGGGTGGCGCTCATTGGCGACTCGGTCACGACGGAGCTGGTCTTCTCGCGCCCGGGGCTAGGCAAGCTCATGGTCGGGGCGATGCTGCAGCGTGACTACACGACGCTGCAGTCCACGATGGTGATCTACGCCCTGTTCGTCGTCGGCATCAACCTCGTCACCGACCTCGCCTACGGGTTCGTCGACCCGCGCGTCAAGACGCAGGGCTGAGGATGAATGCTGCGGCCGGGGTGCGCGATCGGGACACGCCGGCGCTGCCGAAGCGGTCGCGGAGCCAGCGCCGGCGGATGTGGGACACCTTCCTCGGGAACAAGGCGGCGGTGGTCGGGCTGGGCCTCACGCTCGCGATCGTGCTCCTGTCGATCTTCGCTCCGCTCCTCGCGTCCCAGGATCCCCTCGTCCAGGACGGAGCAGGCCGGCTCAAGCCTCCCGACGACGTCTTCCGGCTCGGTCGGGACGCGTTCGGTCGTGACGTGCTCGCCCGCATCCTCTACGCCGGCCGGATCTCGCTGGTCATCGGCATCGCGTCGGTCATCCTCGGCGGGACCCTCGGAACGACCCTCGGTCTGGTGGCCGGATACAGCGGCGGCAAGCTGGAGGGCCTGCTCATGCGCGGGGTGGACGTGCTCATGGCGTTCCCGAGCCTGCTTCTCGGACTCACCGTCCTGGCCGTGCTCGGTCCCGGCATCGAAAAGGTGATCCTCGCGATCGGGCTGCTCCTGTCACCACCGTTCGCGCGGGTGGTCCACGGTGCCACGCTGGCCCTGAAGGAACAGGAGTTCCTCAGCGCGGCGCGTTCGATCGGCGCCGGGCACATCCGGCTGATGCGCTTGCACATCCTGCCGAACATGGTCGGCGAGATCGCCGTTTTGCTGAGTGTCTTCACCGCGTCGGCGATCCGGGTCGAGGCCAGCCTGAGCTTCATCGGCCTTGGAATCTCGCCGCCGACCCCGACCTGGGGCAACATGATCCGCGACGGCACGACGCACCTCATCAACGCGCCCTGGCTTTCCATTTTCCCCGGTCTCGCGATCCTCGTGACGGTGCTCGCGTTCAACCTGCTTGGTGACGGACTGCGTGACGTGCTCGACCCGAAGCTCCAGCAATGACTTGCGGACACGACCGCCCGATCGGATCCACGTTGCGTCAGACGCCGCCGCTCAGGGCCTGCCGACCGACCGCTCTGTGCCGAGAGCCGGACTTGAACCGGCGACACATGGGGTCTTCAGCCGTATGTTTGACCGAGAGTTGGAATCGTTACGGCACTTGGAGGTTGATGGCCGCTGGTGTTCGGTGCAACAACGTTTGGTTTGCGGTCATGCCGAGGGGGGCACACCGCCTGTCCCAGCACCGGTCCTCCCCGTCTCAACGTTGCGGACCACTCCGGTCACGCCAGTCGCGTTCGGCTCGTCCTCATTGCGAGGAGCGCCGCCCGAGCGGTCGTTGAGGAACACCCACACGATCGGTCCGACGATGATCGCGAGCAACACGACTACCCATGCCATCGCTGTTTGAAGTTGACCCAACTTCAGGCATCACAACACCAGGACACCCACCACCGTCCAGCTTTCGAAGGGTCAGGACGTGGAGCCACGCGCTGGATCGACGCAAAGCTCGTACACCTTGCCGTCGGGCGCTCGGAAGTGCTCCAGCGGTAGCCGGATATGCCATTTTGGATCTCGCCGAGCAGCTCGATGCCTCCGCGTGCGAGCTCTTCGCGGGCGGCGACGATATCGTCGACGAGAAAGCCCGCGACGACCTGATTCGTCGCGAACGACTCGGGCGGATGCTTCCCGCCCTGTCGAAAGAGCTCCACGATGTCGCCGTCACGCGTGGCGAGCTTGACGAACGATGGTCGCTCGACCTCGACACGGAGCCCCAATACGTCGCGGCAGAACGGGAGCAGCGTGTCCAAGCGATCGACCGCGACCCCGATCCAAGCGATGCCGATGACGTTCATGCGCCGCGCAGCCTAGCGGACACGAAGCCGTCGCCAACACGCAACACCGGCGCGGTGAAAGCCGGTAGACCCTACCGGCCGCTGTGGTGCTGACGGTCTAGGCCAAACTCCCCGCTCGATTTTCAGGACCGCCGCTGGGATCGATCGGGCGAATTGGCGTTGACGCGAAGCCGCGCGCGGGGATCGCTTTAGGCTCAGTCCCACACACGCGAAGGTGGAACGAGATGCCGCAGGCGGAGCACAGCGTCGTCATCGAGCGACCGGTGCATGAGGTCTTCGCGTACGTCGCCGACGGGGCCAAGAATCAAAGCTGGCGATCGGGCGTCACGGACATCGCGCTCGCGAGCGGGACCGCCGGCACCGTCGGCGCGCGATACACGCAGGGCATGAAGGGCCCCGGCGGGCGGATCGCCGCCGACTACGAGCTCACCGAGGTCGTACCGGACCGGCTCATCGCCTTCCGCGTCGTCGCCGGACCGGCCCGGCCGGAGGGCAGATACGTCTTCGCGCCGGAGGGCAGCGGGACGCGGGTCACGTTCGGATTGAGCTGGGAGCCGAAAGGCCTGAAGGAGAAGCTCATGGCCCCGATGGTCGCCCGGACGATGCCAAAAGAAGTGGCGACGCTCGACGAGCTGAAGCGCGTCATCGAAGCGCAGCGCTAGCCGTGGCCTGGGCGAAAACGCAGCAGAGTGGGTGATGCCACGTGACTGAGAACGGGCCACGCACTCTCGGGGGGCGCGCTCGCGCGAGCCGCGCCTAAAGCGCGAGGAGCTCGCGTATGCGCTTGGTGCCGCCCTCAGGAAGCTCGAAGCCGAAGCTGACGCAGTCGCGGTCTCCAAGGCGGCAATTAGTCCGCCATTAAGCCGCCTTGAGCTTTCCGTGGAGGTCTTTCGTCAGTCCTTCGATGCGTTCGCTCAAGGCGGCAACCTGTTCGGTCAGCTTCGTGTTCTCCTTGAGAAGCGTGAGCTGAAGCGTGGACAGCTCCTCACGATGCTTGGCGTCGGCCTCGACGTTCATCTTGTCTCGATCAGCCTGTCGCGTTTGCGCCAGGAGGATGAGCGGAGCGGCGTAGGCGGCCTGAAGAGAGAAGCATTGAGTTGCAGAGCAGACGCGTTCCCCTGACCGGGCTGCGCATCGACACCTGCTACCGCAGTTTTGGCTGCCGCGTCACGGAGCAGGCAGCCGGTCGCGTCAGGACCACGAGAGGTGAGTTCTGGCTGCCGGCCGACGTGCGCCTCCGCTATCACGGGGATGCCGTCCGCGTCGCCCCGCTCTCGGCACTCAAGCCCGGGGTCGACGTTGACGCGACCGTGCGTTTCGAGCCGTCCACGGAGCAGCAATTGGCGCGGCTCGTCGTCGTCGGCCTGTGATGCGATGCATGGTCTCGAGTTAATCGCCCACGCGGCCGCGAACGTCTGGAGCCTACTGGCCGATCTACAGGCGCAGGGGATAGCGGTCTGGGTGGTCGCGGGAACGCTGTTGTGGAGCGGAACTGTCAAGATGCTCCGCCCTGCCGTCGCCACCGCCGGCGTGGTTCGCTTCGGGTTGCTGAAGCGTGGATCGCCAGCCGTCGGGCGCGGAATTGGTATCGCGGAGCTGTGTCTCGCGATGTTCCTGATAGCGGGCGTCGTGCCGCTATTCGCGCTGGCTACTGCTACAGCGGTCTTCGCCACCTTCGCCTGGCTCATCGGCGCGCAACTCCGCGCCGGCGACACACGGCCGTGCTATTGCTTTGGTTCCGATGCGCCGCTCACGCGTACAGCGCTTGTCCGGGCAGCGGTTGTCGCTGGCTTAGCCTTCGTCCTCGCGACCACGGCTCCGGTGCTGGGATCGCTGCCTTCGGGGACTGAGATTGCTCGCAACGCCGTGGGCGCGCTCGCGGTCAACATGATCCGACCCGCATCGATCGCTTCTACGGCGGTGTTGAGGAAGGGTCGCTCGTCGACATGACGCACCAGCTCCGTCCGGACCTCAGCCGTGGTCAGTAGACCTCCCGGAAAAAGCGCAACGGCCTGCTCGAGAAGTCCAACCGAACTTACTCCCCACAGGAACGTGCCATTCGTGATCCAACGAGCCGCAACTTGTGTCCTGGCCTCGCCCGTTCGCGAACTCACCGTTGTCTCCTAGGACGTCGACGACTCCCGATAAGTTAAGGCCGGAACGACGTTAGGCACCGTGCGATTAGTTCTGCTGTTCGCAGATCGGAACAGAACGTAGCGTCCGGAACCTCAGAAGAACGGGGCGGAGTCTAGTGATCGCCGCAGGGTTATTCGCAAACCCCGCGCGCATCACGGCGACGTACTGCCGTGTGTCAGCCACGGTCGGCAGGAGATGGCGACGGGCCCCGTCGGCGAACAGCGCCTTGGATTCGAGGACGCGAGCAAGAGCGGCGCGTGGCCGAAGTCGCAACGACCCTCAGGGTGCGAGGTCGTTAAGTTCCGTGAAGAAGGGAGGCCAAGCGCCGCCGCCGCCAGCAAATGTGGCCGCTTCATTACCAGTGTTGGCATCGTAGATGATGGCACCCCACGGAAAAGTGCTCGCCTCGTCCAAGTTGAGGCACGAAGTCGCCACCAACCGCCACGACCCAAACCTGCTGCGCTGGCTGCATCGAAGTAACCACATCGGCGGATGCGCCGCGTGCGGTCTGAAGAATGCCCCAGGTCGTCAACTTGGCGTCCATGCGATCTGCTCGTGCGACGATGCTGGTCTTGCTCCTCGTCGCATCCAGAACTTGTTGACGGGTGATCGTCGGCGTTCGATTCGGGGCCCCAACCGTGGAGGCGCTTGTAAATGCCAGCGCAAGAACGATCGCGCCGACCGCAACCAGCCCGACGATCACAACGGCCTTAGGTTTGCGACCGCGCATCGATGACGGTGTTTGGCCCGCTATCACGTGCACATCCGATGCGGCCTTGTTCATTGTCTCCTCCTACGACCTGCGCTACGGCTTGGTTCACGTCCAGCAATGTGGTGTACGAGCGGGGCTGAGCTCAGCCCCGCCGCATAGAGAGAACCACCGTGCCATCCTCCGCGGAACGACAAAGAACCGCTGAGGAGGACAACACGGTGGCCCAAGACACGATGGAGCCGA
>JBBQZK010000005.1:0-65135 GCA_038207785.1 Candidatus Limnocylindria bacterium | reverse complement strand
CGGGGCGGATGTCCGCAGTACGTCCAGAAATTACGCCTCAGCGAGCAGTCCGGCGGCGATGACGACGCGCTGGATCTCGCTCGTGCCCTCATAGATCCGGTAGATCCGGGCGTCCCGGTAGGCCCGCTCGATCCAGAGCTCGCGCATGTAGCCCATGCCACCGTGGATCTGGACCGCGGCGTCGGCGACCCGGCCGAGGTGCTCCGTTGCGAACAGCTTCGTCATCGCCGCGCGGTCGGTGACACGCTCGCCCCGGTCGGCGCGCGCGGCCGTGTCGTGCACCATCAATCGCGCGGCGTGGATGCCGATGGCCGCGTCCGCCAACATCCACTGGATCGCCTGGTGGACGGCGATGGGCTTCCCGAATTGCTCCCGCGTGTTCGCGTATTCGACCGACGCTTCGAGGAGCCGCTCGGCCGCGCCGACCGCATGCGCGGCCAGGCCGAGTCTTCCGAGGTCGAGGGTGCGCAGCGCGATCTTGAAGCCCTCGCCCTCGCTGCCGATTCGCTGGTCCGCGGGCACGCGCATCTCGGTGAAGTACAGCTGCGCGGTCGTCGAGCCGTGCAGCCCCATCTTCTCGTCGTTCGGCCCGATGCGCAGGCCCGGGGTATCGCGGTCGACGACGAACGCCGTGATCGCCTTGGAGCCCGCCGCCCGGTCGAGCGTCGCGAACACCGTGAACAGGTCGGCGATCGGCGCGTTGGTGATGAACGTCTTCGCGCCGTCGATGACGTACGCATCGCCGTCGCGGCGAGCGGCCGTCTTGAGCCCGCCGGCATCACTCCCGGCCCCGGGCTCCGACAGCGCGTACGCGCCGATGCGCTTCCCGCCGAGCAGGTCCGGCAGATAGCGCGACCGCAGCTCGTCCGGCCCGCCGATGTCGATCGCCGTGCCGCAGAGTCCCGCGGACCCACCGATCACGTTCCACAGCGACGCGTTCGCGCGCGCGAGCTGCTCGACCGCCACGCAGTACCCAAGCTTCCCGAAGCCCTGCCCGCCGACCTCCTCGCGGAAGCCGATCCCGAACAGCCCCATGCCGGCCATCGCGTCGATGACGTCTTCAGGGATGCGATCCGAGGTCTCGATCTCCTCGCCCCGCGGCACGAGCTGCTCCTCGACGAACGCGCGCACGCTGCGGCGCAGGAGATCGAGATCTTCAGGGAGCGCCGTCTCCATCACGCCGCCTTCGCGCGCTCCAGGACGTCGCGGATCTCGGCCGGGATGCGCGTGGCCTTCCCCGTTCCGTGATCCAGGATGACCTGCACGGTCGACCCGACCGCGCAGCGCTGCCCATCCGCTCGGTCGAACGCGTACTCGAAGGTCCACGAGGAGCTGCGGACCTCACCGACGCGCACGCGGATGTCGTATTCGTCATCGAAGCGCAGCGGCGCGCGATACCGGACGGCGGCCTCGCCGATGGTGAAGTCCACGCCCTTCTCGAGGAGGTCCCGCCGGTAATCGATGCCGAGCGCGCGCAGGTAGGCCACGCGGCCGACCTCGGCGAAGAGGAGGTAGTTCGCGTAGTACACGACGCCCTGCAGGTCCGTCTCTCCGAACCGCACGCGTTGCCGGAACGCGAACGGGTACTCGTCAGGCGAGGCGTTCACGGAGCGAGGCTAGCCGCTAGCGTGGCGCGATGCGGCGGCTCGCGGTCGTGCAGCAGGTCGCCGGCGTGCTGTGCCTCGGGCTCGTCGGGCTCATCGTCGCGGCGAACCTGGGCTGTGCGCCCACGTACTTCCAGCGCGGCGATGTCATCGCGATGTTGGCCGTCGGGACGGTCGACGCGATCCTGCTCCTCGGTGCCGCGTCGGGGGACAGCGACACCCACAAGACGCTCGGCGTCGCGGCATCGGTGAGCGCCGCGATGCTGTTCCTGTTCACCGCCTCGATCCCGGTGCTGTTCGCGCCTGTCGCGATCGCCGGAGCGTTCCGGTCTCCACGCGCGCGGGCGGCACGGATCCGCGCGCTGGTGCTGATGCCCGCTGCGATCATCGGGACGGTCGCCCTCCTGTACGTCGGTCAGAGCTTCATGACCGCGGACCAATTCCACTGCCCCTAGCGCCTGTAACGGCCTTGGCACGCGGCCTGCTCGTTCAGCAGACATGAGTACACGACAGCCACCAGACCCCAGAGATCCTGGACAACCCGGCGACACCGAGATCATCGACCGACCCGTTGTCGAGCAGCGCGTCGACCGTGTCGAGCGTGTCGAGCGGGTGCGCGAGCCCGCGTACGTCGCGCCAGCCGGCCAAGTGAACGTGAACGCGAGCCCCTACGCCCCGGTGTGGACCGTGACCCGGGTCGTCACGCTCCTCTTCACGGTCCTCGAGATCGTGCTGCTGATCCGCTTCATCCTGAAGCTGCTCGGCGCGAATCCCCAGCAGGCCCTCGTCTCGGGCCTCTACGCGATCACCGAGCCACTGGTCCGGCCGTTCCAAGGGATCTGGCCGCAGACCAATACGCCGACGGTGATCGACGTACCGGCCTTGCTCGCGATCGTGTTCCTGTTCCTCATCGCGGCGCTCGTCGTCGCGCTGGTGCGGGCGATCTCGGGCAACCGCACCGCCTAGCGCTGCGCGGCGGCGCGCACCTCGTCAAGGGTCGCCGGATCCTCGAGCGACGACGTGTCGCCCAGATCCGCGATCCCGAGGTACGCGCCGCGGATGAGCCGGCGAAGGATCTTCCCATTGCGGGTCTTCGGCATTTGGCGAATGAACCGCACGGCCTTCGGCCGCAGCGGCTTTCCCAGCTGCTCCGCGATTGTGTCCGACACCGATCGTTCGAGCGCGGCGTCCACGGTGATGCCCGGACGGGCGACCGCGAACACGACGATCGCCTCGCCCTTCAGCTCGTCCGGCACGCCGATGGCGGCGGCCTCACCCACCGCGGCGTTCGCGACAGCCGCCGACTCGACCTCGGCCGGGCCGACACGCTTGCCAGCGACCTTGAGGGTGTCGTCGCTCCGACCGAGGATGTACCAAAAGCCCTCGTCGTCCACGCGCGCCCAGTCGCCGTGGACCCAGAGGTCGTCGAGCCGCTTCCAATACGTTTCGAGGTAGCGCTCGCGGTCCTTCCAGAATCCTCGCGTCATTCCGGGCCACGGCGCGCGGATGACCAGCTCGCCGACGGTGCCGCGCACGGGTCGCCCACGATCGTCGACCACGTCCGCGGCCATCCCCGGAATGGGTCCGCGGAACGAGCCGGGCTGGATGTCGCTCCAGGTGGTGCACCCGAGGATGCCGCCTGAGATCTCGGTGCCGCCGGAGTAATTGATGACCGGGCATCGCGCGTCGCCGACGGCCCGGAAGTACCACCACCAGGACTCTGGATTCCACGGCTCGCCGGTACTGCCGAGGACGAGCAGGCTCGAGCGATCGTGCGCGCGCACCGGCTCTTCGCCCGCCCGCATGAGCCCGCGGATCGCCGTCGGCGAGATGCCGAGATGCGTCACCCGGTGGCGCTCGACCATGGACCACACGCGTGACGGGTCAGGGAAGTCGGGCGTGCCGTCGTACAACACGATCGTGGCGCCGAGCATGAGCCCACCCGCGATGAGCCACGGACCCATCATCCAGCCGATGTCGGTAAACCAGAACACGACGTCACGCTCGTGCACGTCGAAGCAATGGGCCATGTCCTGCGCGGCCTTCACGGGGAAGCCACCGTGCACGTGCACCGCGCCCTTCGGACGTCCGGTGGTACCGGACGTGTAGATGATCAAGAACGGATCCTCGGCGCTCGTATCCTCCCAGGCGACCAGCGGCGCGACCCCGCGGCTCAAGACAGCGGCCCACGTCACGTCGCGGTCTCGCTTCGGATACGCGCGGCCGAGGCGTTCCGCGACGATCACCGTGCGGACGCTTGGCGCGCCGTCGGCCGCGGCGTCGGCGGTCTCCTTCATCGGCACGATCGCGCCGCGTCGATGGAACCCGTCCGCGCAGATCAACACCGACGCGTCGCAGTCGCGAAGCCGGCCGGCGATGGCCTCGGCGCCGTAGCCCGAGAAGATCGGCGTGTAGATCGCTCCGAGCGCGCCGAGCGCGAGCACCGCGACGACGCATTCGATCCCCATCGGCAGGAATACCGCCACCCGATCACCCTTGCGCACGCCGATCGCCCGAAGGCCCGCGGCGAAACGGCCGACCTCGACGCGAAGCTCGCCGTAGGTCCGTTGCTCGATCCCGCCTGCTTCGCGCTCGGCGATGAGGGCAACGCGCTCCGGATCGCGATCGTCCCGCAGCGCCGTGCCGACGTAGTTCATCCGTCCGCGGCTCCACCACGTCGTCCACGGCAGCCCCTTGGATGTATCCATGGCCTGCGCGTACGGGGCGGTCCAGACGAGATCGAGGTCGCGATCGACCGCTCGCCAGAACCGCTCGAGGTCGTCGGTCGACCAGCGCAGCAGCGCGTCGTAGCTGTTGACGCCATGGCTGTTCGCGAACCGCTTGAGGCGGCTGCGCTCGAGGTAGCGCTCCGTCGGGGACCAGGCCGCAGGCACGCACTGACTCTAGCCAGCGCCGGCGGCGTGCTCCGTCAGGCGCTCCGCGACCATCGCGCGCGCGTGAGCAGGACCGGTCGGCCTATCGTTCCGCAATGCCCGCGAAGAAGACGACCGCCGCGAAGGTGACCGGAAAGAAGACCACTCGCAAGACCACGAAGAAGCGGGGACCGGCTGCCCCGCGCGGCCCCGAGGCGCAGGAGAGCGCGATCGACCTGACCGACGACAGCGTCGCGGAGCTCGCACGGCTCGTCACGAAGGCCGGAGGCGCCACGCTGGCCGCGTACCGCGATCCCTACGGCAGCTCCCCCATCCTGTTCGTCAGCCTCCCGCTGCGATCGATCGAGGCGACCGAGTTCCAGCGCGACCTCTCGAAGGTGCACGCCGATCGTCTGTCCGACGCGATCGGCGCCGTGGGCGTGTTCCTCGACCCGGTCATCGCGGTCGCGGGCCGGGAGGGCTTCAGCTCGCCGAACGGACGGCACCGCCTGGCGGCGGCGAAGAAGCTCGGGCTGCGCACGGTGAGCGCGCTGCTGGTCGCGGACCCGCAGATCGCATATCGGATCCTCCCGCTCAACACCGAGAAGGCGCACAACCTTCGCGACCGGAGCATGGAGGTCATTCGGATGGCCCGCTCGCTCGCCAAAGAGCGGCCGCGATCGAAAGAGACGGATCACGCGGTCGCATTCGAGGCAGCGCACTTCCTCACGCTCGGCACGGCGTATGAGGAGCGCGGCCGGTTCGCTGGGTCCTCGTACCAGTCGATGCTCCGCCGGGTGGACGTGTTCCTGGACGGCACGCTGCCCGCGGCGCTGCGACAGCGCGATCAGTGGGGGCGGCGCCTCCTCGACATCGACGACCGCGTCGCGGCGCACGTGAAGACGCTGCAGGAGATGGGCTTCAAGAGCCCGTACCTGCGCGCCGTGGTCGTGGCGCGCTGCAACCCGGTGCGCTGGATCCCGCAGAAGCGCGGCGCCCCGCCGCCGATGACCATGGCGGAGGCCCTCGGCAAGATGGCCGCGAGCGTCCGGAAGTTCGATCCGAAGTCGGTCCGGGCCGGTGACCTCGCGCTCGTCGCGGCGGTGAGCTCGGACGAGGGCTAGAGCCCGGGCACGTAGTCCAGGAGGATCGCCGCGACGAGGATCGCGACGAATGCGGCGACGATGAGGACCAGCGGCACGACGTAGAAGAGCACCACCGCGATGAGCAGCACCACGCCGGCGCGGCGGGGCGGAAGACCGTAGTGCGCTTCGATCGCCCGCCAGGTGATGGTCCCGAGCCAGATCAGGCACGCGAGACCGATGAGCTGCGCGACCTGCGCCGCGGCCGTCCTGCCGCTCCCGAGGATCGCCGCGGCGCCATCGGCCGGGATGCGCGTGAGCGCCGTCGCGTACCCGAGGAGCACGAACATCGGCCCGAACGGCCGCTGCGTCCCATCGATGCGCGCCGCAGCGTGCACCGCCGTCGCACCCAGGATCCACACAAGAAGCGGCGAGAACGCCGTGACGACGACGACGGCGGTCCAGATCTGTTCGACGAGGTAGCCGATCACCGCCGCCCGATCGCGGCCGAGCGTCTCGATCAGCGCGGCGATCGCCGGACTGCGGCCCTCGCCGTAGAGGAAGGTGCTGACCGGCACATCGGCTGCGAAGCGGACCGCGCTGACGGCGGCGACGGCGGTCGCGATGACCACGAGCGCCACCGCGATGGCCAGGCGGCCTGTTGCCAGAACGCGGGCCGCGCCGCGCGCGGGAGAGCGCACCAGGGCGAGGGCTTCGCTCACGCGAAGGCGGCCCCGAGGGCATCGCGCACCGCGAGGTCGGTCTCCACGTCGACGGCATCGCGCTCGTCGCCGGTCCAGGCCGGCGGGTCGGGGTCGTGAAGCTCCTCCGGGATCGGCGCGCCGAGCATCACCAGATATTCGATCGACCAGCCGCGCGCGACCGCATCGAGGTCGTATCCACCGCCGCCCATCGCGATCCAGGGCAGATCGAAGTCGCGGAACGCGCGCACGACGTGCTCCCGCGCGCGCGTCGAGACCTGCAGGTGCGTCAGCGGGTCGGTGAAATGCGAATCGATGCCCTGTTGCGTGACCAGCACATCGGGCTTGAAGCGCGCCAGGAGCGTCGGGACGACGGCATCGAACGCATACGTGTAGGCGCGGTCATCGGTGTAGGGCGGCAGCGCGACATTGATGCTGTACCCCGCGCCCCTGCCCCTACCGCGCTCGTCCGCGAAGCCGGTGCCTGGGAACAGCGATCGGCCGGTCTCGTGGAGCGAGATCGTGAGCACCTGGTCGCTGTCGTAGAACGCCGCCTGCACGCCATCACCGTGATGCGCGTCGATGTCGACGTACGCGACCTTCATGCCGCGATCGGCCAGCAATCCACAGGCGATCGCCGGATCGTTGTAGATGCAGAAGCCCGACGCACGGCTGCGCTTGGCGTGATGCAGCCCGCCCGCGCCGTTGAACGACACGCGGAGCCCGCCCGCAAGGACCTCCTCCATGCCGCGTAGCGTGCCGCCCGTGGTGAGCAGTGAAGCCTCATGCATGCCCGCGAACGGCGGCGTATCGCCGTGCGCCGAGAGTCCCCAGCGCGAGTGGTCGCCGTCGGGATGCGCCGACGCGGCCTCGACGGCCCGTACGTACTCGGGCGAATGGATGCGTTCGAGCTCGGCCACCGTGGCCTCGCGCGGCTCCAGGACCACGGCGTTGGGACGCGCGAATGCGCCGATGCGCTCGAGGGTGTCGTGCACGCCGATGAGGCGTCGTGGCTTCAGCGGGTGATCGGATCGATAGACATGGGACGCGAGGCGGGGATCCCAGATGAACCCCGCACGATCGGTCTTCAGCGCTCGAGTGTCTCCATGAGCTCACGCCATTCCCCTGGCGACATCCCGGTCGACTCGCGCTCGACCTGTTCGCCCCGCAGCATCCGTTTGACCGCCGCGAGCCCCTTTGCCGACAGCTCGTATGCGCCCATGCGGTAGTCGGTGAACGCCGCGTATGTCAGGGGCACCCACTGCTTCACGACGTCGAGCAATGCTTCGGCGTACACGCGGATCTCGTACTGGGCGTGGGGTGCGCCGCGCAGGTTCAGGAAGTGCAACAAGTTGTGCAAGTCGATCTTCCAGTAGAGCTGTGTGTAGAGGCTTACCGGGAGATTCATGCGGGCCAGCTCGCGCGCAAGGCCCTGGCGTTCCGGATCGACGACCTGCCCATCGATCTCATTGAGCATTTCCTCGTAGTGCGTGTAGCTGCGCGTCGCGTCGTCACGGAGGAGCTCGAGGACCCTCGACGCTTCGGCCTCGTTCAGGACGTCGCCGCGACCTTGCCGATTCGTGCGCGCCTGTGACGCGATGTTCGCGCTGTCAGGCATGTAGAACTCGTTGTCGAGGATCGAATAGCGTCCCGAAACCTCATTCAAGTTCGCGACGCGATGCCTGATCCACTGGCGCGCGACGAAGATCGGCATCTTCACGTGGATCTTCAGCTCGCACATCTCGAACGGTGAGGTGTGCCGGTGCCGCATCAGGTAGTTGATGAGGCCGGCGTCCTCGCGGACCTTCTTGGTGCCGGCGCCGTACGACACGCGCGCGGCTTGCACCACGGCGGCGTCGTCGCCCATGTAATCGATGACCCGGACGAAGCCGTGGTCGAGGACGGGGATCGGCTGGTAGAGAAGCGCTTCCATCGCCGGCACCGTCGCGCGGCGTGTCTGCTGGGTCGCTTGGCGCTGGGCCTCGATCTCGGTCCGCTGCTCGTGCGTGACGGTCGCGGGCCGCTCGAGGGTGTCCACGAAGGGCGAGTCTACGACCGGCGGAAATTGCCCTCGGATTGCGTCGTCGGTTTCGAGTGGCGACGATCCAGCGCCACCCGGTGCCCGCTCTGGCCCTTGGCGACGGTCTTCATCTCCGCGGCTGCCTGCGCGAGCGCTGCGGCGGTCGGGAACACGCGTGAGTCGGACATGGCGATCCCAGCCGAGACGGACGCGAATGGCCAGCGGCTGCGCAGCCCGCGTCGATCGGGAGCCTCATATCCGCCGGCCGCGATATCGCCGGCGTCGTGGAGCTGGCGGGATCGCACGCCGAAGCGCGTCACGATGTCCTCGGCCAGCGGCTCCGCCTCATCGGCCGAGCACAGAACGACGAAGTCATCGCCCCCGATGTGGCCGAGGAAGGTGTCCTCGCCCGCCGTCGCGACGGCGCCGAAGATCGCCTCGGCGAGCTCGACGATGAGCGTGTCGCCCCGCGTGAAGCCATAACGGTCGTTGAAGCTCTTGAAGTGGTCGATGTCCAGGTACACGCACGCGAAACGTTCACCCGCGCGCAGGCGCGCGGTCATCTCCTCGTAGATCGCGGTGTTGCCGGGCAGTCCTGACAGCGGGTTCAACCCGCCGAGGGTGCGCAGGCGGCGAAGCGAGGTCTGCACGCGCGCGGCGAGCTCTTCGAGATCGAATGGCTTCGTCACGTAATCGTCGGCGCCCGCACGCAGGTGCCGGACCTTATCGTCCCGTCGCGCCGACCCGGTGAGGAATACGACCGGCGTGTAGCGCGTGCGATGGTCCGCCTGCAGCCGCTCGAACACCTGATCCCCGGAGAGCTCCGGGAGGCCGAGGTCAAGGACGATGAGCTGCGGGCGCAGGGTGATGGCCCGTTGGATGGCGGTGACGCCGTCGTGCACGATCTCCGTCCCCAGACCGTCGGCCTGTAGGCGCTCGGCAATAGCGGCACAGGTCGCCTGGTCGTCGTCGACGATCAGGACCGCGGGTCGAAGGTCCATGCGGTCGATGGTCGATGGTCGACCGCCGTCCGGGTAGATGACCGGGCAGGCCGACCGGGCCAGGACGAAAGGGCCAGACCGGTTAATCAACGTTGACGAAGGGCGTGGCTCAGACGGCCCGGCTGCGCTCCCAGTCGGCACGAAGCACCTCGCCGACCCAGTGGTCGTGCCAGCGCCCTTCCCGGAAGAAATGCTGGCGCTCGATGCCGACCTCGCGATACCCCGATCTCATGAGGGCGCGCCGGCTCGGCTCGTTCTCCATGAATGCGCCGGACATCAGCTTGTGCAGGTTGAGCTGACGGAACGCGTAGTCCGTCCGAAGCGCCATCGCCTCCGATGCGCGGCCCTTTCCCCACTCCGACTTCACGCCGATCACGATCCCGGTCGTCCCGTGCGCGTGGAGCCAGTCGATCTGGTGGATACCCGTCCCGCCGATCGGCCTTCCGTCGGCCTCGAGCATCCAGAACACATCGGTCGCCGATTCGCCGATCTTCTTGAGGAATCCCTCCTCCTGCAGCTGCCCGACGGCGAAGCGGCGCAGCAGGTAACGCGTCACCTCGAGGTCGCCGAACCACTCGAGGAACCGGGCCGCGTCGGAGTCGTCCGGTGGGCGAAGGGTCACCTTCGTGCCCACCAGCACGGGACCATACATCTGCGCGCGTGATGCTAGCGCGGCATCATTGGCCGATGCGGCTGCATTTCCTGGGCGCGGCCCGGACGGTCACCGGGTCGCAGTACCTCCTGGAGACCGATCGGGCGCGCGTGCTGGTCGACTGCGGCATGTTCCAGGGCAGCCCGCACGACGTGCTGCGCAATCGCGTGTCGCTCGCGTATGACCCGACGAAGATCGACGCGATCCTCCTCACGCACGCGCACCTCGATCACTGCGGGCTGATCCCGCACGTGACCGCGCTCGGGTTCCGTGGCCCGATCTACGCGACGCGGGGGACGGTCGAGCTCACCCGCCTCGTGCTCCTCGATTCGGCGAAGCTACAGGAAGAGTTCGCGGCGAAGCATCAGCGGTTCGCCCGCAAGTTCCCCGACCGGGCGGCGGTCGAGGACCGCGCCGCGGCCGCCGAGCTCGCGGCGGCGACCGACGAGGATGCCGAGGTCGCGACGCGTGAGGCGACGCCTGAGGCGCTCACGTACCTGCGCGAGCCGCTGTACACGAGCGTGCATGCGAACGGGGCGCTCGCGCAGTGCAAGGGGATCGAGTACGGCGCCGAGACGGAGATCGCGCCCGGGGTCACGGCGACGTACCTCGACGCGGGCCACATCCTCGGGTCGGCGATCATCCGGGTCCGCGCCCGAGACAACAGCGGCGACCGCACGATCGTGTTCAGCGGCGACCTGGGACGGCCGAACACGCCGATCATCCGCGATCCGACACCGGTGCGCGAGGGCGACTACCTCCTCGTCGAGTCGACGTACGGTGGCCGCACCCACGAGCCCGAGGAGGAAGCGATCCGCCTGCTTGGCGAGGCCGTCACCTCCGCCAACGGCGCGAAGGGCGTCCTGCTCATGCCGTCGTTCGCGATCGGCCGGACCCAGGAGATCGTCTACGAGCTCGACCGGCTGCTGGCCGCGGGCACGATCCCGCACCTGCCCCTCTATCTCGACTCGCCGATGGCGAGCAGCGCGACGGACATCTATCGGAAGTACGCCGAGTACTTCGACGACGGCGCGAAGGCGCTCCTCGCGAAGTCCGAGGCGCCGCTCGACTACCCCGACGCGGTCATGGTGAAGGACGCGAACGCATCCGTTGCGCTCGACCAGAGCGGTGCCCGGCCGTTCATGGTCGTCGCGTCGAACGGGATGATCACCGGTGGCCGCATCGTGCAGCACGTCAAGGCCTTCATCGGCGATCCGGGGATGACCCTCCTCTTCGTCGGCTACCAGGGCGTCGGCACACTTGGCGCGCAGCTGCAGCAGGGCGCGAAGCAGGTCCGCATCGACGGGCAGAACCTCGACGTCGCCTGCCAGGTGCGGTCGATCAGCGGGTTCTCCGCGCATGCGGACGAGCCGGAGCTCCTGGCGTGGCTCAAGAACTTCAGCGTCGCGCCGAAGCTCACCTTCATCGTGCACGGGGATCCGGCGGCACAGACCGCGTTCGAGCCCAAGGTGAAGGCCCTGGGGTTCGCGACGAAGGTGCCCGCGTGGCGCGAGACGGTCGAGCTCACGTGAGCCCACCGCGCATCAAGGGCGTGTGCTTCGACTTCGGCGACACGCTGTTCCACAGCCCCGACGGAGCAGCGGTCATCGCGGAGGCCGGCGTGGCGCCCCAGATCGCGCGTGACCTCTGGGACAAGATCTGGCGCGACTCAAAGACGCCCGAGGCCATCGCCGTGCAGCGAGATCTCTCGCCGGAGGCGCATCGGTCAGGCTGGACCGCCCTCTTCGAGCAAGCCGATGTGCACCAGCCGGGCCTGTCGAAGGTGCTGTACGAGCGCGTGATGGATCACCAGAAGTGGTCTCCGTATCCGGACACCGAGCCGGTCCTTCGGGCGCTACGCGCGCGCGGGTCACGGATCGGGGTGGTGAGCAACGTGGCCGAGGATCTCCGGCCGGTCTTCGTCGCACGGGGCTGGGCCGACCTCATCGATGGGTACACGCATTCGTACGAGCACCGCATGGAGAAGCCGGACGCGCGCATCTTCGCGGCGGCGTGCACGGCGATGGGCACCGACCCGAGCGAAACGCTCGTCGTGGGGGATCACCCCGTCGATGGCGGCGCCGTCGCGGCAGGGTGTGTGGTGCTCCTGCTGCCACGGGTCGGACCCGGACAGCCGCGCGGGCTCGAACGCGTGCTCACCCTCGTTCCCTAGACCATCGGCCGCCTCGCCAGCGCGGCCTCGAGCAGGACGGAATCGCCGCGCCGGTCGCGTACGTCGAGCTTCGCGCGGATCCGAGTGATGTGAACGCGCAGCGTCTCGGGCGAGAGCTCGAGGGCCTTCGCGAGCTCGGCACGCTCGACGCGCGCACCGGCGGTCTGCAGCTTCTCCATCTCGTGGAGCACGCCGATCTCGCGCCACGTCAAGCCCACCGCGCGCAGGTAGAAGGTCGCTTCGTCCAATGCGGATGCCGCCACCGCCGACGCCGAGTCGCTCTTCGCGCGCCGCACCGCGAGATCGCCACGCGCGACGAGAACGCGGGCAAGCTGTTGCGCGTCCGGATCGCGCTCCGCCGACCGGCCGAGCCACGAGGCGACATCCGGCAGGTAGTACGCGAAGCCCTCGCCACCGCGGACCGCGATGTCTCGGACGAGCTGGACCGCGCGCGCCGTGCCCCCGCCACGCACGAGCGCCTCGCGATTGAAGGCCGCATGCACCGCTGCGCCCAGCGACCAATGGCCCATCCCCCGCGACTCGAACTCCTTGGCCACGTCATCGAGCAGCCGTACCGCCCCGCGCGGGTCACCACGCTTGCCCTTCACGATCCCGCGCGCGAAGTCACGGAAGTGCTCGTCGGCCGGATACCCCTTCGGTGCGCGCCCGAGGATCCGCTCGGCGACCTCGGCCTCGCCTCGCAGGAGCGCGATATGCGCGAGATCCTCCGGAGCGCCGGCACCGCTCTGCCGGCCGAGGCGATCGCCGGTCGCGATCTCACCGCGCTCCATGCGCGCGCGAGCGAGGCACAGCAGCGTGTACCGCCACGCCGACGTGCCGTACACGCGGAGGCCCTCCTCGGCGCGGGTGAATGCATCGACCGCGGGATCGTTCTTGCCGGCGTACCAGTGGGCGAACCCGTTCGTATACATCGCCCACGCGGCCTCCCACGGGTCCGCGAGCTTCGCGGCCGCCCGCGCGGTGGCGTCCGCAGCGGAGGCTGCGCCCATGTAGTCGCCGGTGTGCGAGAGCAGATGCGCGAGCTGTCGCTGCACCCGGGCGACGACCAGGTCCCTCGAGCGCCCGGCGGGCGCAGCCGCGAGCGCGTCCTCCGCCCATCGCGCGTCCGTGAGGGCGTGGGTGACGTCGTTCGCGGCTGTGTGGTTGACCGATGTGCCGAGCCGCAGCTCGGCGAGCATCAACGGCTCCGTCGCGGCCTGTCGTTCGGCCTGTCGGGCGAGTCGCGGGACCTCGTCCCCGCGCACGAGGTAGTACGCGAGATGGACGAGGTCCACCGCGATGCGCGCGGCCAGGAGGGGATCCTTCGTCTGCGTGTGCAGTGCGCCGAGCTCCGCCCAGGCGACGTCGAAGGACTCGACGTACCGCAGGCAGCGCGCCCGGAGGATCCGCCGCTCGAGGGATTGCCTCCCCACGCTCAGCGTCGGCAGGAGGCGCTCGGCTTCGGCCCGAGAGAGCGGCGCCAGGGCCCGGTCTCGCACAGTGGGCATACCCAAGTTCTACGCCAAGGCTACGACTTGAGCTGGTGCGGCTCCTGGCGTTCTAGCGCGGCGGGAAGTGCGGCTGGAGCTCCGTGACGTGTTCGTGGGCATGGCGCGACTGGTACGCGCCGAGCCAGCCGGCGCTGACCGGTCCGCGCTCCGCGTGGATCCCGAGCCGGTCGCGGACTCCAGGCTGCTGCAGAAGGCCGACGATCTCTCCGTGGGCGGCCTGTAGGCGCTTCGAGAGCGTCATCGGGTCGGCGTCATTGTTCTTTCGCTCCGCGTTGATCGCGTCCTGATCGACGCTCGCGAGGGCGGGCCGGTCCAGTGCGGCGCACCGCCGCACGCGCTCCGCGAACACGTCCGCCATGTCGGCGATGTGGCCGATGACCTCTTTCGCCGTCCACTCACCGATCCGCACCGAGCGGAGCTGCTCGTCGGGCGTACGCCGCACGATCGCGGAGATCGTCGCGGCGTCGTCGGCAAGGGTGAACGCGGTGTCCTCGTCGTACCGCAGGTCGTCGGTCTTCATTCCTCACCCTCCTCGAGCGACGCCAGGCGGTCGGCCTCGTCGGCCTGCATGAGCGCTTCGACCAGGTCATCGAGCTCTCCGTCCATCCGGCGCGGCAGGTTCGAGAGATTGTGGCCGAGCCGCTTGTCGGTGAGACGGTCCTGCGGGAAGTTATAGGTGCGCATCTTCTCCGAGCGCTCGCCGCGGCCGATCTGCGCGTTGCGCAGCGCGCCAGCCTTCGCATCTTTCTCTTCCTGCGCACGAGCGAGCAGCCGGGCGCGCAGAACGGTCATGGCCTTCGCACGGTTCTTGAGCTGGGACCGCTCGTCCTGCTGGATGACGACCTCACCCGTAGGCAGGTGCGTGATGCGGACCGCCGAGTCGGTCGTGTTGACGCCCTGGCCACCCTTACCGCCGGCGCGATACACGTCGATCTTCAGATCGTCGTCCGAGATCTGCAGGTCGACCTCCTCTGCCTCGGGCAGGACGGCGACCGTCGCTGTGGACGTATGGATCCGGCCCTGGGCCTCGGTCGCGGGTACGCGCTGCACCCGGTGCACGCCCGATTCGAACTTGAGCCGGCTGTACGCCCCCTGCCCCGCGATCCGGAAGATCACTTCCTTGTAGCCACCCTTTTCGGACCGGCTCGCCGACAGCTCCTCGGCCTTCCAGCGATGCCGCTCGGCGTAGCGCAGGTACATCTTGTAGAGCTCGCCCGCGAAGAGCGCCGCCTCTTCGCCACCCTCGCCGGCCCGGATCTCGACGATGACGTTCTTCTCGTCCAACGGGTCGCGCGGGATGAGCTGCGTCCGCAGCTTCTCGGTGAGCCGGTCCGTCTCGAGGGACGCCGTCCCTTCCTCCTCCCGGGCGAGGTCGCGAAGGTCCGCATCGTCGCCGAGCTGCAGCTCGCGCGCCTCCCGGACGCGCTGCTCGGCGTCGCGAAGCCGGCGGATCGTGTCGACGATCGCCTCGAGCTGCGCGTACTCCTGACCCGCCGCGCGCAGCCTGTCGCGGTCGCCCGTCACCGCCGGGTCGCTCATCGATCGCCCAAGCTCCTCGTGCCGTGATTCGATCTGCTGCAGGCGGCCGCGCAGCTTCGGAGACAGCTCCGTCAAGCGGCGGCGTCCCCGGCGATCGCTTCCTCGAGCGAGGCGATCGCGATCTCGATCATCGGCTCGTCCGGACGCCGTGTCGTGATGGCTTGGAGGAGCAGGCCTGGCGCGACCGCGAGGCGCATGAGCGGATGGTCCTCGTGACCCGCACCAAAGCGCAAGACCTCGTACGAGATCGACGCGACCGGAATGATCAGAAGGAGCCGTACCAGCAGGTCCACGACGAGATTGACCCGGGGCACGAAGGCGAACACCGCGATCGCGATGACGACGACGAACAGCAGGAACGCCGTCCCGCATCGCGGATGCGCCGTCGGATACGGCGCGACGTGCGCGGCGTCCAGCGGATCGCCGTGCTCGAAGGCGTGGATCGTCATGTGCTCGGCGCCGTGATACGCGAAGACCCGCCGGATGTCCGGAAGGAATGAGATCGCGCCAAGGTACCCGAGCAGGAGGCCGAGGCGGAGGATGCCCTCCGCGATATTCAGCCAGAGGGTCGACGGGATGGCGCCGCGCAAGAGGCCGGTCGCGATGTATGGGATGCCGATGAAGAGGACGAGCGCGACGACGAGCCCTCCGGCCATGAATGCCGACGAGCCGCCGGTCTTGAGCTGTTCATCCTCGGCGGCGAGCTGCACGTCGGCGGAGCGCATGAGCATCCGCATGCCGTAGCGCAACGATTCCCACAGCACGAGCACGCCGCGCACGAACGGCGCGCGCGCGACCGGCGAGGTCAGCATCGGAGAGTCGAGCGCCTCGCGGTAGCGGTAGATGCCGCCATCGGGCTTCCGGCACGCGAGCGCGATCGTGCGCCGGCCGCGGATCATCACGCCCTCGATGACCGCCTGGCCGCCGTATGTCGTGGGGCGGACGCTCATGCGCGTGCCGCCGCACGGCGCGGGACCGTGTGACATGTCCTGCAGCGCGCCTCGTATGCCTCCTGGGCGCCGATGACGATGATCGGGTCGTCGAAGTCCGCGGGCACGCCGTTCACGATGCGCTGCGTGCGCGTCGCGGACTCGCCGCACACGACGCAGATGGCCTCGAGCTTGTCGACGCGCTCGGCGAGCGCCAGGAGCGTGGGCACGGGTCCGAACGGCTCGCCGCGGAAGTCGAGGTCGAGACCAGCGCAGATGACCCGGCGGCCGTCCGCCACGAGCGCGCGGACCACGTCCACGATCCCGAGGTCGAAGAACTGGACCTCGTCGACGCCGACGACGCTCGCGTCCGGCGAGAGCAGCGTGAGGATCTCCGCGCTCGTCCGTACCGGTCGGGCGAGGAACGAGCCGCCGTCGTGCGATCGCACGACCTCCGTGCCGAACCGATCATCGACGATCGGCTTGAAGACCTGGACCGTGCGGCGCGCGATCACGGCACGCTTCACGCGCCGGATGAGCTCTTCGCTCTTGCCGCTGAACATGCTGCCGACGACGACCTCGAGGCCACCGGCGTGGTGGCCGGAGCCCAGACGGGCGCTAACGCGTGGGAGCGGCCTCGGACGCGGCCTCGGACGCGGCCGGCTGCTCCGCCTTCCCCTGGCCGTAGCGCTTGTTGAAGCGCTCAACTCGGCCCTGGATGTCCATGAGGTGCTGCTTGCCGGTGAAGAACGGGTGGCACTTCGCGCAGACCTCGACGTGGAGGTCCGGCTTCATGCTGACCGTCTTGAACTGATTGCCGCAGGCACACGTCACCGTGGCCTCGACGTACTGGGGGTGGATCTTCGCTTTCATCGCCGGGTCTCCTTAGCTAGTTCGCGTCCGGTGTGACGTTCACCTTGCGGCGATCGTCCCGGGCCGGGCTGTATTTGACCGTGCCCGCGACGAGCGCGAACAGGGTGTGGTCCTTGCCGATACCGACGTTCTCGCCGGCGATCAGCTTGGTGCCGCGCTGGCGCACGAGGACCGCGCCAGCGTCGACGACGCTCCCCGCGTACTCCTTCACGCCGAGCCGCTGCCCGGCAGAGTCGCGTCCGTTGCGGGTCGAGCCGCCGCCTTTTTTGTGTGCCATCGCTTATGCCTCGATCTTCGTGATGCGGATGGTCGTCGTCTTGGAGCGGTGTCCGGTGCGCTTACGGGAGCGGGTCTTGTTCTTGTAACGGAACACGATGATCTTCTCGCCCTTCCCATGCGCCACGATCTCGCCGGTGACCTTGGCCGACCCCGCGTCCTTGACGCTGTCGCCGTCCGCCAGGAGCAGAACGTCGCCGAAGGTGACTTCCTTCCCGGGCTCACCCTCGAGGGTCGCCACGGTCAGGATCGCTCCCTCTTCGACGCGGTATTGCTTGCCACCGGTGCGGACGACTGCGTACACGGTCAGGACCATCCGTTGCAGAAAAAATCGCCGTGTCCGCCCGACACGACGTAGCCAAAGTATAGCGGACGGCCGGACCCGCTCCGGCCGTCCGCGGGCCATCGTTACGCGGGCATAGCCGCTGCCTGTGGCTCCGGTCGCGTCCGCAGCCGGAGCGTGAACGCCGCGATGCCGAGATACACCGCGAGGCCCATTGCCGGCGCGGTGAACCGCTCGAGCTCGGTCGCTTTCAGCAGCAGCACGACGATGAAGGCAGCGACGCCGACGTTGAGGAACCAGAAGACGACCTGGTCGGCCCACGGCCATACCCGCGCGCGGTCGGCCGTCAGCTGCGACAGCACGCCGAACAGGATGTTGGTCATCGCGCCAACGAAGATCGCGTGGTCGAGGGCGATGATCAGGTTGAACGGGATGTCGATCTGGTCGAAGGGCTTGCCCGAGCTCACGATCGTGACGATCAGGTAGACCGTCAAGACGATGTTCGTGACGAGGAACGGGACGGCGATGGCGAAGAATCGGGCGCTCCCGGCGCCGAAGGGCGTCCGCAGCGCGGATGGACCGACCCGCACGATCAGGATGACCACGGCGAGGATCTCGAGCGGCGTGGCCAGTCCGGTGAGCGGCAGCAGGCCCAGCAGCAGCCCGCCGGCGACGCAGAGACCGCCAAGGAAGAGCGCGCCGATCATGATGTTTGCCGCGACCGTGCGGCGCGATCGCTCGCCGAGGATCCGCCAGTCGATGAGCCCGACCGACATGAGCACGAGGTCGCCGCTCACCTGCGCGGTGGCGTGCGCGCCGGTCGCGTCATTGGCGAAGATCGCGCCGGTCGCGAGCTGGATCTGGATGAGCACGCCGAGCGTCGAGCCGATGACGAGCGACACGAGTGAGAGCACCGCTGCGAGCTGCGCGACGCTGAGGTTCTTCCAGCCGACGCCGGACGCAGCGCCGATCGCGAAGACGGCCCACATGAGGATGACCAGGAGCAGCAGCGTGCCCGTGATGGCGCGGGCCGGCAGGTTGCCACTGAAGAACGCGAGCACGTACAGCGGGATCGCACCGGCCGATAGGAGCGCGAGCGTGCGGGTGTTGCGGTCCTTTGACGCGGGGACAGCCGGTCCGAACAGCCAGAGGACCATCGCCATCGCGCCGAGGGTGATCCAGCCGAGGGTTCCCGAATGCACGTGCGTGAGGATGACGTCGCTGCTGAGCACGCCGAAGACCTTGGTCCCGTTGAGGATGCCGATCGTGGGCGTCGCGATGAACACGATGAGTCCGGTCTGAAGCAGCCAGCCGATCTCGCTGGCGAACCGCATGGGTCTCATGAGCTTCCCTCTCGCTAAGCGAGCAGGCTGCCACTATCGGGCGCGGGAGTCCAGCGTTACCACCTGGACGTTGTCCGGCAGGGAGCTCCGCGAGAGCGACAGCTTGGCGGTCGGCGCGATGTCCTTGACGCCGAGCTCGTGCAGGAGCCGCTCGAAGGGACTGTCCTTCTTCGCGGCGTCCGGCTCGTAGGACATCGGCACGACCACCTTGGGCTCGAGCTGGTGGATGACCTCAGCGGCCTGGGTCGCCGAGAGGTCGGTGTCGTGGCCGCCGATGGGTACGAGGACCACGTCGATGTCCCCGAGGCGCTCCAGGTCGGCGGTCGGCAGGACGTGCCCGAGCCCGCCGAGGTGGCAGACGACCAGGTCGTCGAGCCGGATGGCGTAGATGGTGTTGCGCCCGCGCTTGGCGCCCCGATCGTCGTCCCGGAACGTCCCGATACCGGTCACGAGGATCTCTTTCACCTCGTACTCGCCGGGCCCCCGGAGGACCACCGGCTCTCCGCCGACCGAGCGGAGGCTGCTGTGACGGGGATCTTCGTTGGAGATGGTCACCAGGTCGGCGGCGGTCTTGGGGATCGCGGCGCCGGACTTGGGGTCCGGCGGGTCGGTCAGCACGACACCTTCGCGGCCACGCAGCCGGAAGCACGCGTGGCCGAGCCAGGTCAGGTCCATGGAGGAGTTGAGAATACGCCGAAACACGGCGGCGACGGCGCGGGTATCGACCTGTGACCGCGAAGGCCGCCGGCCAGGAGGCCCCCGCTGACGCGGACTGACCAGGACATCGTGCAGCGGTGTCTGTCCGGTGACGCCGATGCCTATGCGGCGCTGGTCGAACGCTATGGAGGGCGGGTGTACAACGTCGCGCTGCGCATCACGCATGACCCCGACTCCGCGCGCGACTGCGCCCAGGACGCCTTCATCCGAGCGTATCGCGCGCTCCACCAGTACGACCCGATGTACCCGTTCGGCCCGTGGCTGTTCAAGATCACGACGAACGCGAGCCTGAACTTCATCCAGCGGGGCAGCGGCCGGGAGATCACGGTCGAGGAGCTGCCTGACGACCCGGAGCCTCCGGAGGCCGGGCCCGAGCTGTCGGCCGTCCGCAAAGAGGACGTCCAGGAGGTGCTGGACGCGATGGCCCTGCTTCCCCCGGCATACCGGGCCGCCCTCACGCTCAGACACATGCAGCAGCTCTCCTATCAGGAAGTCGCGGACGCGCTTGGGCTCCCGCTCGGCACCGTAAAGACGCACCTGCATCGGGCCCGCGCCGCGCTCAAGACGACCTTGGCGCAACGTCGGAGCGCGCGGTCATGAACGACCTCGATCACGACGAGCTCGCGCTCCACGCGCTGCTCAGCGCGGTGAAGCCCGCGTCGTTGCCGCTCGGTTTCCGGGATTCAGTGATGCTCCGGGTCCGCGGCGACGGCGCGCCGACGCGACGGGAATGGATCCTGGCCGCGGTGCTCGCGCTGCCGAGCCTCGCGTACCTTGCCTGGGGCATGGCCGCGCACGGCGCCGAGCTCGGAGCGTCGATCAGCGCGATCCTCCTCGCGGCCCAGGGTCTGGACCAGACGAGCGAGGCCGACATCGTCATCGATGGCCTCGCGATCGTCTCGCTCGCTCTGCTTGGTATCGGGAGCGTGGTGGCCGCCCACGCGATGCTCCGCGGCGGCGACCAGCACCGGATGATCGCCCGTTGAGCGGACGCGACACGGCCTTCGCGCTCGGAGCCATCGTGATCGCGATCGCGATCGCGACGGTCCTGCTGGTCGGGTCGATGGCCGCCGGTGCGGACCAGGGCGGGCCTCAGCGGTTCTTCTTCGTCAACTTCGGCGGCCGCGCCGGGCAGCCGGTCCGGACAGCCGTCGCGAACGGTGATGTCCCGGGGCCGCTCCGAGCCGTCGTGCCATTCCAGCGCAGCGTGTCCGACACCGCGCGCGACGCCGCCGGCTATCTGCTTGTCGTCATCGCCGTGTCCGCAGTGCTGGTGCTCGGGCGCGAACAGGTCCTGGGCGCGTACCGCGCGGCGCGCGGGACGTGGCGCGATCAGGTTCGGGTCCTCGGCACGGGCATCGCCGTGCTGCTCCTGCTCGCGTCCGCGATGTTCCTCGGCGGGGTGGTCCTCCTCGGAGGGCTGGCCGCGGGATTCCGCGACGCTCCGGCCGGGATCCAGATGGGCCTCCAGGTCGGGCTCATGACGATGGCCGTATTCGGAGCCGGCGCCCTGCTCATCGCGCTCGTCGGCTTCGCCGCGGCGTCGTGGCGCCTCGGAGACGCCCTCTTCGCCGTGCCCGCGATGAGCCGCTGGTCGGGTGGCGTCCCCGCGCCGCTCGTCGCGCTCATCGGCGCCACCATCCTGTACATCCTCATGCAGCTGCCCGCCGTCGGCGGGATCGTCGCGTTCGTCGTCGTCGCGTACGCGCTCGGCGCGGTCGTGGTCGCTCGGCTCGGGCCGGCCGCGTCCCCACCGATCGCTGCCAACCCGTAAAGCAGTCCGGACTCGCGTGGAGAAGGGGAGAGGGTCAATGTCGATCGCAAAGGGCGTCGCCGCCGCAGCGGCGGCGGGCATCTTCGCCGCAGCGTGCAGCGCCGCGCCCGCGGACACGACCGTGCGCACGGCACAGGTCTCGCGTGGCGCGGTGACGCAGACGGTCGCCGTGTCCGGTTCGGTGAGCTCGGCGGGCACCGTGAAGCTCAACCCCGCCACCAACGGGAAGGTCGCGCAGTTGCTCGTCAGCGTGGGCCAGGCGGTCACCGCCGGGCAGCCGCTCGCGAAGCTCGACACGGCCGATCTCCAGGCCGCGCTCACGACCGCGCAGAACAATCTCGCCGGAGCGCAGACGAACTACGACAAGGCCCTCTCGGGTGTGAACGACGCGCAGAATTCGTATGCCCAGACGCAACAGTCGACGGCCAATGACATCGCCACCGCACAGTCGGCTTTCTCGAAGCTGAAGTCGAATTACGCGGCCGCGAAGGTGAACTTCTCGAGCCTGTACGGTTCGCTCATCAATGATCTGGCGACCTATGTGTCGCAGATCAGCGTCGCCCAGCAGCAAGTGCAGAAGGTCCAGAACGATCTGGCGACCGCGAACCAGATCAGCGACAACAAGTCGGCGCAGACGTCGATGAACCAGGCCAGCGCGGCCCTCGGCAATGCGCAGAGCTACGTCCAGAGCGTCTTCAGCCCCGCCGAGGGCGACTACATCGCCGCGGCGAACATGATCCTGAACGCGGTGAGCGCGTTCGACGCCGCGGTCGCCGCGAGTGGCGATACGGCGGCCGCGAGCCAGCAGATGGCGACGGCCCAGGTCGCCTACAGCACCGCCGGCTCCCGGCTCACGAGCGCCATCGACGCCCCGAACGCTCAGATCGGTAGCGCGCTCACGTCGACCACCGCAGCGCAGAACTCCTTGAACACGGTCAACGCGAAGTCCGACACGACGCTCGACGCGGCCCGCGCCGACATCGGCGTGCTCCTCGTCACCCTCACCGGCGAGCAACAGGGGGCGATCTTCGCGAAGAACAAGCTCACCCAGGCAGGCAGCAGCGTCTCGACGATCAACGACGTGGTAACCGGCAGCTACGTGAACGCCGTGCAGAACGTCACGTCCGCGCAGATCCGCGCGGCGCAAAGCCTGCAGAGCGCGCAGACCTCGCTGAACAACCAGCCAGCGAACGTGCAGAGCGCCCAGAACTCGTTGGCCAATGCGGAGACGACGGTCGCGACGGCGCAGAACAACCTCGAAAACGCGCTCATCAAAGCGACGGTCGCGGGCGTCGTGACGGCGATCAGCGCGCAGGTCGGCGAGAACGTCACGACGAACGCCAACGCCGGCTTCATCGTGCTCGCGAACACCGGGTCGATGGCCCTCCATGGAACGATCGGCGAAGGCGACGTCGTGAAGCTCAAGCTCGGCCAGGTCGCGACCGTCACGGTGGATGCGGTCGGCACCGCGAAGATGACCGGGAAGGTGACCTCGCTCGATCCGGTGGCGACGATCGCGTCGGGCGTCCCGGTGTACGGGATCGACGTGACGATCGATCTGCCGAGCCAATCGGTGAAGCCCGGTATGAGCGGGACCGCGCAGGTCATCCTCGCGAGTCGCCCGAATACGCTCGTCGTGCCGAACCTTGCGGTGAAGGCCGCGAGCGGACGCCGCTACCTCACCGTGATGACGGATGGCCAGGCCGTCGATACCGATGCGACGTTCGGCATCAGCAATGACACCGTCACCGAGGTGCTCACGGGGGTGCAGGAAGGCGACGTCGTCGTCCTGCCGCAGCCGCGCGCGGCTGGGAGCGGAGGCGCCAACCGTGGCATCCAAATCGGCGGTGGTGGTGGCCAACCGGTGCCCGGCCGATGAGCTCGTACGCCCCGACCCGCGCGGACCCAGTCATTCGTCTTCGCGGAGTGACGAAGACGTACCGAATGGGCAAGGACAACATCGTCAACGCACTACAGGGCGCGGACCTCGACGTGTACCCGGGCGAGTTCGTCGCACTCATGGGCCCATCCGGATCGGGAAAGTCCACGATGATGAACGTCCTTGGCTGCCTCGACGTGCCGGACGCCGGGACCTACGTCCTCGCCGGCGAACAGGTCCGCCAGCTCAACGACGACCAGCTGGCAGCGATCCGCAACAGGCACATTGGCTTCGTGTTCCAGACGTTCAATCTGCTGCCGCGGCTCAACGCCATCGAGAACGTCGAGCTGCCACTCGTGTATGGCGGCAGCGCGCGCGGGCGCACGCAGCGGGCCAAGGACGCGCTCGCGGCGGTCGGCTTGGGCGAGCGGATGCACCACAAGCCGAATGAATTGAGCGGTGGTCAGCAGCAGCGCGTCGCGATCGCGCGCGCGCTGCTCAACGACCCGTCGATCATCCTCGCGGACGAGCCGACCGGCAACCTCGACTCGCGGTCCACGGCCGAGATCCTCGCGATCTTCCAGCGGCTCAACCACGAGGGGAAGACGGTCTTGATGGTCACGCACGAGCCCGACGTGGCGGAGCACTGCAAGCGCATCGTCCGGATGCGCGACGGTGTCGTCTCCGGCGACGAGGTCGTCCCCCATCCGCGCCGCGCCGACGACGAGCTACGCAAGGCGGGGACCGGCCACTCGGTCGATCTGCACACCGGGGCCGTCACGACCGTACCGGCGACGCGATGAAGCTGTTCGACTCGTTCCGCTCGGCACTCCAGTCGATCATCGTGAACAAGCTGCGTTCGGCGCTGACGATGCTCGGGGTGATCATCGGCGTGGCGTCGGTGATCGCGATGGTCGCGGTGGGCAATGGCGCGTCGCAGACGGTCCAGCAGCAAGTGTTGTCACTCGGATCGAATCTCGTGACCGTCACCCCCGGCGCCCAGACCGGGGACAACGGACTGCGCGGGGCCGGCGTCCAGAGCCAGAACCTGACGCTCGACGATATGAACGCGATCGCCGCCCAGCTCGGCCCGACCATCGGTGCGGTCGAGGCGGAGCAGAGCGCCGGCAGGTGGCAGGTCACCGCGGCCGGCCAGAACTGGAACTCGAACGTCGTCGGCGTTACCACGGGCTACCCGCAGGTCCGCGATTGGGGGCTCGCAGCCGGCGGCTTCTTCACCGACGAGGACGTCCGCCTGAATGCTCAGGTCGCGGTCATCGGCTCCACGACCGCGACGAACCTCTTCGGCGAGGGTGTCGATCCCACCGGCCAGACGATCCAGCTGCGTCAGGTGTTCGGCGGGGGTGGCGGCCCGGGTGGCGCGCAGCGGGCCCGCATCCTGAACTTCAAGATCATCGGGATGCTCGATGCGAAGGGCACGACCTTCGGCTTCTCACGCGACGACCAGATCCTCGTGCCGACGACCACCGCGCAGCGGGTCCTGACCGGGCGCACCAACTCGGTGAGCTCGATCATCGTGAAGGCTGCCAGTAGCGATCAGATGGCGAATACGACCGCTGACGTTACCGACGTGCTGTTGCAGCGGCACAAGATCACCGACCCGGCGAGCGCGGACTTCACGGTCACGAACCAGAACGACACGCTCGCGGCACTGAACCAGGTGACCGGCACGTTCACGATCCTGCTCGCCGCGATCGGCGGCATCTCGCTCCTCGTCGGCGGGATCGGGATCATGAACATCATGCTGGTCTCGGTGAACGAGCGCACTCGGGAGATCGGCATCCGCAAGGCCGTCGGCGCGCGGCGCCGCGACATCCTCAGCCAGTTCCTCATCGAAGCCATCGGCCTCACCGGCATCGGGGGGGTGCTCGGCATCCTGCTCGGCTGGGGCATCACCGTGGTCGTGCACCAGATCCCGGCGGCGGCGCAGATCCCGATCCTCATCACCGCCGGCACGGTGGCGATCGCCGTCGGGGTGTCGGTCGCGATCGGCATCGTCTTCGGTCTCTACCCCGCGATGCGGGCGGCGCGCCTGCACCCGATCCAGGCATTGCGCTACGAGTAATAAGGGAGAACAGCGATGAACCCGCTTGCACGGCGTCCGGTCCAGATCGTCGTCGGGGTCGTCGTGGCCCTGGCACTCTTCGGTGGCGGCTTCGCGTTCGGCTCTTCGCGTGCACCCGCGGCGACCGTGACGGGCGGCGGCGGCGCCACCGGCTCTACCGGCACGCAAACGATCCGCGGCGGCGCGGGTGCCGCCGGGGGGGCGGCTGCGAACCGCGGCATCACGAACGGCCAGATCCTCGCGGTGAACAGCGACTCGATCACCATCTCGGTCCGCGCTGGCGGCGGAAACGGCGCGAGCCCGACGACCACCACGCAACTCGTCTTGGTCGGCACCGGCACGCGCGTCGTGAAGACCGCCGAAACCGACCTGAAGCTCACCGACCTCAAGGTCGGCGACACGGTGACCGTCGCGGGGATGCCGGATACGGCGAGTGGCACGGTGTCCGCGCAGGCGATCGTCATCGGCGGCACGAACATCCTCGGAGACATCCTTGGAGGCGCGCAGTTCCCGGGTGGCCGCGGCGGCGCGGGCGCGAGCGGGAGCCCGAGGCCAAGCCCGACCCGCTAGATCGGATCGGGCGGCAGCCAGAGTCCTGCAGCCGGACGATGACCGGTGCGGCCAGCGCGACGGGCGGGACGATCTCGACTTGCGCCCGGTACGCCGCCGGATCGGAAAGGAACGCCGCCTGTGCAGAGGCGGTCATCACGAGGAGCCCGATCACAGCCACGCCGCTCTGCTTGCCGCCGAACCGCGAGAGGCATGACGAAGCGTCGAAGATGCCGGAGCCCATCATCGCGGCCTCGCCGGCGATCGTGCCGTCTGGCGCGATCAGCTTCACCGGACCGCGGACGTCGCCCACGCCGAAGAGGTAGACCAGCCGCTGTCCGTCCGGGGAGCCGATCGGTCCGCGGTCGATGGCCCAGTAGATGAACGCATCGATGGCCCGCATGGTCGGACTAGGCTCGGCGGTCGAGCGGAGGGGCGCGTCGGTCGGGGTCGGAGATGAGACTCCGGTCGCCGCGGGCCCGCCGCATCCGCTGACCAGCGCCGCGAAGAGAGCGATCGCCATCAGTCGCATGCCTCTAGTGTTCCATCCGCGTCGCCGTCGCACGTCCGAGTTGCGCTGTTGCTAACTGCTACCGGATGGTGATCCGCCCTACATCGACTCGGGCGCGCTGACCCCCAGCAGGCTGAGCGTCTGGCGCAGGGTCAGGCCGACCGCCTCGACGAACCGCAGGCGGGCCTTGGACCTGGCCTCGTCCTCGCCGACGACGCGGTTGCCCTTGTAGAACGCGTGGAACGCGCCCGCGAGCTCGAGGCCGTAGCCGGTGAGCAGGTGGACGTTGTGCTTGTCGCGGATCTCCTCGACCAGCTCGGGGAACCGGAGCATGAGCCGAACGAGATAAAGCTCGGCGTCGTCGGTCAGCAGCGCGACGTCCGCGCCGTCGTCCGTGAGCCCGCGCTCGGCCGCTGTCCGGAAGATGCTCGCGATCCGCGCATGGGCGTACTGCACGTAGTACGCGGGGTTCTCGTTCGACTGCTGCACCGCGAGCTCGAGGTCGAAGTCCAGCGTGCGATCCGCGCTCACCATGAGGAAGAACCAGCGGGCGACGTCGACGCCGACCGCGCCGATGACGTCGTCGAGCAGGACGAACTGCCCGGTCCGCTTCCCCATCTTCGTGAGGACGCCCTCGTGGATGAAGCGGACGAACTGGTACAGGACGACCTGCCACCGGCCCTCGAGCCCGAGCGCGGCCGTCGCCGTGCGCATCCGCCGGGCGTGCCCGTGCGTATTCGCGCCCCAGATGTCGATCTTGCGGTCGAAGCCCCGCTCGACGAGCGCCTCGCGGTGATACGCGACGTCCACGCCGAAGTAGGTCGGCATGCCGGTGCTCCGGATGAGGACGCTGTCGATGTCCTCGCCAAGCTCGCGGGACTTCAGCCACACGGCGCCGTCGCGCTCCTCGATGTGGCCCGCGGCGCGCAGCGCCTCGATGGTCTTCATGAAGTACCCCGACTCCATGAGCTCCGTCTCGCGGTAGAAGCTGTCGAAGTCGATGTGGAAGTTGCGCATGGTGGCCTTGTGCCACTCGACGACGATATCGAGTGCCGCTCCGGCCAGCTGCGGGGCCAGCTCGTCCGGCGTCCGGCCGTCGAACGCGCCACCTACCTTCTCGCGGATCGCCCGCGCGATATCGACGACGTACTCCGCCGGATAGCCGTCATCGGGCACGGTGAGCCCGGTCGTGCCGCCGAGCTCGAGGTAGCGCACGGCGACGCTTCGGCCAAAGACGTCGAGCTGGGTGCCCGCATCGTTGATGTAGTACTCGCGCTCCACATCGGCGCCCGAGAACGCGAGCACGTTCGCGAGCACGTCGCCGATCGGTCCACCGCGCGCGTTCGCGACGGTGACCGGCCCGGTCGGATTCGCCGAAACGAACTCGACCTGCAGCGTCTGGCCTTTCAGCGCGTCGTTCCGTCCGAAGCGATCGCCCGCGCTCGCGATGAGATCCACCTGCCTCGCGAGCCACGCGGGGTCGAGCCGGACGTTGATGAATCCCGGCGGTGCGACTGTCACGGACCCGATGCCGTCCCGCGCCGGTACACGTTCGGCGATCGCCTTGGCGATGTCGAGCGGCGGCCGCTTGAGGGGCTTCGCGAGGCGCATCGCGATGTTCGCGGCGTAGTCGCCGTGGGCCTTGTCGGCCGGCCGCTCGATCTCGACCGCGATCGCGCGCGCAGGGTCGCCCCAGCCCTGCGCATCGCTGGCCGCGAGCACCCCGGCCGCCACGGCGTCACGAACGAGGTCGCGGGCATTAGGGATCATCCGCGCGAGTCTGCCGGATGCGTCGCCGCGGCGTCACCGCGTGGCTCGTGCGCCCGGAAGAACACCACGAGGAGGATCGCCGCGAGCAAGTACGAGCCGACCAGCGTGATGAGGTTCGCGGTGTACCCGGTGGTCCCGAGCTCCGCACGCACGACGCCGGATAGGGCCGCGCCGGCGGCCGAGGCGCCGTTCCAGCTGATCGCGAACACCGCGACCGCGCCCGCGCGCTCGACCGGCGCGAACGAGGACAGCTCGAGCGTCGTGAAGTTCGGGGTCGAGCCGTACATGAGCGCCGCCCGGAGGGCGAGGGCGGCCCACGCAAGCAGTGGCTGTCCGGCGACGGCCGCGAGCAGCGCGAACGGAAGCGACGCGAACACCGGGAGGACGATCGCCAGCAATGGCGGCAGGCGCGGCACGATGAACCGGCCGTTCACGATCGCGCCGACGCTGCCCGCGACGGACAGTGCGCCGATGGCGAGTCCGACGCCGGCGATCGGCAGGCCGAACCGGTCGGCGAAGAACAGGTTCGCGAACGGGAGGAAGCTGCCCGCGCCGAAGCCGAACGCCATCTCGATCGCGACGAATCGCAGGAGCAGGCTGCGGCGGTGTGGCGCGTCGAGCGCTCCCGCGGCCACGGCGGCCGGACGGACGAACAGGATCGGGATGGCAGAGGCGATCGCAAACGCGCCACCGATGCCGATGACCGTGCGTATGGTCAGCGGGTCCGTCTCCCCACGCCCAAGTGCGGCACCGACGGGCGCCGCGAGCGCGCCGGCGATCGCGATCGCCGCGAAGCTCGCGAGCGCGCCGAGCGCGATCTGCTGGCCGAACATGCGCGGCCGGTCGAGGCCCGTCGTCGCGTCCGCAACGAGGGCGCTCCCGGATGAGGCGACGATGATGCCGCCGAAGCCTGAGAGCGCGGCGCCCGCGAACAGCAGGGGCAGCGCCGTCTGGGTGAGGATCATGACGACCCCGATGCCGGTGACGCATCCACCGATGAAGATCGCGTTCCGCCGTGGCATGCGGCGCGGCAGCAGCGCGGCGGGCACGGCGCCGGCGAGACCGCCCAGGGCCTGCGCGCCGCCAAGGACGCCGATGGCCCGCGCGTCGAACCCGAGCGCGCGATACAGGAAGTTCAGGTAGAAGAGCGCGATGCCCAGGCCGAGGCCGCCGAGGGCGCTCGCGACGATGTACAGCGACGCATCGTGCCGGCGGAGCGCCGGCCGCGCGTCAGCTCTGCCGGCCGAGGGTGAGATCGAGGGTCTGCTGCTTCCCATCCCGGATGATCGTGAGCTTCACCTTATCGCCCGGTCGCGTGTGCAGCAGGATCGAGCTGATCGGATGCGTACCGTCGATCGCCGCGTCGTTGACCTTGGTGATGACGTCGCTCACCTTCAGCCCGGCCTGCGATGCCGGAGAGCCGGTGAGGATCTGGGTAACGATGATGCCCTGGGTCTGCGCCGGCAGCGACAGTGACGCGGCCAGACGCGGCGTGAGCAGGTTGTAGCTGATGCCCATCGCACCCCGATCGATCTTCCCGTTCGTGATGAGCTCGTTCGCGATCTCGCGCACGGTGTTGCTCGCGATGCTGAATCCGAGGCCCTCCGCCCCGGCCTGCCGGTTGACGAGCGTGTTCATCCCCACGACCTGTTTCGTAGCGGCCCAGATGAGCGGCCCACCCGAGTTGCCGCTGTTGATCGCGGCGTCCGTCTGGATGAGGTCCTCGAGGACCACGACGTCGGTCTCAGGGACGCGCCGCCCCTTCGCGGAGACGATGCCGGTCGTCACGGTGTTCTGCAGCTCGCCGAGCGCGCTCCCTATCGCCACGACCGTCGCGCCGACGGGCACGTCGTCGCTATTGGCGAGCGCAGCGGCTTTGAGCCCTTGCGCGGGAACCTGCAGCACCGCGACGTCGGTCTTGTCATCGCGACCGACGAGCTTCGCGTTCTTCGCGACGCGGTTATCGGCGAAGATGACGTCGAACGACGCGCCGGGGTCGGTGTCGCGGACGTTCTCGATGACGTGGTTGTTGGTGACGACGTAGCCGCGGACCGCGTCGATCACGAAGCCGGACCCGCGCGACTGCTCCTGTCCGTTCGGCAGCCGGTTGATCACCGTCACGACACTGGGCAGCAGCTCGTTCACCACCGCGACGACATCGCTGGTCCCGCCTGACGGCGCGTTGACCGGGGGCGCGCTCGGGAGCGGACCCGGCGCGGAGGTGGAGGTCGCGATGCGCGTCGCATCCGTGACTGGAGCGTCGCGCTGGGCGGCCACGAAGCCCCCGGCAGCACCGCCGCCGACCGCCCCGACGACGAGCGCCAAGAGCGCGATCGCGACGGTGCTCGGACCGCGTGGGGGTGGAGGTGATGCGGGGGGCGTGGCCCAGAACGGGGTATCGCTCATCGGCGGACGTTACCGCTTCGCGCGGACCGCCGTATCAGCGCCGGCGGCCGCGGGCGCGGTGCGCTTGCGCCGCGCGGCAGGCTTGATGAGCTCCGGCTCCACGAGCTGCCCGACGGCGGTCGCCCGGATCTCGAGATCGACATGCGAGTCCGGCTCGATCGTGACGTTCCACGAGCAGGTGATCTCGGTCTGCTCGTACAGGCGCTCGAAGCCCTCCTCGGAGTTCGCGATCGCGTAGATCGGCCGGACGGAGGTCTCCGCGGGCGGATCGATCGCGAACGTGATGTCGAAGTGGCGGGCCTCGGAGTGGACCGCGATCTCCGTGACGTTCCGTACGCCTTCGAGCGCCTTGCCTGGTGTGGTCTTGCGGGTGCCGAGCGTGATCAGATCGCCGACGTTCGCTTCGCCGACGAACGCCACGTTCGAGGTGCTCGTGAAGGCGAGCGCGATCGCCTCTTCGCCTTCGTTGCGCAGGCGGTAGCGCACGCCCGCGGCGAGCCCCTCGTCCGCGATCCGGATGTCCTTGCGAATGCCGAACCCCGGAACGCTCGCCAGCGACTTGGCCGGCGGCTCGAGGATCAGGCTCACCGTGCGGGCCTCGCGCTGTGGGGTGAGCTGATACGGGAGCGCGTGCAGGCTGACCGCGTCATCGCGTCCGACCTTGAAGCTGTCCTGGAAGAAGGCGCGGCGCGCGTCGTCGTACTCGAGCAGCTTCACGAGACCGCGCTCCTTCGCGCGCACGACCTCGTGGATCGACTTGCTGTCCTTATCCGTCGCCTTCCCGATCTTGACCTTGCCGGCCTTCTCCGCGCGGCGGAGCTGCTCGTGCTCGTTCTCCGGCCGGCGCGCGAGCGTGTCGATGAGGTTCGTCGCGGAGGCGTAGATGTCCCACTCGATGATCGAGCCGCCGTGGATGTGCACGAATACCGCGCCCGCGTTCCCGCGGAACAGGTATTCGTCCAGGCCGTCGACGTCGTAGTCGCGCTGCTCGCCCGCGGCGACGCGGCGCTCGGCCAGAAGCCGCTCCGCACGCAGCAGCGCGCCGTACGCGTCGGCGCGCAGATGCGGCAGGTACAGCCCACCGAACACGCCGTGCCAGTACACGTCGTTCGTCTGCGCACGCCACAGGTTCTGCTGGGCCTGCCGGACCTCGGGGGACGCATCGAGGATGCTGCGGCGCGCGAGCTCCTCGGAGACGATGAGCATCCGCTTATGGAGCGCGTTCGCTTCCGGGTACTTCGCGAGGAAGTTCCGCCACGGCGGCAGGGCCACCAGCGACGCGAGGTCGTCCTTCAAGGCATTGCGCGCTTGCGTGAACCGCCGCGCGGCGCCCGCGTCGAGCGACCACTCGCCCATCTCGTGATACGTGCCGCCGGGGAGATACACGCGGCGCGACGGCTTCTGGAAGATCCACGCATCCTCGAGCGTGGTGGTCTCGATGAAGTCGGCCTGCGAGATCTGCGTGAAGAAGTCCTCGAGCCATCCATCCTTGTGGACCCGCTGGAAGGTGCCGGGCCAGGCCCCGAACTTCTCACCGTCATCCGCGTACACCACGAGCTTCGCCCCCGCGGCCTGCCGTTCGCGCAGCTCCCTCATCGTCTGGCCGACATCGCGGAACGGGATGAGGTACCGCAGGCGCGAGTTCGCCGGATACAGCACGAGCGGGAATCCCTGGTCCTCGGTGATGAAGGATTCGCCGAGCTCGTCGCGCCGCAGCCCGGCCTGCAGGAAGTGCTCCTCGTCGAGGATCGTGTACGCGACGCCGGCCTCGGCCAGGATCGACGGCAGGTGCGGCTCCCACACCCGTTCGGTGAGCCACGCGCCCAGCGGGCGGCGTCCGAAGATCGCCGCCACGCGGTCAGTGAGCGCTCGGATCTGCCCGACGGCGTCCCGCCGGGGCACGCCCACGAGGATGGGTTCGTGGTAGCCACCCGAGAGCAGCTCGATCTGGCCCCGCTTCACCAGGTCGGCGAGGTCACCGATCACGTCGGGGCGGTTGCCTTCGAGCCAGTCGAGGAGCGGACCGGAGAAGTGGAGGGTCGCTTTCACTTCGGGGTGCCGATAGAGCGCAGCCACGAGCGGCGCATACGCGCGCTCGGCTACGTCAGCGAACACATGTGGGAAGTTCCCCGCTGGCTGGTGCTGGTGAAACACCAGCGCCAAACGCAGCCGATCGGCCACTTGGGGGCATTCTACCAAATTGCATTTCGCCGTACGGTCTTCGTACAAAACGCCCCAAAAGATGTCATGAATGTCGCCGCAGGGCCGTTTTTGCGTCACACTGAACGCCGATGACGGCTCGACGGCTCCCGTATTACTGGCTCACCGCCGTGCTTCTGATAAGCGGCTGCGCGCCGCTCGCGACACCGGCCGTAACGACCACCGTCACTCCCTCGAGGGCTGCCCCGACGGCCACGCTCGCGCGGCCAGCCCCGAGCCCGACGCAAGCGCCGACCGCGTCACCGACGCCGAGCCCGGCACCGAGCCAGAGCCAGACGGCCGGCGCGACGCCGGTCGCCTGCCCGGCGGCGAGCGGCGGCAGCGACCGCAATCAGGCGCAGCTCACCACGATCCGGACGGCGCACAACCCCGGCTTCGACCGGGTGGTCTTCGAGTTCGGCCCCTCGCCGGTGGGCCCATACGGAGTGCCGCCGTGGACCCTCGCGGTGGCCAACGGCTTCGTCGGGACGAGCGGCAAGCAGGTGCCCGTCGACGGCAACGCATTCCTGCAGGTCCGCTTTGGCAACGCGTCCACGGTCGATCCGGCCACCGGGACGCAGACCTTCACCCAGACCGACATCCATCCCGCCCTGCCCGTCGTCCGGCACGTGAAGCTGATCGACGACTTCGAGCGGGTCATGGTCTGGGGCCTCGGTCTCGAGCGCCTGGTGTGCGCGAAAGTGAGCGAGCTATCGGGCCCGATCCGGGTCGTGGTGGACCTCCCGACCCCGCCCTGAGATAATCAGGTCTCCGAAGAACGCGATCAGGGGAGCGACTCCATTTGGCTGAGGCACCCAAGCTCGAGGTCCGTCCGCGCACCGTGCTCGGCAAGAAGGTCGGGGCGATCCGCCGCGAAGGCCGCTTGCCCGGCGTGATCTTCGGCGGGCACGCCGACTCGACCCCGGTCGAGACCGACACGAGCATTTTCCAGAAGGGCTACCGCCGCTGGGGCCAGACCACGCTCCTCTCGCTCACCGGACTGGACGGTGGTGAGGTGCCGGTGCTGGTGCACGACGTCTCTCGCGAGCCCCGGACCGGATCGCTCCTCCATGTCGACTTCGCCCGCGTGTCGCTGACCGAGAAGACGCACGCGGAAGTGCCGCTGCACTTCATCGGCGAGTCTCCGGCCGTCCGCACGCACGGTGGCGTCATGGTCCACACGCTGAGCGAGGTGCGGATCGAAGCCTTCCCGCAGGACATCCCGCATCAGATCGACGTGGACCTGTCCAAGATCGAACAGATCGAGGACACCATCTACGTGCGCGACCTCGTGGTCGACGCCTCGAAGATCGAGATCCTCAATGACGGCGAGCAGGTCATCGCGAAGGCGGTCGCTCCGCGCGCCGAGGAAGAGGTCAAGCCCGCGGCGGTCGCCGCCGAAGGCGCCGTCGCCGAGGGCGAGGAAACCGAAGAGGGTGCCGCGCCGGCCGCCGCCGGCGCTGCGCCGGCCACGGGTGCCGCCCCAGCGAAGGGCGGCGCACCGGCTGCAAAGGGTGGCGCGCCGGCCGCCAAGGGCGCGCCCGCAGCCGACACGCCGAAAGGCAAGAAGGGCTAGCGAGTCCTGGCGAAGTCCTCGATCCGCGCGTCGGGGAACGGATTGTCGGCGTGCTCGAGGCTGCGCAGCTCGACCTGATCATCGACGGTCCCTCGCGCGGCGATGTCCAGCGCGCGCTGCAGCCGCTGCGCGTGCGACCGGAAGCGCTCCGATGCGTAGTCGCCGGCCTGTCCGGTCGTCACGAGGAACGGCCAGTCGCTCGACTCGAGGAGCAAGAGCTCGCGTAGCGCGTGATCCGCGGCGCGCTTGCGGAGCGCGTCGCGTGGCGGCGCATCGGCGACGGCGCGCACGCGCGACGCGGCCTCGGTGATGCCGTCCCACATCCACTGCGTCTGCGGAGCGAGCCACGTGGTGTGGTCGTTGTTCTTCCCCCATGACCCCTCGGCGAGCGCGATGCGCTCGCGCGGTGGCTCCGCGTCCAGGCTTCCGGCGGCGGTGGTCGCCATCGGCCCCAGATCGCGAAGCACGAGCCCGAGCCAGTCGATCCCCTCGAACCACCAGTGCCCGAACAGCTCGCTGTCGAACGTCGTGACGACCAGGCCATCGCGGGCGGTGGCGTCGCGGTGCGCCGCGAGCTCCGCCCGCACCGACGTGCAGAAGTGGTCGGCGTGCGAGCGCACGCGCTCGGCCGCGCGCGCGACGTCGTACTCGGCCTTGTCGCCGAGATCGGTGGTGCCGGTCACCCGCCAGTACCGCAGCCCGGACCGCTCGTCCTTCCGGTGGAACTCGCGATAGAACGGGTCGCCGGGATAGCCCTGCGACGCCGACCACACCTGACCCGAGATCTCCGGATGGCGCGACATCGCGGCGACGCGGGAATCTCCCACGAGGTACGGGCGGAAGAGATCCACCGTGGCGTCGATCAGCGGCTCGTTGTCGACGGCGACCGCCGCATCGGTGCCGCCGCCCGAATGGCGCTCGGTCCGCTCGGAGCGGAACGGCTTGGCGGCGCGGCCGACCTCGCGGCCGAGCATCAGCGCGGCGTCGGTGAAGAAGTGGGTGACGCCATGACGTTCGAGGGCCCGCTCGAGCCCGGGTCTGTACGCGCATTCCGGAAGCCAGATGCCCGTCGGCTCGATGCCCGTGAGGCGCCTCGTCGAGCGGAGTCCGACGCGCAGCTGCGCCTCGACCGAGCGCTCGTCGAGCAGCGGGAGGTAGCCGTGCGTGGCCGCCGACGTGAGGATCTCCACTTCGCCGGTGCGGGCGAGATCGGCGAAGGCGCCGACGATGTCCGAGCCGAACCGCTGGGTGAAGGCCTGCTTCAAGCGGGCGTAGGACCCGCGATAGAACTCCGCCACGGCCTGCTTGGCCCGCGCGCCGGCGACGCCGAAGTCCCACGCGTCGAGCTCCGCGCGCCGGATCTGGTCATCCGCGTACGCGAGGAACCGCGTGCAGATATCCGGATCGGCGAGCTGCTCGATGAGCGTCGGAGTGAGGCCGATGCTGATCCGGTAGCGGACGCCATCCGCGCGCAGATCGTGGAGCAGCACGAGCAGCGGCAGATACGTTCCAAGGATCGCCTCGTGCACCCACTCCTCGCCGTGCGGCCAGCGACCCGCGCCCCGCACATAAGGCAGGTGGGAATGCAGGACGAGCGCGAAGGCATCGGGCATGCGACCCAGACTACCTGTGCTTAGCATCGCCGCGGTGAGCGAGCGACCGTTCGAGATCGATGCCGACATCCGGTTCGCAGCCACATTGCCCGCTCGCGTGTACTCGGATCCCGCGCTCTTCGACCAACAGCGGGACCGCGTCTTCTCCCGAACCTGGCAGTACGCGGGGCACGACGATCTCGTGCGCGTCGCGGGCCAGGTCTTTCCGTTCACCCTGCTTCCGGGCGCGCTCGACGAGCCGCTCGTGCTCACGCGGGACGCCGATGACGGCCTGCATAGCCTCTCCAATGTGTGCACGCATCGCGGCACGCTCGTCGTCGAAGGCGCCGGGCATCTGCACCAGCTGCGCTGCCGATACCACGGCCGCCGATTCGCGCTCGACGGCCGGTTCCATTCGATGCCGGAGTTCGAAGGCACCGCGGACTTCCCGTCGCCAGCCGAAGATCTGCCGCGTGTATCGCTCGCGCAGCTCGAGCGCTTCGTCATGGTGGCGCTCGCGCCGGCGATGCCGTTCGACGACGTCGCCGCGCCCGTGCGCTCGCGCCTGGCCGGTCTCCCGTTCGCCGACCTCGTGTACGACGCGTCAGCGGCCCGGGACTATCTCGTGGACGCGAACTGGGCGCTGTACATCGACAACTACCTGGAGGGGTTCCACATCCCGTACGTGCACTCGAGCCTCGCGACGACGCCTGACTACGGCGCGTACGCCGTCGAGCTCGAGCGTTACGCGGTGCTGCAGCTGGGCGTCGCGAAGCCCGGCGAACGCGCCTTCGCGCTGCCGCCCGAACACCGGGACGCGGATCGCTCCATCGCTGCGTACTACTTCTGGCTCTTTCCGACGACGATGTTCAACGTGTACCCGTGGGGCGTGTCGGTGAACGTCGTGACGCCGCTCGCGGTCGACCGGACGCGCGTGTCGTTCCTTCCGTTCGTGTGGGACGAGAGCGCGCGCGGCGATGGCGCGGGGTCGGGCCTCGACCGCGTCGAGCGGGAGGACGAGGCGATCGTCGAAGCCGTGCAGCGTGGCGTGCGCTCGCGCCTCTACGACCGCGGCCGGTACTCGCCGGCGCGCGAGGGCGGCGTGCGCCACTTCCACCGGCTGCTCGCGGAGTTCATGCGTGCGTGAGGTCCGCACCGTGCGCGCGGAGCTAGATGACCTCGACGCGCTCGTGCCGCTCTTCGATGGGTATCGCGTGTTCTACGGGCAGCCGTCCGACCTCGATGGAGCACGGGCGTTCCTCGCCGATCGCCTGAAGCGCGGTGAGTCCGTGATCTTCCTCGCGGTCGCCGAGGGCGAGATCGTCGGATTCACGCAGCTCTATCCGTCGTTCTCATCCGTATCGATGAAGCGCCTCTGGGTGTTGAACGACCTGTACGTCGAACCTGACTCCCGGCAGTCGGGCGCCGGGCGGGCGCTCGTCCTCCGCGCGGAGCGCTGGGCCACCGAGACCGGCGCGAAGGGCCTGACCCTCAGCACGCAGATCACGAATCTCAGCGCCCAGCGCCTGTACGAAGCATGCGGCTGGACTCTCGACGAAGAATTCGTGCACTACCACCGCTTCTTCTGACGGGCTGGACGCCGACGCGGTCTAAAATGGACTTCGGCCTTCGTGCCGACGTAGCTCAGTTGGTAGAGCAGCGGTTTCGTAAACCGCAGGTCAAGGGTTCGAGCCCCTTCGTCGGCTCCGCGATTTGTGGGGGAATCTGCGCATTGCGCTTGGTAAAATGCTGAGGACGCTGAAAAAAGATAAACGAAGAAAGGGGATGCGTTGAACTGCTACGAATGCATCAAGAAAGGCACGGCGAGGGAAGCCGTCGCCACGTGCCGCTTCTGCGGGGTAGGACTCTGCATTGAGCACCACGCAGAAGCCGCGACCGTCACGCAGGGTGGAATGCGCTTCGCCTGTGCTCACCGTCAGCCCACTCCGTCGGAGCTAGTCCTCGCCAACAAGGCAGCTGACGAGCGCAGCACACGGTCGGCATCCTAGGTAGCTCGCAAAAGGGCGACCGCTATCGTTCAGCACAAATCCGGGACATGTTTCTTTTCTCTTGTCCCCTGACGATACGTGCGACACCAACTGGGCGACACAGCCTTGGATCCACAGCAACCAAGTCGAGCGCAACCAGCGATCAGAAGGAAACACCTTGGGGAGGAGAACCGACGTGTCTGATGCAAAGGACGTGACTGCTAAGAAGGACGTGACTGCGAGCGCCAGCGAAAGCGAGAGCCCTGCAATCCCTTCCCCGACTCCCAAGCGGACTCGGCCCAGGACGAACAAGGACTGGTGGCCGAATCAGCTGGACCTCTCGGTTCTCCATCATCACTCGCCCCTGTCCAATCCGATGGGCGAGGACTTCAACTACGCAGAAACGTTCAAGACCCTCGACCTCGACGCGCTGAAACGGGACCTCATCGCGGTGATGACGAAGTCGCAAGACTGGTGGCCGGCTGACTACGGCCACTACGGGCCGCTTTTCATCCGGATGTCGTGGCATGCCGCAGGCACGTACCGCATCGCCGACGGCCGGGGCGGTGGCGGCGATGGCGCTCAGCGCTTTGCCCCCCTCAACAGTTGGCCCGACAACGCGAACCTCGACAAGGCCCGCCGATTGCTCTTGCCGATCAAGCAGAAGTACGGACCGAAGATCTCATGGGCCGATCTGTTGGTCTTTGCCGGCAACGTTGCCATGGAATCGATGGGGTTCAAGACCTTCGGCTTCGGCTTCGGGCGAGAGGACATCTGGGAGCCCGAGGAGATCATCTGGGGCTCTGAGGACACCTGGCTCGGAGATGAGCGCTACAGCGGGGACCGGGAGCTCGCCGGCCCGCTCGGCGCCGTGCAAATGGGCCTGATCTACGTGAATCCGGAGGGGCCCGCCGGCAACCCGGATCCGCTGGCTGCCGCCAGGGACATTCGAGAGACCTTCCGTCGCATGGCGATGAACGACGAGGAGACGGCTGCACTCATCATTGGCGGCCACACCTTCGGCAAGGTCCATGGTGCAGTCGGTTCGGAGTACGTCGGTTCGGAACCCGAGGCTAGCCCCCTCGAGGAGCAGGGCCTCGGCTGGAGGAACACCTTCGGCAGCGGCAAGGGCGCCCACACGCTCACGAGCGGGCTGGAGGGCGCATGGACCAACGAGCCGACGAAGTGGGACCACGGCTTCTTGGACAACCTGTTCACGTACGACTGGGAGCTGACGGCGAGCCCCGCCGGTGCGAAGCAGTGGACTCCCACGAATCCCGAGGCCCAGGGCACGGTGCCGGATGCTCATGATCCGTCGAAGCGGCACGCGCCCATGATGCTGACCACGGACCTGGCGCTGCGGTTTGATCCGATCTATGGGCCGATCGCGAAGCGCTTCCACGAGAATCCGGACCAGCTCGCAGAAGCCTTCGCCAAGGCGTGGTACAAGCTGTTGCACCGCGACATGGGACCGGTCTCGCGCTACCTCGGCCCGTGGGTTCCGGAGCCGCAATTGTGGCAGGACCCCGTCCCCAAGATCGATCATGAGCTGATCGGTCTGAAGGACATCGTTGCCCTCAAAAGCAAGATCCTCGCATCGGGACTGTCCATCTCGCGGCTGGTCTCCACTGCTTGGGCGTCGGCGGCAACCTTCCGTGGTACCGACAGGCGTGGCGGGGCGAACGGGGCGCGGATTCGCCTTGCGCCGCAAAAGGACTGGGAGGTCAACGAGCCGGCCGAACTGGCCAAGGTGCTGCAGACCCTCGAGCAGATCCAGCAGGACTTCAAGCGCTCACAGTCCGCCGGAAAGGGAAAGCAGATCTCGCTCGCTGACCTGATCGTTCTGGGCGGATGCGCGGCCGTCGAGCAAGCGGCGAAGAACGCCGGGCACGCCATCACGGTCCCGTTCGTGCCAGGGCGTACGGACGCCTCGCAGGCGCAAACGGACGTGGAGTCGTTCGCCGTGCTCGAACCGGCCGCGGACGGGTTCCGCAACTACCTCCGAGCCGGAGCGAAGTTGTCGGCGGAGACCCTGCTGCTGGACCGGGCCTACATGTTGACGCTGACCGCTCCCCAGATGACGGTTCTCATCGGCGGCATGCGCGCCCTGAACGCCAACTTTGGGCAATCCCACCACGGCATCCTCACCGACCGGCCCGAGACGTTGACCAGCGACTTCTTCGTGAACCTGCTCAACATGAGCACGGAGTGGAAGGCATCCGCCTCGGCTGAGAACGGGTACGAGGGTCGCGATCGCGCCACGGGCGAGCTCAAATGGACCGCCACCGCCGTCGACCTCGTCTTCGGTTCGAACTCCCAGCTCCGAGCCATCTCGGAGGTCTACGCATGTGACGACTCGAAGGAGAAGTTCGTGCGTGACTTTGTGGCTGCGTGGGACAAGGTGATGAGTCTCGATCGCTTCGACGTTGCCTGATCTCTCGCGTCCACCGGTGAGCCAGTCTGTGTGCAGCAATCCGCGCAGCAGTTGGGGCGAAACAGGGCCGTAAACCGCGGTACGGCGCGGGTCTACATGTGCGGAACACTCGCGAGCCGAGCGTGCCTCATTGCGATTCGTAAACCGCCGGAGCCGCCGGTCGTCAGTTCGAGTCTGCCCGTCGGCTTAGTTCGTCGTCGTCGCACAGTCCAGGACAATTCGGTCGCCCGCGTCGGGTGCCCAATTTTCGAGAAGAGCCGAATGCACGTATCGGTAACAACGCAAGCACCTCTTCGCGATCCCCGCGCGTCGAGCTGACGATAGTTTCCGGCCACAACGCCGGCGGACGGCGACGAGCTGCCACCGACGTACAGACCCGAACGGGCGAACGCTGGCGAACAGTCGCGACGTATGGATGGACCGTACGCCGTCGGCCGGCGGTTCGAGTCCGAGCGCCGGCTCTGTGGGCTAACGCGATTGCGTCAGCGCTCAGAACTACTCATAGACCAGTCGGACGCCCCTGACGAGACGAGGATGTCGTTAGTCTGCGGTTCGTGCAGGCCTGCGTGTGACGCGGCAGCGAAGCAAGGTGGCCGCCGGCGGTCTGCCGAACCGTCGTCGATCGGCGCCGACCTTCCAGGGCAGTGTCGTCCCGCGGATCAGGAGCCTTATGCCCTCGCTGTCGCCCAGCGACACGCGCGTGGCTCGCGCGATCCTCGACGATCCGGCCTCCGCGGTCACCGCGACCGCGGAGGCGCTCGCCCGACGTGCGAAGACATCACCGTCGACGGTCATCCGCTCGTGCCAACGCATGGGGTTCCTCGGCTTTCGCGATCTGCAGGTCAGTCTCGCCGGTGAGGTTCGGGCACAGCCGCTTCACCACGGAGATATCGCGAACGGAGACGGTTCGGGCACGGTGCTGCTCAAGGTGTTCGCAGCCGCAGCTCACACCGTGGCGGAAGGTGTGCGGACCGTCGATCCCGATCGGTTCGAGGAGGCAGTGAAGGCCATCGCTCGCGCGCACCAAGTCCTATTCGTCGGTGTGGGTACCTCGGCCCCGCTCGCACAAGATGCCGCATATCGATTCCGGACGATCGGCGTCCAGGCTGATGCGCCACCCGATGTGCACGTCCAGCACGTGGCCTCGCGACTGCTGCGCCGCGGCGATGTCTGCGTCGCAATCACGCACACCGGGGCGACGCGCGAAACAGTGATGACCCTGCGCGCGGCCCGGGACGTCGGCGCGACGACGGTCGCGGTCACAAGCTTTGCGCGGTCCGAGATCTCACGGTTCGCTGACATCGTGCTCGTGAGTGGCGGGCCGGAGCAATCCTTCCGGCATGAGGCGATGGCAAGCCGTCTCGCCCACCTCTGCCTGTTGGACGCGCTCTACGTGGCCGTGGCGATGCGATCGCAGGCCGCGGCCCGTCGCGCACTGAACGCGTCCGCTGAGGTCATCGCGAGCCACCGGAACCCACAGGAAGAACGTCGGCCCAGATCCGGTCCAGCACGGAGGGCAGCTCGGTGAGCTGATCGATGATCCACTCGGCCCCGGCCACCGCCAGCGCGCCGCGGGGACGGTATCCCCCGGCGAATCCGATCGAGCGAACGCCGGCTGCGCGAGCCTCCAGCATGTCGTATTCGGTATCGCCGACGTACACGAAGTCACGCGGTCGGACACCCGCAAGCTTGGCGAACGCAGCCCGCTTCGGTTCCGCGTCGCCGATGACGAAGTCGAGCTGATCGGCGAAGCCACGCAACGCAGGTCGGTCGAGATCGCGCTGGACCGCGTCACGGGCCGCTGCGCTCACGACCCCGCAACGGATGCCCAGCGAGCGGATCGCCGCTATGGCGTCCGCTGCTCCGGCGGAGAGCTCGGCTGGCCGCAGGCCCATCTCGGAGTTCCACTCCGTGACAGCGCCGCCGACATCCGCTACCGACACACCAAGATCGGCCACCCAGGCCCCGAGCGGCAGGCGAAATCCCTCATGAAATCGGTCCCGCTCCAGCTGCGGAAGTCCCCGGCGCTCAAGCACCACGCACATGGCCGCGCAGGCGCGCGCGGCATCGGCGACGAGCGTTCCATTCCAGTCGAAGGCAACCGTGACAGGTGATTGGAAGGCCATTGCCAAACTATGCACGACTGAGGAATATCATTCCGGCGAGCATAGTGCCGTGCAACGCGGGAGGTTGAAAATGCGTACATCGTTCATCGTCGGGATCGTGGCCATGCTGGTCGTTGGTGCGTGTGGCGGTGCCGGGGCGGGTTCCCCTGCGGCTACTGGAGCTTCCGCGCTGCCGGCTCCGGGAAGCAACGGGTCGATCACATTCCTGGATTCGGCGGGTGGCGCGAACTTCCAGGCGTTCTTCGCGAAGATCCTTCCTGACGCGGAGAAGGAGCTGGGGATCAAGATCTCCTACCTACCGGGGTCGGGTGCCGATCTCCTCACGCGCCTCAAGGCGCAGAGCGCCGGCCAGGGCGACGTGGGTCTCACGCTGCTCAAGCCAGACGTCCTCGGCAACATGATCGACGCGAAGATCCCGTTCAGCACGCTGACGGATGCGAAAGCGGAGATCCCGAACCTGTCGCTCATCGACGCCAACGATCTGAAAGAAGCGTTCGGCGTAGCGACGACGGGTCGGGCAACACCGTTCTGGCGCGACCAGTTCGGCATCGTCTACGACTCGGCAAAGATCTCGAAACCGCCGACGTCGTGGGACGACTTCTATGCGCGCCGGGCCGAGTGGAAGGGCCACATCGGCATGATCCGACCGGATGCCGCCTCGGGCGGCGGGCGACTCATGATGCGGGACTTCCTTATCGGCGCAGGCGTGGACTTCTCGAAGACATTCCCCGATCCACTGCAGACCACGCCGGAATGGGCCGCGGGCCTCGCGAAGTTCAAGGAGTTCTCGTCGAACTTCTACCAACCGCTCGCGGGTGAGCCCAACACGCTGTTCCAGCAGTTCAAGAGCGGTGATGTGTGGATCACCGAGTATGCGATCGACTTCACGCTCTGGTCCGCGGACCAGGGGTTGCTCCAACAGTCCGTGAAGGCATCGGTGTTCCCGACGGGCATGTACGGCGGGGCGGCCTACCTGGCAGCTCCCGCCAATGCCTCCGCTGATCAGAAGAAGAATGCGAATGCGCTGATCAACTGGCTCATCTCGGAGAAGACGCAGCTCCGCATGCTGACCGAGATGTATCAGTACATGGCGATCAACAAGTTCGACGCGGTGCCTGCGAAGATCAATGACCGGATCCCAGCGTGGGACACCGTGAAGGCCAGGCGCATCCCGCTCGGCAATCTCCCGTCCTACAACTGGCTGAAGGAGAATGGCGGGACGTACGTAGGCAAGCCCTGACCGATGGCGGCTGAGCAGATCGCCGTTGCGTCCGCCCCCGTTGCCGCGGCACCCCGCCGTGGCAACGGGGGCGAAGGTCGCGCCCTCACGGTGCTCATGCTCGGCCCCGCGATCGCCTACATCCTGGCGTTCTTCGCCTACCCGCTCGGGGTCACGTTCCTCACGAGCCTCGAGACCGACGCGGGCGTCGGCCCAACGCTCGCGCAGTATCAGAACATCCTCACCTCGGAGAAGTACCTCGGCGCCCTGGCCCTGACCACCCTGCTCGCGGTCGGTACGACCATCCTGTCCGTGTTGCTCGCCGTACCGCTGGCGCTGACCCTCCGACAGAAGATGCGTGGCCATCGACTCATCCGGCTCTTGATCCTGACGCCGCTCATGGTGCTCGCGCTCATCAGCGCGCTCGGACTCCTGATCATCTGGGACAAGAATGGCTGGCTGAACCGGCTCTTCAGCCACCTGGCCCCGGGCGGAGGGCCCTTGTCGATCGATTACACGGTGCCGGGACTGCTCCTTTTCTACACCTGGCTCTACGCGCCGTACACGATCCTGACGACGCTCTCGGCGATCGAAGGCCTCGACACGAACGTCGAAGAGGCTGCACGAGTCTCCGGCGGCAGCCCCTGGCAGGTATTCGGGAGCGTGACATTCCCCCTGAGCTGGCCGGGCATCCGCTCCGGATCGATCCTCACGTTCCTCCTGGCCTTCGGCGCATTCAACGTGCCGATCATCGCCGGCGGTGATCTGCGACCGCTCGCCGTCGTCATCTATACCGAGGCATCGACGTTCCAGCACTTCGCGCGCGGCAGCGCGCTTGCGATGCTGATGGCGGTCGTCTCGCTCGTGGTGATCACCGTGTACCTGCGGCTGTCCAGCCCGCCTCGGCGACGGGTCCGGGCATGAGCCAGATCGCGCTTCCGATGACGCCGGCCAGGACCCGGGGGATGCCGGCGGTCCCGCACCTCGGCCGGATCCTCGCGTACACCTTGTTGTTCGCCTTTCTGCTCTACGTGGTCAGCCCGTTCATCGCGATCCTGACGATGGCGTTCGGCCAAGGCTGGTTCGGCGGCCGGTTGTTCCCCGAATCCGTCACCCTCCGCTGGTTCGAGTGGGCCCTGAACGTCACCCACATTCCGCAGGTCCTCGGCAACTCGTTCCTCATCGCGGCGCTGTGCGTGTTGATCAGCCTGATCATCGGTGTGCCCACCGCGTGGGCGATCGCGCGACGTCGCATTCCGGCGAAGAGCCTGCTGCTCACCCTCGTCTTGCTCCCGAAGACGATCCCGCCGATCACCTTCGCCCTCGGAGCGTCACGCGAGTTCTACGCCCTCGGTCTGGTGAACACCCACATCGGCGTCGCGCTGGCGCACGCGGTGCTGGCGATGCCGTTCGTCGTGCTGATCATGACCGCGACCTTCGAATCCCTTGACGAGCGGGTGTTCGAGGCCGGCCGGGTCTGCGGTGGCAGCTGGCTACGGAACACCGTGCACCTGGCGATGCCGATGGCGCTCCCGGGCCTCATGGCCGCGACGTTATTCGCGCTCATCACCTCGTTGAACGAATTCACCTTGACGCTGGTGACCTACGGCCCCGGCACGCTCACCTTGACGGTCCAGACGTATCTTGCGATCGGCGACGGCTTCCAAGAGGTGGCAAGCGCCATCTCCGTCATCCTGCTGCTGCCGTCGCTCGCGCTGCTGGTGCTGATCCAGCGCCAGATCCGGCCGGAAGCGATCCTCGGAGGAGTGAAGGGTCTGTGAGCTGGAGCAACCCGTTCGCGCTGCCTGGGCGCTTCCGGCGTGGGAATCTGCACTGCCATTCGACACGCTCCGACGGTCGCCTGACGCCGGAGGCCATCTGCGACATCTACGCGAAGGCCGGCTACGACTTCCTGTGTCTCTCCGATCACTTCCTCGATCGGTTCGGCTATCCGATCACTGACGCGACGCCCTTCGACCGCGACGGCTTCGTGACCGTTCGCGGGGCGGAGCTGCATGCCGGACGGGTGGAGTCCGGCGAGCACTGGCACATGCTCGGGATCGGTCTACCCGCGGACTTCGCCCCGCCCTCGCCGGATGAGACCGGTCCAGGGATCGCGCGGCGCGCGCTCGACGCCGGCGCATTCGTGGTCGCGAATCATCCGGCCTGGTACAACCTCGGCGAGGACGAGATCCGGACCCTCGGACCCATCCATGCCATCGAGGCCTGGAATGCGACGGCGGCAGGGCTGAACGACCGCGCCGACAGCTGGCACGTCTTCGATCGACTGTTGCTCAAGGGCGGGCAGTACACCGCATGCGCCACAGACGACGCCCACTTCACGGACGATCGCGAGGACGCGCTCGCTGGGTGGGTCTGGGTGAAGACCGAAGAGCGGTCGGCCGTTCAGATCGTCGCGGCGCTCAAGGCAGGGGCGTACTACTCGAGCATCGGACCGGAGATCCGAGACATCTCGATCGACCGCTCCGGACGGCTCGTTGTCAGCTGCTCCCCCGCGGCCTGGGTCTTCGCCCGGGGGAACGGATCCGCGGTCGTCCAGGTGAAGGGCGCGAACCTCGTCGAGGTCGTACTCGATGCCTCCGGCTTGGATGCGCCATGGTTCCGCGTGACTGTCGTAGATCGCGACGGGCGCCGGGCCTGGTCCAATCCCGTGGCGCGTCCGATCTAGCGTGGCCGGATCGCCGATCGGCATCGGCTTCATTGGGCACAGCTGGATGGCGCGCGTACATGCGCACGCGATCCTCACGATCGGCCACGTCGCCCCCCTCCCCCGGGCGCTCCGGCTCGTGAGCGTGGCCGGCCGCGATCCCGACGCGGTCGAACGGAGCGCCCGCGACCTTGGGTTCGCACGGTGGTCGACGGACTGGCGGCAGGTCGTCGCCGACCCTGACGTGGACGTGGTCGCTGTGCTGAGCCCGACCGAGAACCACGAGGTCGCCGCGACGGCCGCCTTAGAGGCCGGCAAGGCGGTGCTCTGCGAAAAGCCACTCGGCGGCGACTCCGCAGAGGCCGGCCGAATGCTGCGCTGCGCGCGTGCGTCGGGTGCCCTTCACGCGTGCGGCTTCAACTATCGATTTGTTCCTGCGATCCGGCTGGCTCGCCAGCTCGTCGCGAGGGGCCGGCTTGGCGACGTGCACCACGTGCGGGCTACGTACCTACAGGACTGGGCCCGCTCGCCCGAGGTGGCTCGAAGCTGGCGGTTCACGGCGTCGCGCCCGTCGAATGGGGCAGTCGGTGACTACTCACACCTCCTCGACCTCATGCGCTACCTCGCAGGCGAGCCGGTGTCGGTCTCGGCGGTGGTGAGCCGCTTCATCGATGAGCGCCCCGACCCGGACCACAGCGACCGCATGCTCCCCGTCGAAAATGAGGACGCGTACGCCGCGGTCCTCGAGCTCGCCGGCGGGGCGCTCGCGACCCTCGAAGCCTCGCGATGCGCGACCGGCTGGAAGGGCCGTCAACGCATCGAGCTCAACGGTTCGGCGGGATCGCTCTGGTGGGACCTGGAGGACCTCAACCGGCTGCACGTGTATCTGGCGCAGGATGACATCGGTGGCCTGGGCGGCTTTCGCGACGTGCTGGTGACCGAACGCGACCACCCGTTCCTCGGGATCTGGTGGAACCCGGGACATATCCTCGGCTGGGAGCACACATTCGCGCACCAATGGCGCGACTTTCTGGATGCCTTCATCCACGAGCGAGCTCTGAGTGACGATCAAGCGAGCTTCGACGATGGGTACCGCGCGGCGGTCATCTGCGATGCGATCCTGTCGGCGGCCGCGACGGGACGTGCGACGAGCATTTCAGCGTCAGAGCGCAGCTCGATGCGCGCTGTGTAGGGGGAGGACGCGATGACTGACACCAAGAAGGGCCGGACCCGTATCGCCGTCGCCGGCTTGGGCCGGATGGGGCGGTTCGATGCGCAGAACCTCGCGTACCGAACACGATCAGCGGAGCTCGTGATGGTCGTCGACGCGATCGGAGACGTCGCCCGGCAGGTGGGTGACGAGCTGGGCGTGCCGTGGTCGACCTCGTTCGAGGATGCACTGGGGCGCGCGGACGTAGACGCCGTGGCGATCGTGACCCCCACCCCGATGCACGCACCGATGGTCATCCAGGCCGCCGCGGCCGGGAAGCACATCTTCTGCGAAAAGCCGATCGCATTCGATCAAGCTGCGACGCGCGCGGCGATCGAGGCCGCGAGCACCGCGGGCGTCAAGCTGCAGGTCGGTTTCCACCGCCGGTTCGATCCGGACTGGAAGGCCGCCAACGACCGGATCCGCGCTGGTGAGCTCGGCGAGGTCTACCTCTTCAGGACCTCGTTGCGCGACAAGCGCCCGCCCAGTGTCGAGTACATGAGGACGTCGGGTGGCTTCTTCTCCGACGTGACGATCCATGACTTCGATACGGCACGATGGATGGTCGGGGAGATCACCGAGGTGACCGCGGTCGGCGCGGCTGTCTCCGAGGCGGCGCGGTCGATCGGCGACATCGACACGGCAGTCGTCACCGTGCGCTTCGCCGCTGGGGCCGTCGGCGTCATCGATAACAGCCGAGCAGCCGGCTACGGCTACGAATGCTCGACCGAGGTCATGGGCTCGCTCGCCACCGCTCGGATCGGTAACCACCGTCGCGCTCACGTGGAGTGGTTGACGCCCGGACAGGCCGCCGTCGATTACGTCACGGACTTCACCGAGCGCTACCCGCTCGCGTATGCACTCGAGCTGGACGACTTTGCGAGCGCGGTCCGGGACGACCGGCCGGTGGCCGTCACAGGCGCGGACGCATTGGCCGCCCTGGTCCTCTGCGAGGCAGCCACCGCGTCACGCCGCGACCTGCGCACCGTGAAAGTGGGTGCGAAGTGACCCGCGACGCCGGCCTGCCGAGCCGACCAGTCACAACGGCGCATTCGACGGATGAGCCCGCAGCGGCCGCGATGATCGAGCTCCGCGGCTTGGTCAAGCGGTTCGGCACCTTCGTGGCGTGCCGAGGCATCGACCTCGTCGTCCGGCGCGGAGAGCTCGTCACCCTCCTCGGCCCGAGCGGCTGCGGCAAGACCACCGCCCTCCGCTGTATCACCGGCGGCCTGCGACCGGACGCGGGCGAGGTCTGGATCGGCGGACAGAACGTGACGGACGTGCCGACCCACAAGCGCAACATCGGCCTGGTGTTCCAGAACTTCGCGCTGTTTCCACATCTCAGCGTGTTGGACAACGTGGCCTATCCGTTGCGCGTCCGCGGCATTGCTCGCGCCGAGCGCAATCGCCGCGCGATGGAGACCGTGACGATGGTCGGGCTGAAGGGTCTGCAGGATCGCTTCCCTCGCGAGCTCTCCGGCGGCCAGCAGCAGCGGGTCGGCCTCGCGCGCGCGGTGGTCTATCAGCCGGCAGTGGTCCTCTTCGACGAGCCACTCTCCAATCTCGACGCCAAGCTGCGCCTGGAGATGCGCGAGGAGATCGCGTCTTTGAAGGCGCGCCTCGGATTCACCGCCATCTACGTCACCCATGACCAAGAGGAGGCGCTCAGTCTGTCGGACCGCATCGCGGTCATGGAGGGTGGTGTCGTCCATCAGATCGGCACGCCGACCGAGGTCTACGCGACGCCGCGGACCGCATTCGTGGCGGCGTTCGTTGGAAACCCGAACCGCCTCGTCGGCCAGTGTGTGTCACTTGAGGATGGGCGCGCGAGCGTGCAAAGCGGCCGCGGTCGGCTCGTCTGCTCCATCGGCACGAACCCGCCGACGGCAGGCGCAGAGGCCATCGTGTTCGTCCGGCCCGAGGACATCCGGATCGCGGAGGGCACGACTGCAGAGGATCCTGGTGTGATCGAAGCGCGGGTCGTGCGCGCGGCCTTCCTCGGCGATCGGACCGAATACAACGTCGAGCTGGACGACCACACCCAGTGGAGGCTGCGCCTCGAGCACGATCACCGGCTCGCCGTGGGAGCGCGCGTCACATTGCGCGTTCCTCCGGGCTTGGCACGGGCCTTTGCCTACGACGCGGCCGTGTCCGAGGTGGCTGCCGCGATCGATCCCGATGCCGCGGTCCCCACGACTGCGGGCGCGTGAGGATCGCGAACGCGCCGGTCAGCTGGGGCGTCAGCGAGGCGACCGGCGGTCTGCAGCCGGCCCCCGAAACATTTCTCACCCAAGTCGCCACCTGTGGATACCGCGGCGTCGAGCTCGGTCCCCTCGGGTATCTCCCTGAGGATCCCGCCGAACTGCGCCGCTCGCTCGCTCGGCACGACCTCGAGCTCGTCGGCGCCTTCTGTCCGCTCACGCTTCACGATCCGGCCCTGCGCGGAAGCGCGATCGCCGCGGCCGACACGCTGATCGATCTGCTCGCGAACAGCGGGGCCACGATCCTGGTCCTCGCGGATGCCGGCGACCAGCGGCGCCAGGCCACCGCCGGACGCGTGCCGCAGGACGGGAGCGCCGGCCTCACGCAGGATCAGTGGAGCGTCTTCGCGGAGGGCGCGAACGAGGTCGCCCGCCGGGCGCTCGCCCGGGGTCTCGTGACGGCGTTCCATCCGCACGGAGCGACGTACGTCGAAACCCCAGGGGAGATCGACACCATGCTCGGGCGGACCGATCCGTCACTGGTCCGGCTGTGCCTCGATACAGGTCACGTGGCGTATGGCGGCGGCGATCCCGCCGACGTAGCGCGGCGGCACGCGGCGCGCATCGCTCACGTGCATCTGAAGGACGCGCGACAAGCTGTGCTCGAGCGAACGCGCGCGTCCCGCAGCTCGTTCGCCGCTGCCGTCGCCCAGGGCGCCTTCGCCCCGCTTGGCGCCGGAGATATCGACTTCAGTGGTGTCTTCGCAGCCATAGGCCCGCAATACGACGGATGGTTCGTCGTCGAACAGGATCGCGTGTCCCGTGCCGATGACCCGCCTGGGACCGCGCGTGATGACGCAATGCGCAGCCTGCGATACCTGGAGGAGATGCGCCGCTAGCCGAAAGCGTCATCGGGTCTGCCCCGCTGGGGCTCCTCGCGGCGTGAGGAGCGGCCTATTGAACGACCCCGCCCCCATTGGCGTGCCGACGCCAAACTAACGTCAGGACACGCGGTAGCATTACCTACACGCGGTCGCGTGCGCGCGAAACGTCACCTGGCATGCGCGCGGTGGCTACGGGTGGAATTCGTCATCGGCCAGCCTCCAGGTGGTCGCATCATCCACGCGAATCGGAACGTGATCGGAGCGAGGACATGGGGCGCAAGAAACGAGTTGGCTTTGCTGATCTGCAGGCGACCCACGCGGAGCTGGACCGCGGCGAGCTTCGCTGTCCGGAATGCAACCGGCACGTCTCGGACGCCGACGGCCTGAAGTTCGTCCCGGCTCTCGGCCAGCGGGAATCGTCCCTCGCCACGCTCAACTGCCCCCGCTGCCGCACGATGCTCAGCATCCGGTTCGTCGCGCCCGCAAGCTAAACGGCGGTCCCGGCGTCGGCGTCGATCGATCGCAGCCGCGGGAGCGGCGAGAAGACGATGAACAGCACCGAGGCGAGGCCACCGATCCAGGCGACACCGATCGCCGAGCGCACGCCGTACGTCTCAGCGATCGCCGCGGCCACCAGCGCGCCGAGCGGTGCAGCACCATGTGACAGCACGTCGAGCGTGGCGCTGACGCGACCGAGCACACGATCGGGCACCGCGCTCTGGACCACGCTGTCCTGGGCGATCCATTGGATCGTGTTCATGCCGTCGCCGATGAGCTGCGGCAGAAAGACCATGAGCGTCGCGACCGCGATCGGTCCGGCGGCCAGCGGCGTGAGCACGCCGATGGCCGAGTTCGCCAGCATCATGACGAGGATCGAACGTCCGATGCCGAGCCGCCGGATGACCCTGCCCGCGAACGAGGCGCCGATGAACGCACCGACACCGCCAGCCGAGATCACGAGGCCGAGCAGCAGTGGCGTCAGGCGGAGGACGTCCAGAAGATAGAGGCCATAGAGCGCGGCGTAGAACGAGCCGAAGAAGTGCTCGGACACCGAGCTCGCTGCGATCGGGAAGACCAGGGTATGGCGCCGGACGAACCGCAGGCCCTCCGCGATCTCCCGGCCGATGCCCTGTCGTAGCGCACGCGTACGCGGTGCCTCGCGTGCGCGGACGAAGATGAGGGAGACCGCCGACACGACGTACGAGACCGCATCGACAAGGATGGCGAACGGCGCGCTCACCACCTGCACGAGCGCTCCGGCGAGGCCCGGGCCGCCGACCTCGGCCACGGACGAGCTCAGCGAAAGCTTCGCGTTCCCCTCCACCAGGCGGTCCACCCCCACAAGGGACGGCAGGTACGAGTGATACGCGGAGTCGAACAGCGTGCCGAGACACGCCTCGACGAACGCGACGACGTAGAGGTGCTCGATACGCAGAGCGCCGGCGGCCGCTGCAACGGGGATCGAGAAGAGCAGCCCCGCCCGGATCACATCCGTCCAGATGAGGATCGACCGGCGTGGGAGGCGGTCGACCCACGCGCCCGCGACAAGGCCGACGAGCAGCACACCGGTGGACGCGGCGACCACGAGGTACGCCATCTGGGCCGCGCCCGCGCCCAGCGTCAGGAGCGCGACGAGTCGCAACGCCGTACGGGTGACGCCGGAGCCGAGCTCCGAGATGGTCTGCCCGACCCAGAGCTTGAGGAAATCGGCGTGGCGCCAGAGCGACGGACCTGACACCGCCGGCAGCGTAGCCGCGCGGCGGTGTCGCTGGGCTACGCCCCGAGGGCGCCGATGATCGCGCCCATTATCAGGAGCCCGACCACCGGGAATCCGGCGACGATCAGGTACAGCTTGAACGGGCGCTCGTTGAACAGGTTGTCCGACAGGATCGCCGGAGCGACGAACCCGAGGCCCGCGTACAGGCCGATGATCGCGCCACCCAGGAGCGAGCGCGCGCCGGCCAGGCCGATGATCCAGTCGAGCGTGATCGCGCTCACGAGCGCCCCGACGGCCGTGATCACATAGAGCATCGGGCTCGCCACGCCGCTCATCGGGGTCTTGTCGACCCGCATGGCCGTCCAGGGCTTCTGGAACAGCAGCGGTGAGAACCACAATGAGCCGATGATCATGTTCACCACCATCGCGACGATGATCGCAACCCAGTTCACGGCATCCTCCGTCGGCCTCGGCGCGGCGCCGGGCGGCGCGAGCATACGACCCCACGGCCGGCGGAACGGCCAATAATCGAGAGATGCCACTTAGCTCCACCGACCGCGCGAAGCTCCCGGCGACGGCGTTCGCGTACGTCGACGCGGCGGGCCGTCGGCGCCTGCCGATCCACGACGCCTCGCACGTCCGGAATGCGCTGTCGCGCTTCGATCAGACGGTCTTCGAAGACGATGCCGCGAGAGAGAAAGCCCGCCAGCGGCTCCTCGCGGCGGCAAAGCGCTACGGCATCGTGCCGATCGGCTTCTTCGACGGGCAGCTGCGGAAGGAGCGGCTGCAAGCCGAAACCCGGGGCCGCGCAACGGATGTCGCAGGCCTCCCGCGTGGCACCGTGACCTTCCTGATGACCGACATGGAGGGATCGACCACGCTGCTCCGCGCGCTCGGCGACCGGTACGCGAAGCTGCTTCGCGAGGTGCGCACGCTCATCCGCGCCGGGGTGCGGAAGGCGGGTGGCCACGAGGTCGATGCGCGGGCAGACGAGTTTTTCGCCGCATTCCGGAAGCCGACTCAGGCGCTGGATGCCGCGCTGGCCATCCAGCGCGGGCTGCAGTCGCGGGCCTGGCCGGACGGTGTCGAGGTCTGCGTCCGCATCGGCATCCACACCGGACGGACGGCCCTGTCCGAGACCGGCTACGTCGGGATCGGCGTGCACACCGCCTCGCGCGTCTGTTCCGCGGGGCACGGCGGCCAGATCCTCCTCTCGACCGCGGCCCGCGACGCGCTCGACTCCCGCGCGCGGACGGGATCACCTTCAAAGCGCTCGGGCGCTACACCCTCGCGGGGCTCGCCGAGCCCGAGGCGATCTCACAGGTCGGTGCGACGGATCTGCGAGCGAAGTTCCCGAAGCTGCGCGTGCCGGGAGCGCGAGGGCACTAACGCTTCTGGCTTACATCCTTCAACGTGTCGCCCGCGGCACTGTTCGATTCATGGCGCGCCAGCTGGCCGATGACCAGCATCCCGACGAGCTTTGCGTTCTCGACCACGGGCAGCCGCCGGACCTGCTTGTCGGACATCAGCTTCGACGCCTCGGATGCGGTCGCCTCGGGACCGACGGTGGCCGGATCCTTGGTCATGATCTCGGAGATCTTGACCGTGGCCGGGTCCTTCTTCGCTGCGACCACGCGCAGGACGATGTCGCGATCGGTGACGATCCCGACGAGCTTGCCGCCCTCCACGATCGGCAGGGAACCGCAATCTTTGCTCTTCATGAGCGCGGCCGCCTCGGTCGCCGTGGAGCCGGGCCGCAACGTCGCAGGGTCGCGGGTCATGAGCTCATTGACTTTCACGTGATCCTCCTTGTGATGCCGGTAGGTATGGAGAGCATGTCGCAGGCCCATGGGTCTGCCTGCTCGTCGGTTGGGTCGCCGTTCAAGCAGAGCCTCGATCGGTCGGTGATCACACACCAGTTGGATCATGACCGGATCAGCGGGCGGGGAAACGCGTGTCGACGGCGGGCGGCACCGCGTTCCCATCAACGATGGGAAGGCGACCGCTGCTCCTCCTCCGGCTCGGGACCGCAGCTCTCTTGCTCGCTGTCGTCGCATCGCTCACCGCCACGCACCCCGATAGCGTCGCCGGCCAGGCCGCGGTCGCCGTCACCGACGTCGCGACCCGGGCCGTCGCTTATGCCCGGGGGGAGCCGCGCACCGACGGCCGGACCACCGAAGCGCTGAATCCCAAGGTCGTCCGGCAGACCGCCATCTACGCCGCGGCGCCCGCGCCGATGGCCCCCGGCGAGACGCGCGCGATCCCGGTCACCGTGCGCAATCAGGGCAACGATGCGTGGGACCGGTCAGGCGACCACGCCGTGCGCCTTGCCTACCACCTGTATGACGCCGCCGGGACCCTGGTCGTCTGGGACGGACCGCGATCGACGATCCCCTCCGATGTCGCGCCGGGCGGCGATGTGACCGTCGCGATGCAGCTCACCGCGCCCGCACTGACCGGTGTCTACACGGTCCGGCCCGATCTCATCCGCGAAGGTCAGGCCTGGTTCTCCGCGAGCGATGCCGCGGCGGGCACCTTCGCGCTCCGCGTCACCACGGAGTTCGACGCCGGGTACGGCGCGAGCACCGTGCCGGCGACGATCGTGCCGGGCGGCAACGCGCCGATCGAGGTACGCGTGCGCAACACCGGTCTGCAGACGTGGCCCGCAGGTGGCCCGGCGCCGGTCCGCCTTGGCTATCACTGGCTCGATGGGACGCCCGTCGCGGTGCAATGGGACGGATCGCGGGCGCTGCTTCCCCACAACATCCAGCCGGGTGACGAGGTCACGCTCACCGTGTCGGTCCGAGCGCCGCGGGCCGAGGGGACGTTCATCCTCGCCTGGGACATGGTCCAGGAAGGCGTCGGGTGGTTCTCCGGCCACGCCGTCCCCACGAAGCATGAGCTCGTGCGCGTGCAGGACGGCATCACGTTCTACGGGAAGGGCTGGGGTCACGGCATCGGCCTCTCGCAGTGGGGCGCGCAGGGCTGGGCCCAGGGCGCAACAGGCGTGCGGCTGACGGGCGAGCAGATCGTCGCGCGGTACTTCCCGGGCGCGCAGCTTGCCAAGCAGCCGATCACGAAGCCGTTCCGGGTGCTGCTCTCGGCGCCGTCCACCGGCTGCGTGGGCCGGTCGATCAACGACGTTGCCGGGATGCGCTCGGCCGGCGGGATGCGCCTCGTGTACACGCTCGATCCGAGCGTCGTGTACTTCGACCTTGGGCCTGACCAATCGCTCCGCGTGTGGACCGACGGCGACGCTCTGTACGCGCGCGACGACACCGGGCGCACGTCCCGCCTCAACGCCGACGAGTCGTTCACGCTCATGCCGAAGCAGGCCTGGGACCCGATCGCGATCGACCAGAAGGGACTCGCCTACCGCGGCAGCTTCATGTTCGCGGTACGCGATGGGTCGGCTCTGCGCGTCGTGAACTACGTGTCGTCCGACGACTACATGCAGGGCTCGCTGCCGAGCGAGATGCCGAGCCAGTGGGAGATCGAAGCCCTCCGCGCGCAGGCCATCACCGCGCGCACGTACGCGGCGTGGCGGCAGGCGACCGCGGGCGACCGGACGTGGGACGTGCGCGATGACACGGCAGACCAGTGCTATGGCGGGCGCACGGCCGAGAGCCCGCGCACGACCGGTGCGGTGGCCTCGACCGCCGGCCTGATCCTCACCTACAGCGGCGCTCCGATCCGCGCCCTCTACTCATCCGCGGATGGCGGGATCACCGAGAACGTCGGCTGCGTCCTTGAGGCGGAGCGCGTGGGCACGACGTGGCAGTGCCAGGACGGCTGGCCCTACCTCGCGGTCGCGACCGACCCGGCCGAGACCGCCGCGTCCGACGCACGCGGACCGATGCCCCACACGCTATGGTCGCGTTCGTTCAGCGGCGCCGTGATCCGCGAGCAGATCATCGAGGACTACGGCATCGATATCGGCGACTTCGTCTCGCTGGAGTTCAACATGAGCCCCGGCGGCAGGCCGATCTCGGTCCGCGTGCGCGGTACGGACGCGCATGTCGACCTCAAGGGCGATCGGTTCCTGCGCACGACGCTGGGGATGAAGAGCACGCTGGTCCGCACGATCCCGTTCTAGCCCGCCACGCCCGGTGCGCCGACTAGAGTCGCACCGCATGACCGGAGCGCGGATGCGCGTCGCCATCGGCGGCATGGCGATCGAATCGAGCACCTTCAGCCCGCATCGCAGCGGCGCCGCGGACTTCACCGTCGTTCGCGGCTCCGAGCTGCTCGCCAGGTACGACCACCTGCCGGCGCACATCGACTGGCTGCCGCTCGTGCACGCGCGCGCTCTGCCGGGTGGCGTCGTCGAGCGCCCCTTCTACGAGGAGATCAAGGCCGAGCTCCTGGACGGTCTGCGGCGCGCGATGCCGTTGGACGGGATCTTCCTCGACATCCACGGCGCGATGACCGTGACCGGCATGACCGACGCGGAAGGTGACCTCGCGTCCGCGGTCCGCGATGCCGCCGGATCGCGATGCCTCATCTCAGCGTCAATGGACCCGCACGGGAACATGTCGCGCCGGCTCGCGGGCGCCCTCGATCTCGCGACCTCCCATCGCATGTCGCCGCATGAGGACGCCGCGCAGACGAAGACCCGAGCAGTGGCGAACCTGGTCGCCTGTTTGGACCGTGGCACCCGTCCGCTGCGCGCGTGGGTCCGCGTGCCCGTGCTGCTGCCCGGCGAGCGCGCCTGCACACGGGACGAGCCGGCTCGTGGCATCTACGGGTCGTTGCCGGCGATCGCAGCCCGCGACGGCGTCATCGACGCCGCGGTCTGGATCGGCTACGCGTGGGCGGACGAGCCGCGGTGCGGCGCCGCGGTGGTCGTGACGGGCACCGACCCGGCCGTGGTCACGGATGCCGCACGGGAGCTGGCGCAGCGCTACTGGGACGCGCGCGCGCGATTCGACTTCAGCGCACCTGCGGCCGATGCGGCGTCCTGCATCGCGAACGGTCTCTCGCGGCCGGAGCGTCCGTTCTTCATCAGTGACTCGGGCGATAACCCGACGGCCGGCGGTGCCGGCGACGCCGCGTACATGCTCGGTCAGCTCCTCGACGAGCCGCGGATCTGTGGTGGACAGGCGACCGCGATCTGGGCGAGCTGCGTCGATCCGGCCGGGGTGGCCGCATGCGTCCGGGCCGGCCTGGGTGGTGCCGTTTCGGTTCGGGTCGGCGGCACCTTCGGCTCCCAATGGTCGGTGCCGCTCCGCGGCACGGTGCACCACGTACGACCCTCGGATCCGGTGGGAGGGGACATCGTGGTCGTCGCCGCGGGCGGAGTGCGGGCCATCCTCACGACGCGGCGCAAGCCGTACCACCGCATCGCGGACTTCACGGAGCTCGGGCTCGATCCGGTCGACCACGATCTCACTGTGGTGAAGGTCGGCTATCTCGTGCCGGAGCTGTTCGACGCGGCGAAGGGCTGGGTCATCGCGCTCACGCCCGGCGGGGTCGACCAGCACATCGTGCGACTCCCGTACCAGGGACTCGACCGGCCGATATTCCCGCTCGACCGGGAGATGGCCGGCCCGCGGTTCGAGCCAGAGGTCCTCCGCACGTAGAACGAACAGGAGGCCCGCCGATCGGCGGGCCTCCTCTGGAACGCGCGTACTGCTGGATCTACCGGTTGACTTCGGTGGTCTTGGTGCCCTTGACCGGACGGTCGTTGCGGGTCTCGTAGTCGTACCCGTTGCGGCGACGAACGATGTCACTCGCATTGCTGTACTTGTCATCGGCCTTCACGGTCATGAGCGTGCGGCCATCGCGGAACTGCTGGTCGTAGTAGTCCGCCTCTTCCTTGGGGATCCCAAGGCCGAGGAGGGCACCGCTGACGCCGCCGGCCACGGCACCGGTCACCGCGCCGGTCACGCCACCCGCGAGGGCGGTGGCGAGGATGCCGCCGGAGATGACGGGCCCGATGCCCGGGATGAGGAGCGCGGCGCCGGCGCCGATGAGGCCACCGAGCACGACGCCCGTGCCCGCGCCCGAGGCTGCGAGCTCACCGGACTTGTTGCCTTCCGTGCGGGTCTTGCCGGAGTCGTCCTTCCAGGCGTACCCAATCTGGTCGTCCTTGAATCCACCGTCGCGAAGGTCGCGCGCCGCGAGCTCGGCGTCGTTGCGGTCGTCGAACACACCGACGTAATGCGAACGCGTGGTCATCTTTTCCTGGGGCTGCTTCATCTGATGTCTCTCCTGGGCGCGAACGTGCGCCGTCCCTGTAGCAAGCAGGTTCGTTGCCGGGACGGCGTGTAACGCGGTCGTAGATGACGTCGTGGTGGCAGCGATCGCGTAACGCAGGCAAGCGCGCCACCGCTTGCTCTCAGCGCGAGCGGACGACCCCGATCTTCGGGCAGAGTTCATTGACCACGCACTGCGAGCAGATCGGGCGCAGCGCGACGCACACGTGCCGCCCGTGGCGGATCAGGTTCATGTGCACCTCGTACATCTGCTCGGCTGCGAGCGCGGCCTGCAGCGTTTCCTGCGTCCGCACGGCCGTCGCCTTCGGTGGGACGAGCCCGAGGCGTATCGCCACACGGTGCACGTGCGTGTCGACCGGGAAATACGGCCGGTCGAGCGAGAACAACAGGACGCACGCCGCCGTCTTCGGGCCGACACCGGGCAGGCCGATCAGCAAGGCGAACAGCCGGTCGTGCCGGATGCGGCGGAGCGCGCGATCGTCGAGCGCGATGCCACGATCGCGGAGGGCGCGCAGCACGGCGCGGATGCGCGGCGCCTTCGTCGGCGCCAGGCCGCCACGCCGGATGGCCCGCTCGATCACCGGCAGGGGCGCATCGGCGACGTCGTCCCACGCCGGCAGCCTGCCGCGCAGATCCGCGTACGCCCGATCGCGGTTCGTGTCGTTCGTGTTCTGCGACAGGATGGTGAGCACGAGCTCATCGAGCGGGGGCAGCCGCCGGGGCGCGGGCGGCGGACCGTACGCGCGCCGGAGGCGCGCTGCGATCTGGCGGATCCTGGCGCGAAGGGTGGCGGCCACGGGCTAGAGGTAGCCGAGCAGATGCCAGTACGGGAGCGAGAGTGCGAGGCCGGCGAGCGCGACCGCCGCATAGGCGAACGCGATGCGACGTGCCTGCGCGTGCGACCAGAGGCGTTCGTGGCCCGCGCCATACGCGACGAGGTACTCGGGCGACTGCGCCGGCACGTGCCAGCTGAGGCCCAGCGCGAGGATCGCGACCGCGGCCAGCCACGGGCTGACGCCGACCGCTGTCGCGACCGGAATGAGCGCGAGCGACAGCAGCAGGATCGCCTGATCCGCGGGAAGCACCGACTTCACGACGACAGTGAGCACGCCCGCGAGGATGACGAAGGCCGGACCGCCGAGGCCAAGCTGCGCCAGGAATGAGGCCGCGCTCTCGCCGACGATCTTGTCCAGGCGCAGACCCTCCGCGACATCGGCGACCGAAAGCGCGACGCCGAAGAACACGAGGTACTCCCAGTCCAGGTTCCGAAGGTCCGATACACCCGTCGCGATCATCACGGCGATGAATGCGACGAGCGCGACCAGTCCCGGCGACCACAGGAACGTCGGCGCCACGATCCAGCCCGCGAGCATGAGGAGGACGATCACAAGGATCGCGAGCTCGCGTCGGGACGGAGGCCCGAGGATCGCCCGCTGCAGGCGCAGCGGCCCGCGCGACCGTGGGGCGACGTGCCCGCTCGGCATCAGCACCCGCATCGCGAAGAATGAGCCGATGGCGATGATCGCCGCGAGCGGAGCGGCCGAGATGAGCCACTGCAGCCACGTGAACTGCGCCTGGTCCTTCAGGGGCATGAGGCTCCAGGCCAGTAGGCAGACCGGAGAGCCGTTGAGGAACAGGAAGATGAACGGTCCCGAGCCGATCCAGGCCGAGAGCCCGAGCGTCGCGCTCGCCGGCGAGCGCTCGGGCAGCTTCATCGTGTCGGCGACCCCTTCCGCGAGCGGCGCGGTGATCGCCGCGCGGGCCATGGCCAGTGGCAGCATCGGCGTCAGCACGATGCCGGTGATGAGGAACGCCGCGGATTGCCACCCGATCCGTGCGGGCACGCGCTCGATGAGGAGGAGCCCGAGGCGCAGCAGCAGACCCGATCGCGCGACGGCGGCTGCGACACCGAGCACCGAGAGCACGAAGACCCAGTTCACCGACGCGAAGCCGTGCACGGTGGCGTAGGGCGGCACGATGCCGCTCACGATCAAGGCCGCGACCAACCCGAGCGATACCACGACGTTCGGCACCGGCTCGGTCATCCAGAGCACGACCGCCGCGAGGAGGAGCAGCGAGAAGCGCCATTGAGCGAGGTCGATGAGCGGTGAGAGCGTCAGGCTCACGAGACCGGCCGCGAGGATGAGACCGACAGCCTTTGTCACCGGACGGCGGGAGGGCTTCACGGCGCGGAGCGGCCCAATGACGACGGCCGCGCTCTCATCGGGCAACGCTCCGTCGCGGCGCCGAAGCCGTCGGGCCAACGTCGTCGCGACCGCTTTCGCCGCGCCCGCGTCGCGATCGAGCAGCTCGACGAACTGCTGGCGCTCCAGACGCAGCACCTCGCCGTCGCTGTCGGCGCGGATCGTCGCGGTCCGCGGCTCGTCGATCAGCAGCGCGAGCTCGCCCACGTAATGACCCGGGCCAATGGTGTTGAGCCGCTGGCCGTCGGGTCCGGCGAATACCCCGAACGTGCCCTGCACGACGATGAACAGCGCGTCGCCACTGTCCCCTTCGCTGAAGAGGACGTCGCCTGCGTTCACGGTCACCGGATCCATGTACGCGGCGAGCCGGGCGAGCGCGACGCGGTCGAGGCCGGACGTCAGATCGACGCTCCGAAGTCTCCGGCTCCGTTCCTCGTCGACGCTGCTCATGACCGCGCGATGCTAGCCCCGGAATGCGCGGGGGTAGCGGATGTGTTCGCGTAGAGTGAGCCGATGGCGGCCGACCCCTTCGAGAGCGAGGCGCTCTCCTTCCTTGACGCGCTGTACCGGACTGCACTGCGTATGACCCGCTCGGAAGCCGAAGCCGAGGATCTCGTGCAGGAGACCTACATCCGTGCCTTCCGCTTCAAGGAGCAGTTCACGCCCGGGACCAACCTGAAGGCCTGGCTGTTCCGGATCCTGACCAACACCTTCATCAACCAGTACCGCCGCAAGGCGGCGCGGCCGGAGACGACCGAGCTCGACGACGTCGAGGAGTCGATCCTCTACCGGCACATGCGCAACGTGAGCCCGGGGTCGGCGTCGCCGGACCCGGAGGCGGAGCTCATCGACAGCACCCTCTCGAGCGAGGTGAAGGAGGCGCTCGAGGCGCTGCCCGAGAAGTTCCGGACGACCCTCCTCCTGGACGTCGAGGGGTTCTCCTATAAGGAGATCGCCGAGATGCTGGAGATCCCGATCGGGACGGTCATGAGCCGGCTCCACCGCGGCCGGAAGTTCCTCCAGAAGCGCCTGTACGACGTCGCCCGCGACCGCGGGATCGTTGCCGCGCGGTCGATGCCGCGGCCGGCGGACTAGGGGTACGCGATGGACTGCACCGACTGCCTCGAGCGCCTGTACCCGTACCTCGACCGGGAGCTCTCGTCCACCGAGGTCGCGGAAGTGCGCGTGCACCTCGACGACTGCGGGGGCTGCGAGGACGAGTTCGTCGTCGAAGAGCGCTTCCTGGCCCGGGTCCGTGACTGCTGCCACGAGGATGTCGCACCTGGAGCGCTGCGAAGCCGCATCGTCGCCCGCCTCCGGATGGAGCTCGACGCACCGCAGTAGCTATTGACATATTGCGTACGGATATGTCTAGATAGCGAACAATCGTGGCCAGAAGGGGGTGATCTCCAATGCCAGCGAAGAAGAAGGCCGCCAAGAAGACGGCCAAGAAGAAGTCCTCGAAGAAGAAGTAGCTCTTTGAAGCATTAGCGACGACGAAAGTCGTCGCTCATTCATAGCTTCGATCCGGCACCTTTCGCGATCTCGCCGATCCGCTCTAGGCCTGAGCGGATCGGTTTCTTTTTGGGCCACGTACGCTGTCGCGCGATGGCCACACGATCGATGCCCGAGCTCGACGTCCGCGCGCTGGCCGCCGGCCTGGCGCTATCAGTTGTGGTAGCGATCCTCTCGTTTTTCCTGGGGTTTCCGGCGATCGGGACGCTCGTGGCCATCGTCGCGGGCGGATACATCGCGGGGCGCATGGCCGGCCGCCACGGCCTGTATCACGGCGCCATGGTCGCGGTGCTCGCGATCGTGATCGCCTCTATCGCGGCGAGCGCGGGCAATGCGAACGTCACGAACATCCTCGCTGACACGCTGACCATCGTGCTCAGCGACGTGTTGATGTTGCTGTGCGGATCGGCCGGCGGATGGGTGTCGACGCGGAGCTGACCGCCTTCGTCTTGTGCGGGTAGGGACAGAGATCGATGACCGGGCAGACGGGGCACTTGGGGGTCGGATTGCAGATCCGGCGTCCATGCAGGATCAAATTCCAGGTCGCCTTGACCCAATCTTTCTCCGGGTAGATCGCTCGGAGGTCCTGCTCGATGTCGTCGGGGTCCGCTCGGCGGGTGAAGCGGAGCCGCCCGGCGACCCGGGCGACATGCCGGTCGACAGCGATCGAGGGGACGCCGAACGCGTTCGCCAGGACGATCGAGGCGGTCTTCCGGCCGACCCCGTGCAGCGAGGTGAGGCCTTCCATATCGCCGGGGACCTCCCCGCCGAACCGTTCGACGATGCCGAGGGCCGCTCCTTGGACCGCCTTCGTCTTCTGCCGGAAGAATCCGGTGGGCCGCAGCTCGCGCTCGAGGACGGAGGTCCGAGCCGAGACGTAGTCGGCAGCGGTCCGGTACTTCCGGAATACGACCGTGCGGGTCAGCTGGTTGACCCGCTCGTCCTGGGCCTGCGCGGCGAGGATCGTCGCGACCAGGAGCTGGAGCGGGTCGGCGAACTCGAGCGTCGGGCCCCAGTCCGGGTACGCGTGCACGAGCCGGCCGAGGATCGCGCGGGCGCGGGCTCTCTGCTCAGGGGTCGCCTTCGCGGCGTAGGGCTTCTTCTTCGCGACCCGCTTCTTCGCGCCGCGCATCTGCGTGGCGGCGGGCGTCAATGCAGGTCGGCCCAGGTGACGAGCACCGAGAACTGCCGGCACCACACCACCACGCTCCGATCGAGCGAGATGTTCTGGTCCGGGGGCACGATGTAGTTAAAGGAGCCGTTCGTCGCTTTGAGCGGGCCGAGGTACACGCTCGTGGCCTCGTTCCACTGGCCGCCCTGCTCGCGCGACAGATACACGTGGACGTCCGGTGCATTGGTGATCGAGACGTTCTCGAACCGGAGGACGACGGCGTCCCCAGTGCGGACGAGCAGCACGGTGCCCGTCCCGTTGTGCAGCGCGTCGACGCGACCGAGCTCCCCCGATGCGAGCGTGACCGGTGGCGACGGCGGCGGGGCCGTCACCGAGACGCTCGCGCTCCCGGCGGCGATGGTCGGCCGGCCCGTCGGGAACGCCTCGTTCACGGTTGTGCGGATGAAGAGGGGCGAGCCGAGATACCAGGCGAGCGCGACGACGCACGCGACGATCCCCGCGACGCCAAGCCGGCGGAGGGTCATGGGAAGGCGAGCTCCAGACCGATGCCCAGGACCTGGGCATGCTCGTACGCGCGCGCCGCGACGACCAGATCCTGGATGGCGCTGCCCACGCTCTTGAAGACGGTGCGCTGGCCATCCGTTTCGCGTCCGGGCGACCGGCCGGCCAGGATCTCGCCCAGCTCGATGAGGTCTTCCGCCCGGCGGCCGCGCAGCTCTCCCGCTTCGGCGAGCGCGGCAGCGCGCTGGTCGACGACGATCCGTGCGTCACGCAGGGCTTCCTCGTCGAGCTCGCGCATCGCGTGGGTGAACGAGCCGACTGCGGTGAGGTGCGCGCCTTCAGCGAGCCAGGCTCCCTCGAAGACCGGGGTGTGGCTCGTCGTAGCGGTGACGACGATGTCGGCGTCCGCCACCGCCTCCCGCGCCGTCGCCGACCGCACGGCCACGCCTGCGAGCTCCGGCTGCGCGCCGGCCCACGCCCGGAACGCGGCGACGTGGGCCGGGTCGCGCGTGACGACGCGGGCCTCGGTGACCGGCCGGACGGTAGCGACGGAAAGGAGCTGGGTCCGGGCCTGGGCCCCGGCGCCGAACAGGGCCAGCCGTCGGGCGCCGCGCCGGCTGAGCTCACGGGCCGCGACCCCTCCGGCCGCGCCCGTCCGGAGCGCGGTGAGGGCGGCCCCGTCGATCAGCGCCAGGAGCTCCCCGGTGACCGCGTCACCCAGGAGCACGGTCGCGGACAGGACCGGGAGGCCGGCGGCGGCGTTCCGGGGAGCGACGCTCACGACTTTGACGGAATAACAGGAGGCGCCGGCGAGGGCCGCCGGCATCGCGAGCGCGACCGCGTCGTCCCGGAGCGGGATCGCGAGGCGGACCGGCACGGCGGCTTGCCCGTTGGAAAGGGCCACAAAACCCGCTGCCACGGCGGCTATCGCGTCGCCCATCGGGCAGCAGATCGAGAGGTCCCGGGCGCGCAAGACCCTCACAGTCATTTCGTTGACGAGCCTAGGGGGTGCCCGTAGGCTCACTCGTCACGGGGCCCAACGGGCGCCCGGGTGGGGCGGCCGGCCTTCGGCGCACCCAACTGGCGAGGGAGGACCTATGCAGAAGCGCTGGCTTTCCATGGCTTCCGTCCTTTTGGCGATCGCACTCGTTGCGGCAGCCTGCGGCGGCGGCGGCACATCCGGCACCACGTCGACCCCG
>JBBQZK010000004.1:0-68098 GCA_038207785.1 Candidatus Limnocylindria bacterium | reverse complement strand
AGGAGCGCCTCGCCGGCCGCGCGTTCGGGGTCGCATCGGCCATCACGCGGGAGCTGCGGATGCGCAAGGACGACGCGGAGCTCGCGGCCCTGCGCGCCGTCTCGGCATCGGCAGACCGCGCGTACATCCGCGCGCTGGACCTCGACTTCGCCGGCCGCACCGAGCGCGAGATCGGGGCCGACCTCGCGGCGCTCCTCCGGGACGAAGGCCACGACGAAGTGCATTTCACGATCGTCGGGGCCGGCGAGAACGGCGCATCGCCGCACCATCACACCGGCGACCGGAAGATCCGCAGCGGGGACACGGTGGTGCTCGACTTCGGCGGCACGCGTGCGGGCTACGGCTCGGACATCACGCGCACCGTGCACGTCGGCGATCGTCCGAACGACGAGGTGGTCCGCGTGCACGACGTGGTCCGCCGTGCGCAGGAGGCTGGCTATGCCGCGGCCCGGCCGGGTGTCACCGCGGCGTCGGTCGATGCGGCGGCGCGAGCGATCATCGCCGAGGCGGGTTACGGCGACCACTTCATCCACCGGCTCGGCCACGGCATCGGGCTGGACGGCCACGAGCACCCGTACCTGGTGAGCGGCAACGAGGACCGGCTCGAGCCGGGGATGGCCTTCTCGATCGAACCGGGCGTGTACCTTACCGGCCGGTTCGGGGTGCGGATCGAGGACGTCGCGATCGTCGCGGCCGATGGACGGTGTGAAGCGCTCAACCGCGTGGACCGGTCGCTCGCGATCGTCCGGTGATGCGCTTCGCGCTCGCGGTCGCGACAGCTTCGGCGCTGGATCTGGTGGTGCTCCTGCGGATCGATCAATGGGTGGGCCCGGGTGCGCTCCTTGCGATCGGCTACCTGTTGATCGCATCGGCGGGCGCGGGGTTCTTCGCCGGGTCGCGCGCGGCGCAGGCCGGCGGTGGTGCGGTGGTCCTCGGTGCGCTCCTTTCCGGGCTGGTCCAGTACTGGCCGCGCTTCGCGTACGCGAACGACCTTGGTGTCCTTCTGGGCTTCGAGCTGCAGCTCGTGTTCGCGATGGTTCCGTACGTGATCGGAGGGGCGATCGCGGGTCAGCTCGGCGGCCTCGCCCGTGCGCGGCTCGTGCGGGCGCGCGCATGACGATGGCCCGGACGCTCGCCTCGGTCCTCGCCACGACGATCGGTCTCGCGTTCTGGTGGGGACTCACCGAGCCGCTGGCGGTCCCGCCGGTGATCCTCCTCGGCGTCAGCGTCGGGATCCTGCTCTGCGCGGGGGTCATCGCCGGACGCCTCGGCGCCGTCGCGGCGCCGTGCGCACTGTTGTTCTCGCTGTTCCTCGGCAGCATCCTCGCGACCCAGATGCACCAGGCGTTCACGCCGGCCTTCGAGCCGGTGTCACGCTTCGGGAGCCTGCTCGTGCTCGAGCTCCCCGCCATCCTCGTGCCGCTGGCGATCGCCGCGGGACTGGGCGCGATCGGTGGTCTGGTCGGCGAGCGGCTGCTCCCGTCCCGGGGCTAGTCCTGGGGCTAGCGGAGGACGAAGGGCGCGGCGGCCTGCAGGGCCCAGCGGTACAGGAAGTCGGGAACGATCCCGAGGAAGACGACGGCGATCCCCGCGATGCCGAGGCCCGCGGACAGCAGGTTGGGGTGCAGCAGCCGGGGCGCGTTCGCATCGACGTCGTACATGTACATGTGGACCACGACCCGGAGGTAATAGAACGCCGCGAGGACGGCGTTCAGGGCGATCACGACCGCGAGCCACACGAGGCCCGCGTCGAGGACGGGCTGCAGGATGAACACCTTGGCGACGAAGCCGATCGTCGGCGGGATCCCGGTGAGCGAGATGAGGAACACCGCGAAGGCCACGGCGCCGATCGGCTGCCGGCGGGCGAAGCCGTTCAGCTCGTCGAGCGTCGCGCCGCGCGTCCCCTCGAGGTCGAGGTAGATGAGGCACGCGAAGGCGCCGAGATTCATGACGCCGTACGCGAACACGTAGAAGAGGACCGCGGCGGAGGCCGACGTACCGGCCTGATATGCGGCGACGCCGGCGAGGATGTAGCCGGTGTGCGCGATGCTCGAGTACGCCAGCATCCGCTTCACGTTCCCCTGCACGAGCGCCACGACATTGCCGCCGGTCATCGTGATGGCGGCGAGCACCGCGAACACCGCGCTCCAATCGAGCGCGAGCGGCCCGAGCGTGCCGAGCATGATCCGGAGGATCGCGGCGAAGGCCGCGGCCTTGGGCGCCACGCTCATGAACGCGGTGGCCGGCGTCGGCGCGCCGTCGTACGCATCGGGCGTCCATTGATGGAACGGCACCACCGCGGCCTTGAACGCGAGCCCCACCGTCACGAGCGCGAGCGCGACGAGGGTCGGACCGTTGGTCAGTCCGCCCGCGCTGATGGCCTTGGCGATGCCCGCGAAGGTGGTCGTGCCCGAGAGCCCGTAGAGCCAGGCGAAGCCGTACAGCAGCATCGCGGAGCTGAACGCGCCGAGCAGGAAGTACTTGAGCCCCGCCTCATTGCTGTAGCGATCGCGACGCGCCATGGCCGCGAGCACGTAGATCGGGATGGTCATGAGCTCGAGGCCGACGAACACCGTGATGAGGTCGGACGAGAGGGCGATCGTCATCGCGCCGACGGTCGAGAACAGCACGGTGGCGTAGAACTCGGCGGCCGGGATCGCGCGGCGCTCGAGGTACTCGGGCGCGACCACGGTCGCGAAGATCGCGAGGATGCAGAAGAGGATCCGGAAGAACGTCGCGAACGTATCGATGACGACGAAGCCGCCGAACGCCGTGTGGCTCGCGACCGTGCGCGGGCCCGCGAAGATCGCCACGACGAGGCCGAGGATCGTGAGGACAGGGAGCCACGTGCGGGCAGCCCTGCGGCCGACGACCGCATCCGCAAGGAGCACGAGCAGCGCCGTCGTGGTCACCGCGACCTCTGGCAGGACGGCCACGACGTCGGCGATGGTCACTTGAGGACGACCTGCGACGCTCCGGCCGCGATGGCCAGGATACGCTGCACCGACGGCTCGATGATCGCGATGGCCGGCTGCGGGAAGACGCCGAGCAGGACGGTGAGCAGGAGCAGCGGCACGGCGCAGACGACCTCGATCGGCGAGAGGTCAGGCAAGGCCCGGTAGGCCTCGCGCAGCGTGCCGTACATCACGCGCTGGAACATCCAGAGCAGGTAGACCGCGGCGAGGATCACACCGATCGCCGCGAGCGGTCCCCAGAACAGACCGCCCGGTCCGCCGGGCGGGTTGAACTTGAACGTGCCGAGCAGGACGAGGAACTCGCCGACGAAGCCGCTGAGCCCGGGCAGCCCGAGCGAAGCGAGCGTGAAGACACCGAAGAACGCGGTGAACAACGGCCAGGTGTTCGCGAGGCCACCGAGGTCCGCGATCTGGCGGCGATGGGTCTTTTCGTACTGGATGCCGACGAAGAGGAATAGCGCGCCCGTGACGAAGCCGTGGTTGAGCATCTGCAGCACGGCGCCGACGCCGCCCTGCTGGTTGAGCACGAAGATGCCGAGCGTGACGAACCCCATGTGGGCCACCGATGAATACGCCACGAGCTTCTTCAGGTCCTTCTGGACGACCGAGACGATCGCCCCGTACAGGATCGCGACGACCGACAACAGGATGAGGATCGGCAGCCAGGCCTGCGTCCCGACGGGGAACAGCGGCACCGCGAAGCGCAGGAAGCCGTACCCGCCGGCCTTCAGCAGCACACCCGCGAGCACGATCGAACCCGCCGTCGGGGCCTCCACATGGGCGTCCGGCAGCCAGGTGTGGAAGGGGACCATCGGCATCTTGATCGCGAACGCGAGCGCGAACGCGAGGAAGACCCAGAACTGGAACTCCGGTGGAAAGCGCCCGGACCGGTCGAGGAGGTCGGGCAGCGAAAGGGTGCGGTTGCCCGGAGGGCCGCTCTGCAGATACACGGCGATGATGCCAACGAGCATGAGGAGCGACCCGGCGAGCGTGAAGAGGACGAACTTGAGCGTCGCGTACACCCGCCGCGGGCCGCCCCAGATGCCGATGATCAGATACATCGGCACGAGCATCAGCTCGAAGAACACGTAGAACAGGAACAGATCGAGGGCCATGAACACACCGACCATGCCGACCTCGAGGAGCAGGAACACGATCATGAATTCGCCGATGCGCTGCTTGATGGCCCCGCCGGTCGAATACAGCACCGAGATGAACGTGAGCAGCGTCGTCATCGGGATGAGCAGCACGGAGATGCCATCCACGCCGAGCTCGTAGCGGATGCCGAAGCTCGGCAGCCAGGCGTGCGACTCGGTCATCTGGAACCCGGCCTCGCCGACGTGGAACTGCGCGAGCATCACGAGTGACACGAGGAGCTCGATGAACGTGGTGACGACCGCGACCTGCTTCACCGCACGCTGATCGCGGAAGAACACGATGAGCGGGACGATCCCGGCGATCGGGATGACGATGAGCAGGGTCAGGAGCGTGTCCATCAGCGGTGCAGCCAGCCCGTCGCGTAGCCGCCGTACACGACCATGATCACGAGCAGGCCGGCGACGATCGAGAGGGCGTAGTTCCCGACGACGCCCGTCTGCGCACGGCGCAGGCCGCCGCCGCCGAGCTTGATGGCCCAGCCCAGCCGGTTCACGAGGCCGTCGATGATGTGGATGTCGAAGGCCCACGCCGCGCCGGCGAACGCCTTCCCCACATCGACGAGCCGGCGGTCGTACAGCTCGTCGACGTAGTACTTGTTCACGAGCACGTCGTAGTACGGGCCGGCGGCGCGCGATACCGCAGCCGGTTCGGGCCGGCCGCGCGAGTACATGGACAGGCCGATGAGGATCCCGCCGATGCCGACGGCCGTCGAGATCGCCGCGAGCAGGAGGAACTCGGCCCAGTTCGTACCCGCGAGGATCGGCCGGATCTGGTCGTCCTTCGCGGACTCGACGACCGGGCCGAGGAACGCGTGGATCAGGCCGTTGTCCGGGGGGAAGCCGATGAAGCCGACCAGCACGCTTCCCGCGGCCAGCGCCAGGAGCGGCACGGTCATGACCCGCGGCGACTCGTGCGCATGCTCGAACAGGTGACGGTCGCGTGGCTGGCCGTGAAAGGTGAGCCAGATCGCGCGGGTCACGTAGAAGGCCGTCAGCCCGCCGGTGAAGACGCCGACGACCCAGAGGATCGGGTACCCGTTCTTGAACGCCGAGCCGAGGATCTCGTCCTTCGACCAGAACCCGGCGAGCGGCGGCAGCGCCGCGAGCGCGCCGCCCGCGATGACCATCGTCCAGTACGTCAGCGGCATCTTCGATCGGAGGCCGCCCATCTGACGCATGTCCTGCACGTTGCCGACGCCGTGGATGACGGAGCCCGAGCCAAGGAAGAGCAGCGCCTTGAAGAACGCGTGCGTGATGAGGTGGAACATGGCGGCGATCGGCGCGCCCACGCCGAGGGCCAGGAACATGTATCCGAGCTGCGACACCGTCGAGTACGCCATGACCCGCTTGATGTCGAACTGGACGAGCGCGATGGTCGCGGCGAAGATCGCGGTGAGCGCACCGACTGCGCCGACGACGGCGAGCACGGGGCCGGCGGCCGCGAACAACGGCGTCGACCGTGCGACGAGGTACACGCCGGCGGTCACCATGGTCGCCGCATGGATGAGGGCGGACACGGGGGTCGGACCCTCCATCGCGTCGGGGAGCCACGAGTACAGCGGGAGCTGGGCCGACTTGCCGGTCGCGCCGAGGAAGAACGCGAGGCCGATGAGCGCCAGGACCCCCTGCGCGGGCGGATCCTTCGCGACGCGCTCGAAGACGTCGACGAAATTCATCGAGCCGAAGACGAGGAACGTCGTGATCATGCCGATCATGAAGCCCCAGTCCCCGATCCGGTTCATCACGAAGGCCTTCTTCGCGGCGCCGGCCGGCTCGGGGCGCTCGAACCAGAAGCCGATGAGCAGGTAGCTGCAGACTCCGACGCCCTCCCACCCGACGAACATGACGAGGTAGTTGTCGCCGAGGACGAGGATGAGCATCGCGAACACGAAGAGCGGCAGCCACGTGAAGAACCGCCAGAACCCGTGGTCGTGGGCCATGTAGCCGATCGAATACACGTGGACGAGGAGCGACACGATCGTGACCACCAGAAGCATGGCCGACGACAGCGGGTCGACCTGCGCCGCGACGTCGACGTGGAAGTCGCCGACGCTGATGAACGTGTAGAGCGGGACGATCGTTCGCTCGGCTCCCGCGCGTACCTCCAGGAACACCGCGATCGACATGAGCGCGGACGCCGCGATCGCGGCGGAGGCGAGCGGGCCGGTCCACCGGCCGAGCCAGCGCCTCCCGAACAGCGCGTTCACGAGGAACGCCGCCAGCGGGAAGGCCGGGATCAGCCAGACGTTCTGGATCATCCCTTCATCTCGTGGAGATCATCGACGTTCACGGTCGGGCGATTGCGATACGACGCGAGGATGATCGCGAGTCCGACCGCGACCTCGGCCGCGGCAATGACGAAGACGAACACCACGAAGACGCTGCCGCGCTGATCCAGTGGATTGCCCGCGCCGAGCTGCCCGGCCCGCCGGGAGAAGGCGACGAGCGCGAGGTTGCTCGCGTTCAGCATGAGCTCGACGCACATGAGGATGACGACAGCGTTCCGGCGCACGAGGACGCCCGCGGTCCCGATGAAGAACAGCGCCGCCGAGACGGCGATGAACGCGCCGAGCGGGACGGTCACTGCTCGTCCCGCTTCACGAGGACGATCGCGCCGACCAGCGCCGCGAGCAGGAGGACCGACGCGACCTCGAAGGGAAAGGCGTAGTCGGTGAACAGGCTCGCCGCGAGCGGGATGAGGTCGCCGCCTTTCGCCGATGGCGTGAGCGGATCCGCGAATGACAACGCGAGGTATGCGACCGGCAGGCCGATGAGCAGGACGAACGCAGCGGCCCAGCGGGTCTGCTCCTGGAAGAAGAGCCCGTAGGCGCGCTCCTCCTGCTTGGTGAACATCACACCGAACAGGATGAGGATCGTGATCGCACCGACGTAGATGAGCACCTGGAAGAGCGCGATCGTCTCCGCGCCGAGCAGCAGGAACATGCCGGCCATGCACGCGAACGTCAGGGCCATGAGCAAGGCCTGCGCCGTGATCCGGCGCAGCACGACGACGCACAGACCCGCCCCGATGATCCCCAGGGCGAACAGCGCGAAAAAGACGGGCTCGAGGAAGTCCACGACTACGGCGAGAGACGCACGTCGCGCATGGCGACGTTCTCGCGCGTTCGCGACCGGAACCGCAGCAGCCGGCGGCGCTGCGTGAACGGCAGGCCGATGACCAGCAGGCCGACGAGCAGCCAGTTGACGACGGCGAGCGGGAGACGCGGATCGGCGAAGGCCAGGATGATCACAGCCGATGCCATGATGTTGACCAGCGCGAGCGGGATGAGCACCTTCCAGCAGAAGCCCATGAGCTGATCGATGCGGAGGCGCGGCAGCGTCGCGCGGATCCACATGAACAGGACCACGAACCCATATGTCTTGAGGGTGAACCAGAGGACCCCGAGGATCGGGATCGCGTCGACGCCGGGGCCATGCCATCCGCCGAACCAGAGCGTGGCCATGATCGCCGAGACGACCGTGACCTCGCCGTACTCGGCGAGGAAGAAGATGCCCCAGCGCATGCCGGAGTACTCGGTGAGGAACCCGGCGACCAGCTCGGACTCCGCCTCGGGGAGGTCGAAGGGGTTGCGGTTGGTCTCGGCGAGAGCGGCGATGAGGTACGTCACGAACGCCATCGGCAGGATGAGCACGTTCACGAGCGCGCCGGGCTGCGAATTGGTGATGTCGACCATCGATAGCGACCCCACGTAGAGGACCACGGTGACCAGGGCGAGGATCTGCGGCACCTCATAGGAGATGAGCTGGCCTGCCGAACGAAGGCCACCCATGAGCGAGTACTTGTTGTTCGAGGCCCACCCCGCGATCACGATGCCCAGCACCGTCATCGAGCCGAGCGTCGTCAGATAGAGGAGGCCGACGTTGAGGTTCGCGCCGACGAAGTCGGGCCCGAACGGCAGCACCACGAACGAAGCGAGCATCGGGCTGAAGACGATGGCCGGCGCCGCGAGAAAGAACGGCGCGTCCGTCAGCTTCGCGCGGATGTCCTCTTTTGCGAGCAATTTGATGGCGTCGGCAAACGTTTGCAGGAGTCCGAACGGCCCCGTGTGGTACGGGCCGACGCGGTCCTGCATGACCGCCTGGATCTTGCGCTCGAGGAAGATCTGCGCGAGGGCCCCGTTGAGGACGAGGAAGACGGCCAGGCCGACCGCGATGACGAGGCGCAGCACGGCCCAGACGACCGGATCGATCCCGAACGGTCCGACGGGCATCGCTCAGCCTCCGCGCGCGTCGCTGCGCGGTGGCAGGAAGCTCTTCCGCAGCGGGTGTCCGGGGAACGACTCTTCGAGGAAAATGCGCCGCAGATCGGGATGGCCATCGAAGGTGATGCCGAACATGTCGTACGTCTCACGCTCGCACCAGTTCGCACCGGGCCACACGGTCGAGAGCGTGGGGATCCGCGGGTCCATCTCCGGGCACATGCTGCGCAGCATCACGAACGCGTGCGTCGTCGTGCCGCGCACGAACGTGACCGACCGCAGCTCCGCGCCCGTGTCGACCCCGGCATTCGTCGAATAGAGATCGCACTTCGTCAGCTCGTCGTCGCGCACGAGGGTCGCGACCTCCACGAGCCGATCTCGATCGACGTCGATGACGATCATGTCGTGCAGGGTCGAGACGCGGGCGCGCTCCCCGAGCTTCGCGCGAAGCGACGACGCGAGGCGCGCGAGCTCCGGACTCGGCCGCACCGGGGTCAGTACCACCGCAGGACCTGTTTGCGCCACGCGTAGAAGAGGCCGACCACGAGGATGAGGATGAACACGAACATCTCGATGAGGCCGTTCCAGCCGAGCGATCTGAACAGCACCGCCCACGGGAACAGGAAGATCACCTCGACGTCGAAGACGACGAAGAGCAGCGCGAAGATGTAGAAGTGGCTGGGGTATCGGCCCCATGCTTGGCCGACCGGCTCTTCGCCGGATTCGTACGTCCGGGACTTCTCGAGGGACGGTTTCCGCGGAGCGACAAGACGTGAGATGCCGAGCAATACGGTGACGAAGCCCGCGCCGACGATGAAGAACGCGAAGACATAGAAATACGACAGGTTGTAGTCGGGCATGCGGTCGTAGCGTACGAACGCCCTCAGATCGCCGCAAACCGCGCCCATTCGGCGGGGCACGCCTACCCAAAAGTCCCAGTTGCCATAACGACACCCCCCCGTTGCGCGGTTGACACATCGCGATGTGCCTTGGTACGGTGCGACCATCCCCGATCGACGAGTACGCAATGCGTACACGCCTTTCATTGGGATCCGGTGCCATCAACGCCGGCGCGCACAGCGGCATTCGCGTACGCGGGGAGGGTCAGGTATTGAGGGCGACGCTCAAGCGGCCGACGGTCATGACGGCGGGACGGATCACGATGCCCTTCGGGGTGCTCGTCCGCGCGGCCGGCGACACGATCGAGCGCCTCTCAACGATCAGCTCCCGGCAGCTCGGCCGGCGCGCCCTGTTCGTCGTCGTGAATCTCATGGTCGCGACGATCGTGATGGCCCTCCCGTTCATGGCGAGCGCCGCCGCGCGACCGACACAGGCATCGCAGTTCAGCGCGCCGACCGGATCGACCAGCCTCGCGCCGGTGGAGGGCGGCCCCTTGCTCAGTCGTGCGGCGCCGCAGGCTCGAGGCACCACCATCAGTGCCGCACGCAATCCGCTCACGGTGCAGTCTCAGGCGGCGCCCGCGACGAGCGAGTACACGCTCTCGGCGAGCGACACGCTCTGGACGATCGCGAACTACTACGGCCTCTCGGCCGAGACCATCGCGTTCGCCAACGGGATCACCGACCCCTATCACCTGGACCTCGGGCGCCGCATCGTGATCCCGCCGAGCCAGGGCGCGCTCTACACGGTCGCGAACGGTGACACCGTCGACTCCGTCGCGGCCCGCTTCAAGGTGGACGCGGGCGAGATCAAGACGTACAACCGCCTCTACTTCGAGGAGAGCAACTTCGCTCCGGGCCAGTCCATCTTCGTCCCCAACGCGACGCTCCCGAGCCTGCCGCCGCCGGCGGCGGCGGCGAGCGCGGCGGCCGCGGCCGCGGCAAGCGTTATCACGCGCCCCTCCGGGACCGCGCCGACAGCGGGCGCCGCCGGATACCTCGCCTGGCCGGTCGCGGGCTACCTCAGCCAGTACATGTGGGCCGGACACACCGGCGTGGACATCGCCGCGCCTTTTGGCAGCGGCCTCGCATCCGGCCTCAATGGCGTGATCAGCGAGAACGGCTGGGTCGCCGTCGGCGGCCTGCACATCTGCGTGAAGAGCGGCAATCTCGATGAGTGCTTCTACCACATGAGCGCCGCGCTCTATCCCGTCGGCACAGAGGTGACCGTCGGGCAGGTGATCGGCGCGATCGGGCTCAGCGGCGTGACCACGGGTCCCCACGTCCACTGGGAGACCCGGATCGCAGGCCGCTTCGTGAACCCGCTGACCGTCCAGCCCTAACCGACTCCCGCGCCCGGCTCCGCGTCCCCGCGCCGCTTCTCATACTTGGCCGGTGTACCAAGCTGTCCATACCGATCGCTCCGGGCGCGTCTTCGTCGCCGCCGACTACGGCGCCACGGCGCAGGACGGCGGCGGGCCGGCTGCACTCGATCGGGCGATCCCGCTGCCGGCCGGGACGCAGCTGGTGCCCCTCGCCGATCGCGCCGCGATGGGCCTTGACCGGCGGTCGCTGCCCCGATCGCTCGGGCCGGCGCGTTGGGCGGTCGCCGCGATCCCGCAGCCCGGGTATCTGCGCACGCACGTGCCGTCGATCGACGCGGCCAGCGATCCGGCCCCGCTGGACGCCCTGCCCTACACCGCGGTGGCGGCGGACGCCGGCGGGGAGCTCGTGCTGGCAGGCATCCGGGTGACCGAGATCGCGCCGCGCGCGCTCGACGACGTGGGCCCCGCGATCACCCGCCGGCTGCGCGCGGAGCCCTCCAACATGCTGCTGCGCCAGCTGGCCCGCTGCGCCCGCGAGTACCGGTGCCAGGCCGCGCGCAACGCGTTCCTGGGCACCGGCGACTGCGCGCTTCCCCTCGGGGCGCCGCGCAACGACGACGCGGCGCCGGTCGTGGCGCTGCGCCGGCGCGAGGAGCGGGCGCCGCTCGACCCGGTGGCCTTCCGGTCGCCCGCAGCCGACGCGGCCGCGGTCGCGATCGCGCACTTCGGCGCGGGCGGCGCGAGTGTGTCGTTCGGGCACGCCTGCGAGGGCGAGCCGCTTCTGATCGTGCGGGCCGTCGTCGACGTCACGGCGCGGATCCGCTCGGCGAACGCGACGGGCGAGATCGCGATCCGGACGAGCGCGGCATCGGCGGTGGCGCTCGGGCGGGCGGTCGAGGCCGGCGTCGATCGGGTCGTCGTGCGGATCGCCTCCGCCGACGGGCCGATGTACGAAAGCGTCCATCGTCCGGCTGGCTTCCGCTGGAACGACGTCCGGGCGGCCGTCCGTGCGGCGGCGGCGCGTCAGGTGGCGATCACGATCGAGCTGCTGTCGCTGCCCGGACTGACCGATCGGGAGACCGAGATCCGCGCGATGGTGGCGTTGCTCGGCGAGCTGCCCCCAGGTACCGACGTGCGGCTCACGGATCTGGCGGCCGATCCATACGCGCTGCTCGCACGCATCCCCGCCGCCGGGACCATCGGCGTCGCGGCAATGCTCGATCGGCTCCGCTCCGATGCCGCGCACGTACGGCTGGCCGCGTAAACGTGTTCCTCGATCGCGCGCACTTGGTCGTGAAGGGCGGGGATGGCGGCCGCGGCGTCATCTCATTCCGCCGCGAAGCCCATGTGCCGCGCGGCGGTCCGGACGGCGGGGATGGCGGGCGCGGCGGCAGCGTGATCCTCCGCGTCGACAGCGGCATGACGACGCTCTCCGAGTTCCGGTTCCGGAAGACGCTCGAGGCCGAGAGCGGCGCGGCGGGCGGGGGAAAGAACAAGAGCGGCAAGGCGGGCTCCGACCTGGTCGTGCGGGTCCCGGAGGGCACGATCGTCGTCGATCGCGCGACGGGCGAACGCGTGGCCGATCTCATGACGCCCGATGAGGAGATCGTCGTGGCCCGCGGCGGGCAGGGCGGGAAGGGCAACGCGCGGTTCGTGTCGAGCACGCGCCGCGTGCCGCGCATCGCGGAGGACGGGTCACCGGGCGATTCGCACGAGCTGGACCTCGAGCTGAAGCTCATCGCGGATGTTGGTCTCGTGGGACTCCCGAACGCCGGCAAGTCCTCGCTGCTCGCCGCGTTGACCCGCGCGACACCGAAGATCGCCAACTACCCGTTCACCACCCTGACGCCGAACCTCGGGGTCGCGCGCCTCGATGATCGCGAGCTCGTCGTCGCCGATATTCCGGGACTGATCGAGGGCGCGCACACCGGTGCGGGGCTCGGGGAGGAGTTCCTCCGCCACATCGAACGGACGCGCCTGATCGTGCACGTCGTCGATCTCGCGCTGGCCGACCCCATCGCCGACATCGCGGTGGTGGACCACGAGCTTGGCGCGTATGGCCGCGGCCTGATGGAGCGGCCCCGGATCTTCGCCCTCAACAAGCTCGACCTCTTCGAGGCGCGCGAACGCGCCGCCGCGGTCGCGAAGCAGCTCGGACCGACCGCGCTCGCGATGTCGGCGGCGACCGGCGAGCACGTGCCCGATCTCCTCAAGCGGATCTTCGCGGCGTGTGCACCGCGTGCGGTCGCTTCGCACTTTGCCCCAGCGGAACGGCGTATCGCGTTCAGCCGCGGCGGTCGCGATTGGACCGTCAAGAAGGAGAAGGACGGATTCCGCGTGCAAGGGGACCGCGTCGAACGGCTGGCTGCGGGCATCGACTGGGAGAGCCCGGACGCAGCCGCGTACTTCCAGCAGCTGCTGCAGAAGAACGGGGTCGAGAAGGAGCTGCGACGTCTTGGCGTGCACAACGGCGACACCGTGCGGATCGGCGTGAAGGACCTCGAGTGGACGGAGGGCGGGCCGCAGTGAGGGTCGGGGTGTTCGGCGGCACGTTCGACCCGGTGCACGTGGGCCACCTCGCCATCGCGCACGCTGCGCTCGGATCCGTCCCGCTCGACCGCGTGCTCTTCGTGCCGGCCCGGCGGTCGCCACTGAAGGATCGCGGGCCCGTGGCCAGCGAAACGGACCGTCTCACGATGCTCGAGCTGGCGGTCGCCGGCGAGCCCCGGTTCGCGGTGTCGCGCGCGGAGCTCGACCGCGAGGGGCCCTCGTACACGGTCGACACGCTCGCCGCGCTCGCCGGCGCGGATCAGCTGTTCCTCATCCTCGGGAGCGACGCGATCGCCGACCTGCCGCGGTGGAAGGATCCCGAGCGCATCGCGGAGCTCGCGACGCTCGTCGTCGCCGACCGCCCTGGCGCGCCCGAGCGCATCGGGAACGCGCCGATCGTCACATTCGACGCTCCCCGCCTGGACATCAGCTCGCGCGAGCTGCGGGCGCGAGCGGCCCGGGGTCTATCCCTGCGGTACCTTGTCCCTGACCCCGCGTGGAAGCACATCGAGGCGCGCGGCCTGTACCGCGCGGAGGGACCGACGTCGCGAACGACCTGAGCCCGCGGGCGCTCGCCGATCTCGTCGTCGAGGCGGCGACCGACAAGAAGGCCGAAGACATCCTCGTCATGAACGTCTCCGAGGTCACGTCGATCGCGGACTTCTTCGTCCTGTGCAGCGGCCGGGGCGAGCGGCAGGTACAGGGCATCGCCGACGGCATCGTGGAGCGGGCCAAGGCCGCGGGTCAGCAGCCCGTCGGCATCGAGGGCTATAGCTCGGGACGCTGGGTGCTCATCGACCTTGGCGACGTCGTGGTCCACGCGTTCGTTCCCGAAGAGCGCGACCTCTACAAGCTCGAGCGTCTGTGGGGCGACGCGCCGATCGTCCTGAAGATCGAGTAGCCTTCAAGCCTTCGGCCGCTTCATCGGCTTGGCGCGTCGCTGCAGCCAGCTCGCGCGGTACCAGATGGCGCCATACACGAGCACTCCGAGCACACCGAAGAGCAGGTCGTTCATCGAGTCCTGGGTGTCGCGCACGTTGTGGGTGTGCAGGATGACGTCGCCGTAGAACTCCTGGATCTCGAGGATCACATGGAGCAGCGTCGAGATGCCGATCGCCGAGACGATCGGCTCGCCGAACGCGCCCGCGATCACGAGGGCGAGCGCGCCGGGACCGTGGAAGTGCGGGATGTGATCCCAGTGCTCCCAGGTGTTGTAGAGGTTCAGCGAATTGCCCAGCATGTCGACGAAGAAGATCGAGAGGTAGAGGTCGTCGTACCACCACGGGTACGCGCTCCAGTCCTTCTTCTGATAGCGCAGCTTCCAGAACAGCGGGAACACCATCGCGAAGCCGAAGCTGATCAGGACGTCGCGGGGCCCGAGGGACTTGCCTGAATACCGGTCGTCGTTCCCGTTGATGAGCGCATCGACCGTCATCGCGAGGATCGCCACGCGCAGGATGACGTTGACGAGCGTTCCGGCCGGCGCGTGCGCCGGCCGAGGAGCGGGATGCGGGAGAGCGCGCGCGAGCGGGCCATCGGCGGCCTGGATGCACCCGGCATGCCGAGGGCGGCCGAGTAGGGTTTCCCCGTGCGTCGGAGCGTCGAGCGCGCTGCGGATGGGCTCGTTGCGAGACCGTGGGCGCTCGTCGGTCTGGTCGGCCTGATCGTCGTCATTCCCATCCTCATCCTGGGCGAGGTCTCCGCTTCGGACACACAGCACAGGCTTCGGGCGGAGCGCCTCGCGCTCGGAGCGCAAGCGGCTGAGCGTGGCGCCGAGGCGATCGAAACGCAGCTTTCGCTCGCCATCCAACAGCTCCAGAACATTGGGTCGTGCCTCGGTAGCTGCAACCGCCCGCAGCTGATCTCCGGCGTCCGCACAGGGGACACGATCGAGATAAAGATCGCGTTGACTGCGCCCGATTACGCGGCCGCGTTCACCGACATCGTCGCCATCGATGTCGTCGATCCCACCGGCACCGTTTTGGCGACAGTCACACCGGTATCGGGTTTCACCGGCGGAACGGCAGCACCGGCGGTGGCCAGTGTCGCGGACCGGACGTACTTCCTCCAGGCACGCGCCGGCTCGTCGCTCGCGTTCAGGCCGTCGGCGCAGCGGTTGTACCTGGATCATCCCGTAGTCATCGCCGCACCCATCGGCGAGCAGAACCGTCCGTCGACCATCGGTGTGCTCCTCGGCGAGCTGAGCGGCGACGATCTGGCGGGTCACCTGCGGTCGCAGCTCGGACCGTTCGACGACCTCTACATCGTGGACGACGCAGGCCATCTGATCGGTCGAGCGGCGCAGCGGCCGACGGAGCCGATCGACCTGAGCGACGCGCCGGCGATCGAACAGATCCTGGCCGGCACGAGAGTCGCCGGTGAGCTGCGGGATCCGGTGAGCGGAGCGGTCGCACTACTCACCTCGGCACCGGTCGTCGTCAACGGGAAGCCGGGGTGGTCCGTGAGCGCGGTCCAGACCGCTGGCGGCGTCGAGAGCGAGACGGCGGGCGCGCTCGGGCAGCAGCGCGCGTTGCGGCTCGCGCTCGTGGCGGTCCTATTGCTGGGGAGCTTCGCGTTCGCCCGGATCGCTAAAGCGTCACTGCGGCAGCGTCGCCTGCTGGCGACGGCGATCGCGCAGGTCGAGATCACGAGCCGCGAGATCGGCACCGGCCTAGGCCTCACCTTGAGCCGCAGGTTCGTCGAGCTGCACGGCGGCAGGATGTCGGTCGAGAGCGAGTCGGGCAAGGGAAGCGTCTTCACCTTCACGGTCCCGGATCCTTGACGGCCGACCCGATACACTGGGACTCTCGGTGAGCGGATTTCGGGCGTATTTGTCGCATCGTCACCCCCGCCGGGGGCTGTAGCTCAGTTGGTAGAGCGCTTGAATCGCACTCAAGAGGTCCGGGGTTCGAATCCCCGCAGCTCCACACGCCCCAGGCGCCTCACTCGATGAGGGACTTCAGCAGCGATCCCGAGCGGCAGGCGAACATCGCGTTCGCGCTCATCGTGCTCGGCATCATCTTCGTCGGTGGGCTCACGATCTGGCTCTTCTATGGAGCGCACTAGGGCCGCAGCGTCGCGACCACGGGAGGACGAATGGCCACGCCGCATCTGCAGAACTACATCGACGGCCGCTGGACGGATTCGCCGAGCGGCGAGGCGTTCGAGGACCTCGATCCGGCCACCGGTCAGATCATCGCGACAGCGACGAAGTCCACCAAGGCCGATGTCGACCGCGCGGTCGACGCGGCGCGCCGGGCATTCGAGTCCTGGCGCCTGGTGCCCGCGCCGAAGCGCGGCGAGATCCTCTACAAGGCCGGCGAGCTCATGCTCCAGCGCAAGGACCAGCTCGCCCGCGAGATGACCTCCGAGATGGGCAAGGTCCTCGCGGAGGCCCGCGGCGATGTCCAAGAGGGCATCGACATGACCTACTACACGGCCGGCGAGGGCCGCCGCCAGTTCGGGGACGTCGTGCCGGCGGAGCTCCCGAACAAGTGGGCCATGTCGACGCGCGTCCCGCTCGGCGTCGTCGCGGCGATCACCCCGTGGAATTTCCCGTTCGCGATCCCGACCTGGAAGATCATGCCCGCGCTCGTGCTCGGCAACACGATCGTCTTCAAGCCCGCGTCGTACACGCCGATGCTCGCGGTCCGGCTCGTCGAGCTGCTCGAGGAGGCCGGACTGCCAAAGGGCGTCCTCAACCTCGTGCTCGGACCAGGCGGCGCGCTCGGTGACGCCCTCGTCACCCATGCCGGCGTGGATCTCATCTCGTTCACCGGATCGAGCGACGTCGGCGCGCACATCAGCGAGATCGCGGGCAAGCAGCTGAAGCGCGTATCAGCCGAGCTGGGCGGCAAGAACGCGATCGTGGTCATGGAGGACGCCGATCTCGACCTCGCCCTCGAGGGCATCGTCTGGTCGGCCTTCGGTACGTCGGGCCAGCGCTGCACGGCCGCGTCGCGGGTGATCACCGACCGCGCGGTCGCGAACGAGCTCATCGACCGGCTCGTCGGCCGGGCCAAGAAGATGAAGATGGGTCACGGGCTCGACGCGGGCACCGATCTCGGGCCGGTCGTGTCGTTCGACGCGCAGCAGAAGGTCCACAGCTACATCCCGATCGCCGAGAAGGAGGGCGCGACCGTCGCCGCCGGCGGCCGCATCCCGACGGACGGCGCGCTCGGCAAGGGATTCTTCCACGAGCCGACGGTCCTCGTCGATGTGAAACCCAACATGCGTGTCGCCCAAGAAGAGATCTTCGGTCCGGTCACCGCGGTCATCGAGGTGAAGGACATCGACGAGGCCATCCGCGTCGTGAACTCGACGAAATACGGCCTCTCGTGCTCGATCTTCACCAAGAACATCAACAACGCGTTCCGATTCATGCGCGATGCGGAGACCGGCCTCGTGTACGTCAACGCGGGCACGATCGGGGCGGAGATCCAGCTGCCGTTCGGCGGGACGAAGGCGACGGGCAACGGTCACCGCGAGGCCGGTCGCGCCGCACTCGACGTATACGCCGAGTGGAAGTCCATCTATGTCGACTTCTCCGGAAAGCTCCAGCGCGCCCAGATGGACGACCAGAGCGCATCCGGCTAGCAGCACCTTGAATCGGGTCGCCGGCCACGATTAGGTAACATCTTACATAAGAGATCGGCAGGAGGCAGACGTGGCGGACGACGCGGCGATCAGGCAGGTCAGCGAGCTGCAGTCCAAAGGTCCGGACATCCTCGCCGAGGTCAAGCGGCATCCGGTGGAGCTGCGCCGCTACAACCAGACCGTGGCCTACCTCGTCTCACCGGAAGCGCACCGCCACGCCCTGGAGCTGGAAGACGCGGCCGAGCGCGCGCTCTGGCAGCTCGCGATCCAGCGTGGTCTCAAGGACCTCGCCGAAGGACGGGTGACCGTATGGGACGAGGCGTCCGCCGCTCGTCTGCGGGCGCAGTTCCCCGGGCGGTAGTCCCCGCACGCTACCGAGTCCTCGTCGCCGACAGCGCGATGGCCGAGCTGACCGAGTTGCTGGCCTACATCGCGGCCGACAGCCCGCGGAACGCTGCGTCCGTCCTCGCGGCGATCGACAAGCGCCTGAGCCAACTGCGCCAGTTCCCGCAGACCGGGCACCCCGACCCAAACGCGCCCGCCGTGCCACTGCCCGGAGTCGAGGCGCGCCTCGTCACGGTCAAGGGCATCGGCATTCGGTACCTGCTCCCGATCCACCTGGACGGGCGCGACATCGTGTACGTGGCGATGATCCGCCGCGGGAACCGGCTGCCGCTGACCGACCCGCAGTTCATCACACTCTGGCAGGCTGAATTGAACGCGCTCGGCGCGCGTGGTGACCAAGCGCCTGGGTAGCCACGACGTGGATCAGGTCGGTTGCACGCAGCGACCCCGCCCGGTCGTGCAGACGCCATTCGCAACACAGCAACCGATCCACGCGCCGCCTAGCGCGGGTCAACGCAGGATCGCCGCGAGCCAGCGGGCGGCGGCATCGATGGCCTCGGCCTCATGGGTCCCGTACTCGTGGGCCGACCCATGCAGGATGACGAGGTCGATCCGCGGATTCTGTCCGGCGATCCGCTCGAGCACCGCGAGTGGGCCGAGCTCGTCGCGATCTCCTTGCACGACGAGCGTCGGGCAGGTCATCCCGAGCAGTGCGGCTTCGTCCGCAGGCCGCGGCCGATCGGGCGGCGAGATCGGATGGCCGAGGATCACGAGCGCGTCGGGCGGCTCTTCCGCGGCAAGGAACGCGCACATCCGCCCGCCGAACGACCGCCCCACCAGCGCAACGGGCCCTCCGGCCCGGGCCACGAGCGCGTCGCGTGCGGCACGGAGGTCCGCCTTCTCGGTCACGTAGCCGCGGCTCGGACGTTTCACCGAGAACGTGATGCGGGCGGTGGCGATGCCGTCAGCCTCGAGGCGGGCCGCGAGCCTCCGGAGCAGCGGCTGCTCGGCGGTACCGCCGTAGCCGGGAGCCAGGACCGCGACGCTCAATGCTTCTTCGCGACCGCTTTCTTCACGACCGCGTTCTTCCCGACCGGCTGCTTCGGCGCAGCGCTGCCGATCGCGGCCTTCGGCGGCGCCGGCGTGCCGGCCCTGAACACCGTCTTCGGCAGCTTCTGCGCGAGGTCGAGGGCCGGGGCGAGCAGGTCCCCCACCGTCGCAAGACGCGCGGGCAGATTGGCGATCGTGAACGCGTCCGGCCGGCCGAGGGCCTCGATCTCGTCCCACCGCAGCGGCGCGCTCACCGGCGCGCGGCGGATCGGGCGCACGCTGTACGGGCCGGCGGTCGTCTTGCCGCGGACGTTCTGCAGGTAGTCGACGTACACCCCCCGTCGCTCCTTCTTGGCGAACGTCAGGGTCACGAGCTTCGGCGCCTTCTCACGCGCCATCTTGCCGACCTGCTCGACGAACCCGCGCGACTCGTCGAAGGAGTACCGCCGCGCGATCGGGACGAGCACGTGGATGCCGCGCGACCCGGTCGTCTTCGGGAATCCCTGCAGATCGAGGTCGTCCAGGATGCCCCGCACGAGGAGCGCGGTCTCCTTCACGTCGGACCACGTCGCGCCGGCGGACGGGTCGAGATCGATGATCGCGATGTCGGGGTTGTCGGGCTTGTCGACGCGCGAAAGCCACGGATGGATCTCGATCGCCGTGTAGTTGGCCATCCAGACGATGGTCGCGATGTCGTTGCCGAGGATGTAGTCGATGCCGCCTTCGCGGTCGGCCGCGCGGTCGGTCCAGCTCTTGATCCACTTGGGCGTGAACTCGGGCTTGTCCTTCTGGTAGAAGCTCATCCCGCTGATGCCGTCGGGGAACGGCTTCAGCGTGAGCGGCCGGTCCGTGATCACGGGCACGAGATACGGCGAGACCAGGGTGTAGTACTTGATGAGGTCGGCCTTCGTGTAGCCGTCCTCCGGGAACAGCACCTTCTCGAGGTTCGTGAGCTTGAGCTGGTGCCCGTCGATCTCCAGGACCGCCGGCGTACGTGCCGTGCGCGTCGCAACCACGTCCGGTGTGCGCTCCACTTCTTTTGACGCTCGTGCGGCGTTCCGCTGCGCCTCTTTCGCCGACGCGGCAATCTCCTGGCCAGTGCACTCCGCCGGGTCAACGTCCGAGCGCAGGCCGAGGTACGCCGGGTGGCGGAGCGTCCCGTCGCGCGTCATCTCGGCGTAACGGACCTCGCAGACGAGATCCGGGAAGCACCAGGTCGCCGGCTGGTTCACCTTGGGCGCCAGCGCGAATGGCGAGCTTGGCGACTGGTGCTCCTTCAGGGTGACGAGGAGGTCGCGCAGGGTCCGATCGTCGAAGCCCGTCCCGACATGCCCGACGGGGATGAGCTTCCCGTCGCGGTAGATGCCCACGATCAGCGCGCCGAGCGTGGAGTGGCGGCCGCCCTGGCCCGCGGTCCAGCCGCCGATGACGCAGTCCATGGCCTTGAACGCTTTGATCTTCACCCACGCCGCCGAGCGGCCGCTGGCGTACGGCGCATCGAGCCGCTTCGCCACGATGCCCTCGAGCCCCTGGTCGCGCGCCGCGTTGAACAGCGCGATGCCCGATCCGGGGAAGCCCTCGGAGAGCCGGATGGCGCCCATCGGCTCGAGGGCCGCCTCGAGGCGGCGGCGGCGCTCGCGGAGCGGCTGGCGCGTGAGGTCCTCCCCGTCCAGATAGAGGAGATCGAAGACCTCGTAGACGACCGGCACGCTCTTGCGCAGACGGCTCACGGCGCTCTCGTCCTGCTGATGCATGCGTGGCTGGAGCCGCTGAAATGACGGCACGCCCTTCTCGTCGAAGGCGACGACTTCCCCATCGAGGATCGCCTGGTAGCCGCCGGTCAGCGCTTCGGCGGCACCGTGGGCCTCCGGGTATTGCTTGGTGCAATCGAGGAGGTTCCGGGTCTGCAGCCGCACCTCGCCGCCGTCGACGAACGCGATCGTGCGCACGCCGTCCCACTTTGGTTCATACGTGAACTGCGGCGAGTCGAACGGCTCGTCCGCGGTGATCGCGAGCATGGGCGCGATCGGGCCCTGCATCGGATCGTCCTTGGGCGGCGTGCCGTGCATGATCATCAGCCAGTCGCGGCCCTCGTGGGCCGTGGTCTGCACGATCACGTACTCGCCGGTGAGCCGGGTGCCGTGGAACTGGATCTTGAGCTCGCCGCCCTTGTTACCCTTGGACGGCTTCTCGAGGAGCAGGTCGTACGTTCCCTGGTCCCAGATCGTCATGCTGCCGGCGCCGTATCCGTCGGGGATGACGCCGTGGAAAGTGAGGTATTCGATGGGGTGGTCCTCGGTATGGACCGCGAGTCGCCGTTTGCCGGCCACGAGCGGCGGCCCCTGCGGGACCGCGAACGACGCGAGGACCCCGCGCATCTCGAGGCGCACGTCCCAGTGGAGCCGGGTCGCGTGGTGCCGGTGGACGACGTACCGCGGCTTCGGCGGAGCGTCCTGCAGCGTGCCCTTCGGCTCGGGGGTCTTCTTGAAATCACGCTTTCGCTGGTATTCGGTAAGACTCACGGCCTACGCATTGTGGGGAGGACGCCGTGCCGTCGTTCGCCGACCTTACCGACACGTTCCTGAAAGAGGAGTTCGCCGAGTCACCCGTGCAGGCGAGCAGCCTGGGGCTCACGGAGTACGACGAGCGGCTCGATGATCTCTCGGCAGACGCCTTCCGGCGCCACGAGGAGCGCTCGAGCGCGTGGCTCAAGCGCTTCCGGGCCCTCCCCGATGACGAGCTGACCCCGGCCGAGCGGATCGATCGCGACTTCGGGTGCTCGATCCTCCGCGGGCGCGAGCTGAATGCCCCGCAGCGCTCGTGGCAGAAGCAGCCCGCGACGTATCTGAATCCCGGCCTGCAGGGCGTGTTCTCGCTCTTCCTGCACAAGCTGCGTCCGGAGAACGACCTCGCCGACGCCGCTCGGGCTCGCCTCTCCCAGGTCCCCCGGGCCCTGCGTCAGGGGATCGACAACCTTGACTTCACGATCGTTCCGAAGATCTACGTCGATCGCGCGATCGGCCAGGCCCGCGCGGCGGCGACGTACGCCCGCGATCTCGTGCCCCAAGAGGTGAGCGACCCGAAGGCGCGGGAGAAGCTCGCCGCCGCGGGCTCCGAGGCGGGCGACGCGTTCGACGCGTTCGCCGCGTTCCTGCAGGAGAAGAAGGACAAGGCCACCGGCGACTACGCGGCCGGCGAAGCGCTGTACAGCGCGCTGCTGAAAGAGAAGGAGCTGTTGCCGTACGACGCCCGCGCGCTCCGTGAGCGCGGCCGCGAGCAGTACGACCTGCTCGCCGCCGAGGCCCGCCGCATCGCCAAGGACATCTCCGGCAGCGAGGACTGGGCCGGCCTCCTCGAGAAGCTGAACAAGATCCACGCCCCAACGCCCGACGGCATGCGCGCTGAATATGAGGAGTGGACGGAACGGGCGCGGTCGTTCCTGCGCGACACCGGTCTCGTCACGCTTCCGCCGGGCGAGCGCTGCACGGTCGAGCCATCGCCCCCGTTCCAGCGCCCGATCCTCGCGGTGGCCTCGTACAACCGCCCGCCGGCGTTCAGCGATTCACTGGCCGGGCACTTCTTCGTGCCGTACCCCCCTGACAACACCGCTCCGGAGGAGGTCCAGAAGCGGCTCGAGGGGAACTGCAGCGCCGGCATCCCCACGACCGCGGTGCACGAGGCCTATCCCGGACATCACTGGCATCTGGTGATGGCGCACTTCAACCCGTCGAAGCTGCGGCAGATCTTCAACACGCCCTACTTCTCGGAAGGCTGGGCCCTCTACGCCGAGCGGGTCATGCGCGAGCAGGGGTTCTTCACCGATCCGAAGCACCTGCTCTACCAGTACGAGGCCACGATCTTCCGGGCGGCGCGGATCGTCGTCGACACGAGCCTGCACATGGGCGAGATGACGTTCGACGAAGCGGTGACGTTCATGGTGGAGAAGGGCAACCTCAGCCTGCCGAACGCGCGGGCCGAGGTCGGCCGCTACTGCTCGTGGCCGACGCAGGCCTCGGCATATCTCACCGGCATGCTCGAGATCGTCGACCTGCGGACCCGCTGGCTCGCGAAACGAGGTGCGGCAGACGTGCCGGCCCTCCGCGAGTTCCACGACCGGCTGACCTCGAGCGGGGCGATGCCCACGAGCCTGGCGGCGCGGGCGCTCGCGGGCTGAGGTGGAACGCGTCCTCACCGTCATCGCGGTCATCGTCCTCATCTGGACCCTGCTCGTCCTCGCGCTCGTGCTCCTCGGCCGGCGCGCGCTCGCGCGCGAGCTCGCGACCCTCGTTCCGAACCTGACTCGCCTCTTCGCGGGCCTGCTGCGCGATCCGCGCGTGCCGCTCCGCGCGAAGATCGTGCTCGGGGCCACGGCGGCGTACCTCGCCTTCCCCATCGACCTGGTGCCCGACTTCGTGCCCATCGCGGGGGCGCTCGACGACGCGATCATCGCGGCGTTCGCGCTCCGGTTCGTGATCCGCTCGTCATCGGCGGAGATCGTGGCCGAGCACTGGCCCGGCGATCCGGCGACGCTCCGCCGGATCCTCTGGCTCGCGCGCGCGTAGCGCGATCGGTCGGTCGCACGGCACAGGTCGTGCGAGGTCTTGACGCGCAGGTGTCCGCTGCGCGCGGCTGGCCGCGCGACAAGCGGGCAAGCGGAGGTGTCGGATGCCACGGTCGATCTGGAAGGGCTCGCTGCAGTTCGGGATGGTGAACATCCCGGTGCGGCTGTACCTCGCGACGGAGAGCTCGTCGAAGGTGTCCTTCCACCTCCTGTGCCCCGACCACAAGTCGCGTATCAAGAACAAGCGCTGGTGCCCGGAGGGCGATCACGAGGTCGCGTGGGGCGACGTCGTTCGGGGCTACGAGTACGAGAAGGGCAGCTACGTGATCATGACCGATGACGATCTCGAGAAGCTGCCGCTCGAATCCAGCAAGGCCATCGACATCACGGGGTTCATCAAGGACGAAGAGCTCCCCGGCTCTCTGTACTACCAGAGCGCGTACTACCTGGAGCCCGAAAAGTCCGCGCAGAAGCCGTACGCGTTGATGAAGAAGACCCTCGAGCGGACCGGCCAGATCGCGATCGCGAAGTTCGCGCTCCGCGACCGCGAGCGCCTCGTGTCCGTGCGCTCGCTCGACGGCGCCATGGTCATGAACACCCTGCACTGGCCGGACGAGATCCGGAACACCGAGGATCTCGACCTGCCCAGCGACATCAAGGTCTCGCCGGCGGAGCTGAAGATGGCCGAGAACCTGGTCGGGATGATGGCCATGGAGTTCGATCCCTCCGAGTTCCACGACGAATACAAGAAGGCGCTCGAGAAGGTCGTCGAGGCCAAGGTCGAAGGCCGCGAGGACCTGGTGGAGGCCGCCGAGCCGGAAGCCGAGACGACCGTCATCGACCTCATGTCCGCGTTGAAGGCCTCCGTCGCGAAGGCCAAGGAGGACGAGAAGAAGGGCGGCCGCTCCGCGCGCGGCGGTCACGAGTCGCTCGTCCACGGCAAGTCCGCGAAGAAGACCGATACGGGCAAGACCGCTCGCAAGAAGGCCTCGTAGTCACGGCGTAGACAAGCGCGGGCCGCATACTCGAACGATGAGGAGAGCGGCTCGCGCCGGATCCGGCGACCCCGTTCTGCTGGACCCGCAAGATCCACCGAGCTCGCGAGCGGCGCTGCCGCGGTCGCTCGCGCCGATGCGGCCGCGCCTCGCGGCCGAGGGATTCAACTCGCCCGACCACCTCTTCGAGCTGAAGTGGGATGGCATCCGCGCGCTCGTCTCGAACGACCGAGCGGGCCTTCGGATCGTGGACCGCAACGGCGGGGATCTCCTGCCGGCGGTGCCCGAGCTCCGATCGCTCCACTTGCCGGAAGGGCTGCTCCTCGACGGCGAGATCATCGTGTGCGACTCGCGGGGCCGCCCGAGCTATGACCTCCTGGTCGGGCGGCTCGGTCCGAAAGCCAGCAAACGCGGCAAAGGGCCGCTGTTCGTGGCGTTCGACCTCCTCTACGACGACCACCGGGCGACGCTCGGCCTGCCGCTGGAGAAGCGCCGCCAGCGGCTGGTGGCGGCCGGCCTGGCCCAGAAGGGCCTGGTCGTGCCCGAGCACCTCGAGAACGACGGCGAGCCGTTCCTCGAGGTCGTCGCGGAGTACGAGCTCGAGGGGGTGGTCGCGAAGCGCCGGGACGGTCGGTACGTGCCGGGGTCGCGCAGCGCCGACTGGCTCAAGTGCCTCGTATCTCCTCGCGCGGACGTCGTCATCGGCGGTCTCGTGCTCGATGAGCGGCGCGGTGCGCGCTCGCTGCTCTGCGGCTGGATGAACGACAACGGCGCGCTCACGTATGCGGGCGAGGCCTACATCCCGCCGTATCTGGGCGAGTGGGTCGACGCGGCGACGCGCGGCTTTCGCACGGACGGCTCGCCGTTCCTCGGACCGTTCCCTCTACGGCCCGGGATGGTGTGGCTGCGGCCGAAGCTCGTCGCGATCGTGGATCACGAGAGCGCCGAGCGCGGGGTGCTCGTCGATGCGCGCTTCCGTGCGCTCCGGTTCGATGGCCGGATGGACGACTGCCGCGTGGAAGAGCCGGTCGAAGTGCCCGAATATCCGCCCACCGGTGGCCCTGACCGGCCGCGGCTCATCTTGATGCATTCCCTGCCCTTCAACTTCGGATAGGTGGGCCGTACACTTGGAAAAACCCCGGAGGTCAGCGCCCGTGCCGAAGTTCGTGTTCGTGACCGGAGGGGTCACCTCCTCGCTGGGTAAGGGCATCACCGCCGCGTCGCTCGGTCGCATCCTCGCGGCCCGCGGCCTCTCCGTCGCGTCACTGAAGATGGACCCCTACCTCAACGTCGACCCCGGAACGATGTCGCCCTACCAGCACGGCGAGGTGTTCGTCACCGAAGACGGTGCCGAGACCGATCTCGATCTCGGCCACTACGAGCGAGTCATCGACCGCAATGTCACGCGCGCGTCGAACCTGACGACCGGACAGATCTACAACGCGGTCATCGCGAAGGAGCGCCGCGGCGACTATCTCGGGGCGACCGTGCAGGTCATCCCCCACGTCACGAACGAGATCAAGTCGCGCATCCACCGGGTCGCGCGCGAAGCGCAGGCCGAGGTGGTGGTCGTCGAGGTCGGCGGAACGGTCGGCGACATCGAATCGCTGCCGTACCTCGAGGCGATCCGGCAGTTCCGCAACGACGTCGGCCGGCCGAATGTCCTGTACCTGCACCTCACCCTGCTGCCCCGCGTCGTCGGAGGCGAGCTGAAGACGAAGCCGACCCAGCATTCGGTGAAGGAGCTGCGGTCGATCGGCATCCAGCCCGACGTGATCATCGCGCGCGCGGACGTGGCCATCGACGATGAGCTGCGCGAGAAGATCGCGCTGTTCTGCGACGTGAAGATCGACAACGTCGTGTCCGAGCCGGACGCGTGGTCGATCTACGCGGTGCCGCTCATGCTCGAGGAGTCCGGCGTCGGCAAGATCGTCGTCGACGAGCTCGGCCTCACCGAGCGCGCGACCGCACCCGACCTCACCGAATGGCGGGCCCTCGTGGAGAGCATCAAGAACGCACGGATCCCGATCGAGATCGGTCTCGTGGGCAAGTACATCGAGCTGCGCGACGCGTATCTGTCGGTGGCGGAATCGATCCGCCACGCGAGCTGGGCCGCGGGCTGTGACGTGACGATCCGGTGGATCGACAGCGAGAAGCTCGAGCACGGCGGAGACAGCGAGCCCCTCGCCGGGCTCGACGGCATCGTGATCCCCGGAGGCTTCGGCTACCGGGGCATCGAAGGGAAGGTCAAAGCCGCGCGCTTCGGCCGCCAGCAGCTCATTCCGACGCTCGGCCTCTGTATGGGGATGCAGTGCATGGTCATCGAGCTCGCGCGGACGGCGCTCGGGACGGATGACGCGAACTCGACCGAGTTCGATGCGTTCACGCCGCACCCAGTCATCGATCTCCTTCCCGAACAGCGCGACGTGAACGACAAGGGCGGCACGATGCGGCTCGGGTCGTACCCGTGCGTTCTCACCGAGGGGTCGCTCGCACACCGCGCGTACCGCCAGCCGATCGTGCTCGAGCGGCACCGGCACCGGTGGGAGTTCAACAACGCGTACCGCGAGCTGCTCGGCAATCACGGCATGCGGTTCAGCGGGCTGTCGCCTGACGGCCGCCTGGTCGAGATCTGCGAGCTCGATGGGCATCCGTTCTACCTCGGCACGCAGTACCACCCCGAGTTCCGGTCGCGCCCCAACCGGCCGCATCCGCTGTTCACGTCGTTCATCCAGGCGGCGCTCGAGTACGCGCGAGCGAGCGGTCGGGCCGAGGTGCGGGCCCCTGAATTGCAGGAGACACCCGCATGAAGCTGTTCTTGGACACCGCGGAATTCGACGAGGTCAAGCAAGGCGTCGATTGGGGGGTCATCGACGGCGTGACCACCAATCCGACGCTCATCGCGAAGGCCGGCCAGGACCACGAGACCCAGGTGAAGAAGATCTGCGGGATCATCGGCAACGTCTCCGCCGAGGTCGTGAGCGAGAAGAAGGACGACATCCTCGTCGAGGGCCGCCGGCTCGCGGCGTGGCACAAGAATGTCATCGTCAAGGTGCCGCTCACGCCCGACGGCCTCGCCGCGGGAAAGATCCTCGCCGGCGAGGGCACACGCATCAACGTGACGCTGTGCTTCAGTGTGAACCAGGCGTTGCTGGCGGCGGCGATCGGCGCGTACATCGTCAGCCCGTTCGTCGGCCGGTTGGATGACATCAATGAGGATGGCATCCAGGTCGTGCGAGACATCGTGAACGCGTACCGGCAGCAGGACATCAAGACCAAGGTGCTCGCGGCAAGCCTTCGCGGGCCGCTGCACGTGACGCAGTCCGCGCTGGCCGGCGCCGACATCGGGACGATGCCGTTCGGCGTCCTGCAGTCGCTCTTCAAGCACCCGCTGACCGAGGCCGGACTCAAGCGGTTCAAGGACGACTATCTGAAGAGCCAGGAGCCCAAGCCCGCGACGACCACGGAGACGGTCGCTCGGCGCTAGCGGTCTAGCGACGCGGCGGCTCGCCGACCACGAGCTCCCGCGGATCGGCGGCGTGGATGCCGCAGAGGTCCAGCACGCACAAGGTCATCGCGAGCTTTTCCTCGACGCGTCCGGTCTTGATCGCGAGATCCGTCGCGTAGAGCACCTCGTATGCGCGGATGACGTCCTTTCGCGAGACGGTCCGCGCGAAGGCTTGCCACTTCCCGATGGCATAGGCGGAGCTGCGGATGGCCTTCGCGCTCTTCTCCGCGTCGGCGCTCGAGCGCATCGCCGACGCGAACAGCAGCACCCGGAATTGCCAGAGCAGGAGGGCGAGGATCTGCTGCGGGACCTGGCCCTCGGCGAGCAGCGCGTCCAAGCGTCCGATAGCGGTCTTGGAGTCATGCCGCACGACGGCCTGGGTGAGCTCGAAGACGTCCGTCTCGATCGCCCCGCTCACGAGCGCGCGCACATCCGCGCCAGTGACTCGCGCGCCGGCCGAGAACGCGCCGAGCTTCGCGAGCTCCTGGTCGATCCGTTCGCTGTCCGGCCCCACCGCGACGGACAGATCGGTGATCGCGTCGGGCGCGAGATCGACGGCCAGCAGCGTCGCCCTCGCGGCGACCCACCCGCCGAGCTCGCCCGGGCCGAGGCGGGCAACGTGCTCGATGGCGCCCCCGGCCGCCTCCACCGCCGTCGCGAGATCCGCCGCCGGCTCCGGAGCGGCCTTCGCAGACGCCTTCGGTTTGGCCGGCCGGCGCCCGCGGGCCTGGATCTTCGACTCGCTGACGAGCACGAGCGCGGCCTCCACGGGGAACCGGGCGATGACGTCGGTGTCCTTCAGCGCCTCGGCGTGCTCGACGACCACGACGCGCTGCTCGTCGACCGCGTCGAACAGGCCCTGCGAGCGGCCGGAGAGCTCGATGAGGGCGACCGCGTCGCCGCTGCGGGCGTCGTGGCGGCTGAGCCCGAGCGGCGACCCGAGATCCGCGGTGCGCTGCGTCCGCAGATCGGACGGCCGGGTGTCGCCGCTCATCAGCGTGGCCACGAGCTCCGCGGCACGGAGCCGTGCGCGGTAGGGATCCTCGCCGTGGATGAGATAGAGGGCGCGTCCGCGGCGAGCCTGTGACACGCGACCGAGCCTAGCGGGCGAGGTGCGGGATCCCCTGCGCCCGCGGCGGGGGCAGCCCATTCGCGTGGGAGTGGACGATGAGCCGCGCGCCGTCCGCGATGACCTCCACCGTCCCGTCGCGATCGGTGCGGTACGTCGGTACGTTCGTGAGCGCGGCGAGGGTCTCCGCGGTCGGGTGGCCGTAGCGGTTGTCCAGGCCCGCCGAGATGAGCGCGACCTCGGGACGGACGGCGCCGACGAGGGCGCTCGCGTACGGGGTCGCGGCGCCGTGGTGCGGCGGAACGTAGATGCGGGACCGCAGGAGCTCCGGTGCCAGCAGCAGGTCGGCCTGCGCAGCCTCCGTCGCGTCACCGCTGAACAGGACCGAGCTCGCGCCGAGCTCGACCCGCAGGACCAGCGACGGGATGTCGACCAGCGGATCGCCGTTCGGCGCGAGGACCCGGATCCGCGCAGCGCCGAGCTTGACGATGGACCCGGCCTCGAGGTCCGCACGCGTGATGTGGCGCGCCGCGATCCGGCCGTTCCACGCGTCGGCCAGCGGCCCGGCAGTGAGGCCGCGCGGCGCAAGCGCGAGCCCGACGTCGTAGCGGTCAAGCACCGCGAGGAGGCCGGCGCCATGATCGAGATGCGCGTGCGTCAGGACGACGAGATCGATGCGGCGACGCCAGGCCGGCAGGCTCGCGCCCAGCTCGGCCAGCAGGCGGGCCGGATCGGGGCCGCCGTCGATGAGGGCCAGCTTGCCGCCGGCCTCGACCAGGAACGCGTCGCCCTGCCCGATGTCGAGCGCGCGGACGCGGAAGGCGGGGCCGCCCGTCACCGCGGCGCCGCCCACCGCGATCACGAGCACGAGCACCACACCGGTGGCGATGGCGATCGCGCGGCGCGATGGCGGGCGGGGCAGCTCCGGCCTCGCGATCGCTGGAAGCCGCACGCGGACCCGCCGGGCGGCAACGACGGCCGCGGCGCACAGCGCGAAGAGCACCGCCGCGGTGATGGGTCCCCGCGGCACCTCGACCGCCGCCAGTGGCAGGGCCGCCGCGGTCTCGACGACGACGCGCAGCCCGAACGCCGTCGCGTACGCCGCGAGCGCGAACGGCCATGCGAGATCGACGGACGCGGTCCCGACCGCCACCGTGGCGACGCTCGTGGCCATGAGCGCCGGGAACAGCGGCACCGCGATGACATTCGCGATCGGCGACACGAGCGATACGCGGCCGAAGATGCCCGCGACGATCGGCAGCGTCGGCAGCGTCGCGGCCACGGTCGCCGCGAGCCCGTCCCCGATCAGCGATGGCAGCCACCGCAGCCGTGCGGCGATCGGCGCCTGGAACGCGAGGAGGCCCCCGGTGGCACCCGCGCTCAACAGGAATCCAGCATCGCCGATGGTCGCCGGATCGAGCGCCTGCATCGTCGCGATCGCGGCGCACAGGCCGTTCGCCGCGGCCGCGCGGCGTCCGAGCGCGAGGCCGAGAGACGTGATCGCGGCCATGACCGCGCTGCGCACGACGCTCGCGCCCAAGCCCACGAGCAGGCTGTACAGGACGACCGCGACGATCGTCGCCACGGCCCGCGCGCGCGGACCGCAGCGCCCGCGGAGGCACGCGCCGACGGCGGACGCCACCAGCGTCATGTTGAAGCCCGAGATCGCAAGGAGATGGCTGGTGCCGCTGCGTGAGAACGCGTACGCGAGATCGGCGCTGATGCTCGCGCGATCGCCGAGCGCGATGCCCAACAGGATCCCGCTCTCCGGCTCGGGCACGAGGCGCCGCAACGGCTCGCCCAACGCGGCCCGCAGGTCGGCGAAGGCGCCGAGGCCCGCGGCCGGTGCGAGCGGGAACGCGACGCGCAGCGCACAGGCGCCGGCGATGAGCGCGCAGGCGATCCAGGCGAGCCGTCGCATGCGGTCCGCGCTCGCCTGGGCCAGGCCGCAACAGCAGAGCGCGACGGGGATGCCGGCGAACGGCACGATCGCCGGCGCCGCGGTCCCGAGGAGCGACAGCAGCGTCGCGGTGACCGCTGCCGGCAGCAACGGGAATCGGGTCATCGCACGCTGATCTGATCGCGCAGGTCCGCGAACACCCTTGGTGAGATGAGCCCTCTCGTCTGCAGCTCCTCGATCGCGGAAAAGGGCTTCGCGCTCCGCGACCGGATGATCGCCGCGGCGGTCGCGGGGCCGATGCCGGGAAGGCCATCCAGGTCATTGGCCGTCGCCGTGTTCACGTCGACCTTCGCGTCGACGATCCCGCCCAGCGCACCCGCTGGCACCGCCTCGCCCGGACGCGGCACGTAGATGCGGGTCCCGTCGCGGAGCGGCGCGGCCTTGTTCAGTGCGGAGAGGTCGGCGTCACCCGTCATGCCGCCAACGGCGAGGAGCGCATCGATGACGCGCGCGCCGGCCGGCAGGCGGATCACTCCGGGATGTGCGACGGCCCCCGCGACGTCGACGACGATGAGCTGCGGTGTCGGCACGGCGCTCGGCAGCGGGGCGAGCTCGACGGCGGGCACCTCGTCGTGGCCGCGCGCGGCGACCGCGACCGCACCGGCGCAGAGCGCGGCCACCGGCACAAGGAGCACAAGCCAGCGGCGCATGGGGCCACGGTGCGCAGGTCAGCCCGTCCGCGACCAGATGGCCGTTCGGCCCCGGCACAGGTCCACCGTGACCCACACGGGGTCAGCGGCCGCGCGACCTAGTTCGCGCGCCGCCCCTGTTGCGAGGGCGCCATCTGGACGATGGATACGGGCAGCGTGCCGGCCGCCTCGCCATCGACCTCGAGGTCGAAGCGATGGGTGCCGTAGGTCGCGAAGCTCAGGTTGTTGAGCTCCACGATGACGTTCACGTCCTGGCCCGCAAGGGCGTTCACCGAGATCTCCGGGGCGTTCGGCATCGCCTGTCCGCCGTCGGGCTTGCGGAGGCGGACCACGACGGCATGCGTGCCGGCGTCGAGGCTGAGGATGGCGACAAGGAACATGCGTGGATGCTGGGCCGGCAGCCCGGTCACGCTGATATTGCGGAAGACCCCAAGGATGCTCACCTTGCCGTCCTGCCCGACGAGCGCGTGGTCGCAGAGCGCCGCGAGCCGGATCTCCGGGGGCGTCACGAAGTGGTCACCACGTTCACGAGCCTATCGGCGACCACGATGACCCGCTCGACGCGCAGGCCGGCGATGGCCTGCGCGACCTTCGGGCTCGCGAGCGCGGCCTGCTTCAGCGCGTCCTCGCTCAGCCCGGCGGCCAGCTCCAGCCGGTCGCGGACCTTGCCGTTCACCTGCGCGACGATGGTCACCGCGACGTCGCGTGCCACGGCCGGATCGAACGCCGGCCACGTCTGCCGATGCACGGACCCCTGTCCGCCCCGGCGCTGCCACAGCTCCTCGGTGATATGCGGCGCGAACGGCGCGAGCAGCAGGACGAGCGCGTCGATCGCGGCATCGCGGCTCGGACCGCTGGCGTGGAACGCGGCGGTCGAAAGCTCCATCATCGCGGCGACCGCGGTGTTGAAGTGATACCCCTCGAGGTCCTCGGTCACCTTCTTGATCGTCCGCTGGACGGCGCGGTCGAGCTCCGCGTCCCGCGCGCCGCCGCCCGACGGCGCGGACAGCCCCAGCGTCCACACCCGGTGCAGGAAGCGTGCGGTCCCTTCGATGCCCGCGGCGTCCCAGTCGTTCCCCTCGGTCCAGGGCCCCATGAACATCACGAACAGGCGGACGGTGTCGGCTCCGTAGCGCGCCACGTACTCGTCCGGCGCCTGCACGTTGCCGCGCGACTTCGACATCTTCCGGCCCTTGAACACGATCGTCCCCTGGTTGCGCAGGTGCCTGATCGGCTCGTCGAACCACAGGTAGCCCAGATCGCGCAGCGCCTTGCAGACGAAGCGGCAGTAGAGCAGGTGCAGGATCGCGTGCTCGATGCCGATCGTGTAGCGATCGACGGGCAGCCACCGCTTGCCGACGTCGACGTTCATGAAATGCGTATCGATCTTCGTGTCGAGGTAGCGGTACATGTACCAGGACGAGTCGACGAACGTGTCCATGGTGTCCGTCTCGCGCTTCGCGGGCTTGCCGCACGTCGGGCATGTCGTGTCGACGAAGGACGGCAGCTTCGCCAGTGGGGAGCCGCCTCGACCGGTGAACTGGGCGTCGCGCGGCAGCACGACCGGCAGCTGCGACTCGGGCACCGGCACGATGCCGTCGGCGTCGCAGTAGACGACCGGGATCGGGGTGCCCCAATAGCGCTGGCGCGAGACCAGCCAGTCCCGCAGCCGGTACGTGACGCTCGGCTTCCCGATGCCGGTCTTCTTCGCCTCGGCGGCGATGGTCCGCTTGCCGACGTCGCTCCGCGTGCCGTTATACGGACCGCTCCGCACCATGATCCCGTCGCCGGTGAACGCGGACTCCAGGGGTCCGTGCTCGGTCGCTTCGCTCCCGGGGGCCCCGGCCCCCGCGTCGGCGGAGATCACCTCCTTGATCGGCAGCCCGTACTGCTTCGCGAAGGCGAAGTCACGCTCGTCGTGCGCCGGCACGGCCATGATCGCGCCGGTGCCGTAGGTCGCGAGCACGTAGTCGGCGATCCAGATCGGGATGCGCTGGCCGGAGAACACGTTCATCGCGAAGGCGCCGGTCTCGACGCCGGTCTTCGGCCGCTCCGCGCTCGTGCGATCGATCTCCGACTCGTTCTTCGCGTTCGCCACATACGCCTCGACCGCGACCTTCTGCGCCGGCGTCGTGATCGTGGCGACGAGCGGATGCTCCGGCGCCAGGACCATGAACGTCGCGCCGTAGATCGTGTCCGGGCGCGTGGTGAAGAACCGCACCGCCGCGTCGCGCTGCCCCTCCACCGGGAACTGGATCTCCGCGCCTTCCGAGCGGCCGATCCAGTTCTGCTGCATGACACGGACCCGCTCCGGCCAGTCCAGGCCGTCGAACCGCAGCAGCTCGTCGGCGTAGTCGGTGATCTTGTAGAACCACTGCGTCAGGTCCTTCTTCACGACGAGGGTCTCGCACCGCTCGCAGCGGCCGTTGATGACCTGCTCGTTCGCGAGCACGGTCTCGTCCCGCGGGCACCAGTTCACCGGCGCCGTCGCGCGGTACGCCAGGCCCTTCTCGAGGAACTTCAGGAACATCCACTGGTTCCAGCGGTAGTACTCGGGGTAACAGGTGATGACCTCGCGGCGCCAATCGATCATCGCGCCCATCCGCACGAACTGGTCGCGCATCTGGGCCATGTTCTGCTCGGTCCACGCCGCGGGATGCATGTTGCGGTCGATGGCGGCGTTCTCGGCGTTGATCCCGAACGCGTCGAAGCCCATCGGGAACAGGACGTTCCGGCCACGCATCCGGATGAACCGCGCCGCGCAGTCCGCCGGGGCGTAGGCGTACCAGTGACCGACGTGCACATCGCCCGACGGGTACGGGAACGCGGTCAGGAAGTAGAAGTTCGGCCTGTCGCTTTCGTCCGGCGTGTCGTGGAGGCCCGTCGATGCCCACTGCGCCTGCCACTTCGGCTCGATGGCCGAGGGCGTGTAGCGCTCGGTCTTGCTCGTCCCGCTCGTTCCGCTGGTCACCGCGGCACCTCCTTCCGGAAAATCAAACGGCCCTCGTCCTGGAAGAGGACGGAAGGCCATTCCGCGGTACCACCTCAGTTGAGACTCGTATTCCGGGTGCGGTGGAGCTGAGGGGATTCGAACCCCTGACCCCCACACTGCCAGTGTGATGCGCTACCACTGCGCCACAGCCCCGAGTCTCCGCTCGAGCACGGTGATAACGGGTCGTGACCCCGGCGATCGCTAGCGCCCGTCGTCAGAGCGGCTTCACGATCGCGGCTCCCGGGCGAGTTCGCCGCCCCCATCGCACCGGCTCGCACCAGCCGCCGGCTCGCTTGGCGATGGTCACGCGGTTACTGCTCCCGTTCGTAGCCGTTGAAGGGCCAAGTATATGCGGCTCGAGCCCGTCAGCGGAGGCGGCTCGCATCTCGACGCATCGAGATCGACTGCAGCATGCCGAGCGCCATACAGACCGACAGCAGCGACGACCCGCCGTGCGAGATGAACGGCAGCGGGATCCCGGTGACGGGCATGAGGCTCATCGCCATGCCAACGTTCACCACGAGCTGGAACGAGAGCATCGAGAACACGCCCGCGGCGATGAACGTCCCGAACGGATCGCGCGCGCGGAAGCCGATGCGAAGCGTGGCCACCAGCAGCAGCACATACAGCGCGAACAGGATCACGGCGCCGAGGAAGCCGAGGTCCTCGGCCAGTCCGGCGAACACGAAGTCCGATTCGGCGATGGGCAGATAGCCGAGCGGGGATTGGGTGCCCGCGGTGAGGCCCTTGCCTGTCGCCTGGCCGGAGCCGATGGCGATGAGCGATTGGATGATGTTCCAGCCGGCGCCCTGCGGATCGGCATACGGATCGAGGAACGCCGTGAGCCGGGACTTCTGGTACCCCTGCAGGAATCCCCAGATGAGCGGGAACGCGGCGATCGCGACGGCGACGAGCGACGCGAGCTGCCAGGGCCGCGCGCCCGCGAGGTACGCCATCCCGAAGAAGATCCCGACGAAGACCAGGCTCGTGCCGAGGTCGGGCTGGCGATAGACGAGTGCGAAGGCCGGCCCAAGGAGGAGGAGCGCGCCGCCCACGACGAGGGGCGAGCCCATCCGGTCGTGACGGTCCGCGAAGTATTTGGCGAGCACGACGATCATCAGGATCTTCGCGAACTCGCTCACCTGGAATTTCTGCCCGGCGATCGTGATCCAGCGCTGCCCGCCCAGGACGCTGTGCCCGATGACGAGCACGAGCACGAGCAGCCCGAGCGTGAGCAGGTACAGCAGCGGCGCGAACGTCCCGAACCACGCGTAGTCGAGGTACGCCACGGCGACCATCATCACGATCCCGAGCACGGTGAAGATCGCGCCACGCAGTACGAACTGCATCGGATCGCCGGCCGCGACATCCTCGAACGACGTCGAGTACGTGATCACCAGGCCGTAGGCCATCAGCAGCAGCGTGGCGATGAGCAGGTACGGGTCCACCAGGTCCAGTCGCCGGAAGGTCGGCTTGTCGTGCAGCGGCGACGCGGCGCGCGACAGCTGGAGCGAGCCGACGCTCACGGCGTCGTCACCGCCTTGTTCGCGGGGTCCTTGCCGAAGTAGCTCTCGTACACCTTCTGGGTCATCGTCACCGCCGGGTTGATGCACGAGTCACACACGCTCTTGCTCGAGTTGAAGGTGAAGATGACCATCGCGATCTCGGCCGTCGGGTCGGTGTTGTCCTGCTTCGGCATGAACGACACGAACCAGTTGTGGAAGCCGAGCAGGTTGCGCCCGGCGCTGTCCTTCCCGGTGGACGAGCCGAACTCGGCCGTGCCGGTCTTCCCCGCGATCGGGAGCTTCAGGCCGGGCATGTAGGCGTGCCCGATCGTGACGACCCGACGCGCAGACTCGCGGATGAGCCGGAGGTCGTCGGGCTTCATTTCGAGCTTGCGGACGACCTGCGGTGTCTTCACGAAGGTCGGCTTGCCCTGGGCGTCATCGACCTCCTTCAGGAGGTGCGGGGCGAACACCGTGCCGCCGTTCGCGACCGAGGCGTATGCGTTCAGGAGCTGGAGCGGGGTGACCGCCACGTAGCCCTGACCGATCGACTCGTGATACGTGTTGCCGATCGTCCACGGCTCGTCGAAGGTGCGCTGCTTCCATTCGGGATCGGGCATGATCCCGGCCGCCTCGCCCGGAAGGTCGATACCGGTGGGTGCGCCGAAGCCGAGCATCCGGCCGTACTTGGCGATCGCCTCGGGGCCGACGCCCTGGACGCTGCTCATGCCCGATCCACCGGCCAGCGAGTAGAAGTAGATGTCGCTCGAGTGCGCGAACCCGTTGACGAAGTCGAGCGTGCCGTGCGCGCGCCAGTCGTAGAAGTTGAAGCCCGACACGCTGATCACATTGGACGTGACGTTGACGATCGTGTTGCGCGTCGCGGTCCCCGCGGTCAGGGCCGACAGGCCGGTCACCATCTTGAAGGTCGAGCCGGGTGGGTAGATCTCCCCCACCGCCTTGTTCACGAGCGGATGGCGGTCGTCATTGTTGAGCTTGTCGAGCTCGGCCTGGGTGATCCCGCGGACGAACATGTTGTTGTCGTACGCGGGCGTCGAGACCATCGCGAGCACGTCGCCGTTCTGGGGGTTCATGGCGACGGCGACGCCCTGCGTGAACTTGTCGGTGGCCACGCCGGCCTCGAGCTCGGTCGCGAGGATGTGCTGCAGCCGATCGTCGATCGTGAGGACCACGTTGCCGCCGGGCTGGGGCGGCGTTTGCGCGAGCGTCTTGATCTCCCGTTGCGAGGCGTCGCGCTCGATCTCGCGCCACCCGTACGTGCCACGCAGGTACTGCTCGTACTCCCACTCGAGGCCGGTGCGCCCGATCTGATCCGTCGGCAGGTACCCCTGGGCCCGCAGGTCCGTGAGCTCGTCCCCGGTGATCGGCCCGGTGTACCCGATGATCGGCGAGTACAACGGCCCTTCCACGTACTGCCGGATCGACTCCGCGTCGATGCGCATCCCCGGGTATGCGTCGGCGCGCTCCGTGAGGAGCAGCGCGACGTCCCGCGATACCGGCTTCGTCGAGATCTTCACCGGCTCGTACGGGTTGCGGGCCCGCTGATCGGCGACGGCCTGCATCGCCTCGGCGCCGTCGCGGCCGACGAGCTGCGCGATCCGCAGCACGACGGCGGCCTGGCGGGCCTTCGGCAGGTCCACCGGGACGACGCTCACCGCGAAGCCGGGGATGTTCCGGACGAGGATCTTGCCGTTGCGGTCGACGATGATGCCGCGGTCGGCGGGCACCGGCAGGCGCAACAGCCGGTTCTCCTCGGCCAGGCTCCGGTAATGGGCGCCCTGGACGACCTGGAGGTCCCATAACCGCACCGTCAGGACCGAGATGAGGAACGCCACGACGACACCGACCGCGATGAACCGGTACGGGCGCACGAAGGCGCGCGGCTTGGCTTGGGTCTTCACCATCAAAAGGATGCCTGCTTCTCGGTGTGGCGAACGATCCAACGCGCGAGCGGATAGGTAGCGATCGACAGCGCGCCGGTGAAGATCGCCCCGCCGCCGATCTGGACGGCGAGGGCGCCGACCTCGGGCACCGCGGTCCCGGAGATGGCGAGCGCGACCATGTAGAGCACCCCGGATACGAACGCAGCAGCGGTCACGAACGATGCGCCCAGGATCACCGGGATCGGCCGCGCCGCGGGGCGCTCACCGAGCCCGATGACCGCGACCGGCGGGAGTGCCGCCACGGCGAACGCGCCGAGCGGCCCACCCGAGAGGAGATCGGCCGCGAGCCCGCCGATGAACGCCCACCACACGCCCTCACCCGCTCCGGCGGCCAGCGACCAGGATCCGGCGGCGAGGAACGGCAGATTCGGCCGGGCGCCACCGACGGAGATGAACGGGACGACCGCGCTTTGGAGCAGGGCCGCCGCCAGCGGGATGGCTATCGCGAGCGCGATGCGCACGGGGCCCCCCTCATGGCGAGGCGCGCGCCGCTCGCGCGGCCCCTACGAGCGCGGCCGGAAATCGAGCGTTCGGACCGGAGCGGGCTCGATGGCCGGAGGTCGCTCCCCCTCCTCGGCCAGCTCCTCCTCGAGGCGCGGGAACGGATCGGCGTCGCGGAGCTTTGCGCTCACGTAGATGAGGACGAGGCGCAATGTCGCGGCGACGGGCACCGCCAGGACGACGCCGATGAGCCCGAAGACCGCGCCGCCCGACAGCAGCGAGAAGATGACGAGGGCCGGGTGCAGCTTCACGATCCGACCGATGACGAGCGGGATGACGAAGTAGTCCTCGGCGTGCCGCAGGACCGTGTACATGATCGCGATCGCGCCGACGTAGACCAGCTGTGACATGCCGAATGGGTTCGGGTGGCCGAGGGCCACGAGGCACGCGATCGCACCGGCCGTGATCGGGCCGATGATCGGGATCACCTCGAGGACGCCGGTGACGAGGCCGAGCAGCAGGCTGAACGGCACACCAAAGAAGGTGAGACCAATTGTGGTTGCGGCGGACATGATGATGACCAGGAGGAGCTGTCCGCGGACGTACCGGCTGAGCAGGATGCTCACCTGGTCCCCGAGCGGCAGGAGCTCGTGGCGGGACGCAGGCGGGATCTGGCCCTTCACCCAGTTGATGAGCCGCGGCCAATCGCGGAGGAAGAAGAACGTTCCGATCAGGAAGACCAGGAATTCGAGCAAAAAGTGGGAGAACCCGACGATGAACGGCACCGCCAGGTTGGCCACGCCCCGGCTCACTTCGAGCGGCGCGGTGGCGACCGGGCCGAAGACGATGGGCACGAGATCCTCGGCGCCCATCTGATCGAGCGTCTCGGCGAGGGTGTTCTGCGCGTTCGCGATCAACGTTGGCAGCGTGCGCTGGAAGGTCTGGGCCTGCTCGACGGCGAGCGGCGCGAGAAACCGGACCCCGCCCGCGATGACGAGCAGCACCGCGACGAACACGATGGCGGCCGCGAATCCGCGGTGGTTCGTGACGCGCCGCTCCATCGCGCGCACGACCGGCAACAGGATGTAGCCGAGGATCGCGGCCCACAGGAACGGGCGCACGATGTCGCCGGCGCGGAAGATCAGGAAGATCGCCGCGACGAACAGCAGCACGACGACCATCCGTTTCGTCGTGGGGCTCCAGCGCGGGGTGTGCATGGCCATCACTCGCGTCGATTATCCCGCAGGGCCTGGCGAATGTTCGGCATTTCGCCGCGCCGCCACGCCGCGAGGTCGTGCCGATGGGCGACGAGCGTGAGGAGGCCCGCGCCGATGCCGAAGGCCAGGTGCTGCTGGAGCAGCACCGTCACGACGCCAAGCGCCAGGATCGCGGTCACCGTGCTCAGCACCGCGCGCCGGATGAGCAGCAGGCCGAAGCCCCAGGTCACCAGACCGATGACTGCAAGCGCCGGCGCGACGCCGATGTAGCCACCGAGCGTCGTCGCAGCTCCTTTCCCACCCCGAAAGCCCGCGAAGACCGGCGCGATCTGGCCGATGATCGCGAGCAGTGCGCAGGTATCGCCGAGGAGATCTCCGCCGATGATGAGCCCGGCCAATCCACACATCACCCCCTTCAGCAGGTCCGCGACGAGCACGGCGATGCCGGCACGGGGACCGACCGTCAGGGCCACGTTCGTAGATCCGGCGTTCCGCGTTCCGACGGTCCGGGGGTCCGGTCGACCGGCCAATCGAGCGGCGATGAGCGCGCTCGGGATGCTCCCGACCAGGTAGCTCGCCAATGCAGCCAACGCAGCGAGAGTCAACGCCAATGCTCTTACGCAGCCAGTCGTGACTTCGGTTTGCGCACCACTTCGGGTACAATAAACGTCTCCAGTGGGGCACAACACGACATCCTCGGGTCGCCCCTGCATCCAATGTTTCACGTTTGTCACGCCATGAATGTGCTCGCAATCAGTAACCAAAAAGGTGGAGTGGGGAAGACGACGACTGCCATCAGCCTGGCTGCCGCGCTCGTCGAAAAGGGCTCGCGCGTCCTGTTGATAGACTTGGATCCGCAGGGCAACGCGACCAGCGGCCTGGGCGTCAGCAAGGATCAGCCGCACTCCATTTATGGCGTCCTGGTTCGGGATGAGCCGCTTGGCGAGGCGGTCCAGCCGACCGCGATGGCAGGCTTCGATCTACTGCCGTCGTCTCCGGAGATGGCTGGGGCCGAGGTCGAGCTCGTGCCATTGATGGCCCGTGAATTCCGCCTCCGCGAGGCGCTGGGCCGCGAGGGCGCGAGCTACGACACCGTCCTCATTGACTGTCCACCGTCGCTTGGGCTCTTGACCGTCAATGCGCTCGCTGCCGCGGACGCGGTGCTCGTGCCCGTCCAATGCGAGTACTACGCGCTCGAAGGCCTCGCGCAGCTCTTGTCGACGATCGATGCTGTCCGAATCCGCCTGAACGCCAAGCTCGAGGTGCTCGCGATCGTCCTGACGATGGAGGACCGCCGGAACCGGCTCTCGATGCAGGTGACCGAGGAGGTCATCCGCCACTTCCCGCAGCTCGTCGCGCGCGTGCGAATTCCGCGGGCCGTGCGTCTCGCCGAGGCGCCCAGTCACGGTCAGCCGATCAACGTCTACGACCCCGGGTCGCGCGCCGCGCAGGCCTACGGCGATCTGGCCCAGGAGATCTCGATGCGCCTGGCCTCGCGGGTCCCGATCGCCCTCGGCGGAGTGGGGGCGTAGTGGCTCGGACCGGGCTCGGCCGCGGTCTCGATGTCCTCTTGGGCGGCGCCCCGGCGCCCGCGCCGCAGGCCGGCGCGGTCACGCTCGCGCCGGGCACGCTCACGATCCCGCTCGAGAAGATCCAACCGAACCGCCAGCAGCCCCGGCAGCATTTCGATCAGGAGTCGATCGCCGAGCTCGCCGCGTCGATCACGGCCCACGGCGTTCTGCAACCAATTGTGGTCTCACGGACCCCCGACGGGTTCGAGCTCATCGCCGGGCATCGTCGCGTCCTCGCGTCGCGCGTCGCGGGCAAGACCTCGATCCCGGCGGTGATCCGCGAGGACGCAGGCGATCGCCTCGAGCTCGCACTCGTCGAGAACCTCCAGCGCGCCGACCTCAACGCCATCGAGACCGCCCGGGCCTACAAGCTCCTCATGGAGACGTACGACCTCACCCAGGAGCAGCTCGCGGAGCGCCTGGGCAAGTCACGCTCCGCCGTGGCGAACACCCTGCGCGCGCTGCAGGCCCCGCAGATCCTCCAGGACGCCGTGCAGGACGGAAGGATCAGCGAAGGGCATCTCCGCGCGCTCCTGCCGCTATCACTTTCGGATGCGGTCCGAGCGCTCGGAGACATCCTCGCGAAGGGCATGTCGGTCCGCGAAGCGGAGGCGCTCGCGCGCAAGATGGTCCATCCGACCCACCCGCGCCGCGCCGGTCGCGCCGGCGGGACGAACCCGGATCTCGCGGGCGTGACGGCGGAGCTACGCGGCGCGTTGGGTACGAAGGTCGAGATCACCAAGGGCCGCAAGGGCGGCCGCATCGCGATCCAGTTCTATTCCGACGAGGATTTCGAGCGGCTCTACGAGCTGCTCGTCCGCGCCGGTCGCACGTAGGGGAGTGAGGATGGCGGTCAGGGCGCCCAAGACAGCGAATGGCAAGGCCGCGGCCGGGAACGGTGCCGGGTCATACAGCGCCGCCGACATCCAGGTCCTCGAGGGCCTCGAGGCGGTACGTCGCCGCCCGGGCATGTACATCGGCACCACCGACCTCCGCGGTCTCCATCACCTGGTGCGCGAGGTGCTCGATAACTCGATCGATGAGGCGATGAACGGGACGTGCGACCGCATCGATCTCACCATCCACAAGAGCAACGAGATCACCGTCGCCGACAACGGCCGCGGCATCCCGACCGACATCCAGAAGCAGACCGGCAAGTCGGCGCTCGAGGTCGTGCATACGATCCTGCACGCCGGCGGCAAGTTCGGCGGCGCCGGGTACAAGGTCTCCGGCGGGCTGCACGGCGTCGGCGTGTCGGTCGTCAACGCGCTGTCCACCCACCTCCGCGTCGAGGTGCACCGCGACGGCAAGATCCACGAGCAGGACTACGCCCGCGGCAAGCCCGTCTCCAAGGTGAAGCAGATCACGAAGGCGCAGCACCAGCCGCCGCAGGTCGAGTGGAAGCCGCGCGACAAGTCGACCGGCACGATCACGACCTTCTCGCCGGATCCGGAGATGTTCCCGGTCATCCAGTGGGACCGCTCGATCATCGCGCAGTGGATGCGCGAGACCGCGTACCTCAACAAGGGTCTGTTCCTCTACATCAAGGACGAGCGCGACGACACCGACGAAGCCTTTTATTTCGACGGCGGCGTGGTGTCATTCGTGCGCCACCTCGACAAGTCGCATCAGAGCCTGCACAAGCCGGTGTATGTGGACCGGTCCTTCGAGAACGACACGGTCGTCGAGGTGGCGTTCCAGTACAACGACACCTTCGCCGAGAAGGTCTACACGTTCGCCAACAACATCAACACCATGGACGGCGGCGCTCACCTGACCGGGTTCCGCACCGCACTCACGCGCACGCTGAACGCGTACGCGCGCAAGAGCGGCTCGCTCAAGGAGGCCGATCCGAACCTGACCGCGGAGGACGTCCGCGAAGGTCTGACCGCGGTCATCAGCGTGAAGATCAAAGAGCCGCAGTTCGAAGGGCAGACGAAGACCCGCCTCGGCAACGCCGAAGTGGCCGGCCAGGTCGCCTCCGCGATCAATGACAAGCTCGGCCAGTACCTCGAGGAGAATCCCCAGGACGGCCGCCGGATCGTCGAGAAATGCCTCACCGCGTTCCGCGCGCGCGAAGCGGCCCGCAAAGCGCGCGACCTGGTCCTGCGCAAAGGCGCCCTCGACGGGTTCTCGCTGCCGGGCAAGCTCGCCGATTGCCAGGAGCGCGATCCCGAAAAGGCCGAGCTCATTCTCGTCGAGGGGAACTCCGCCGGCGGCTCGGCCAAGGGCGGCCGCGACCGCCGCTTCCAGGCCATCCTCCCGCTGCGCGGCAAGATCCTGAACGTCGAGAAGGCTCGCGCCGACAAGATGCTCGGCAACGAGGAGATCAAGGCGATCATCACCGCGCTCGGCACGGGCATCGGCGATTACTTCGATGCCTCGAAGCTCCGCTATGGCAAGACGATCCTCCTCGCGGACGCCGACGTGGACGGCTCGCACATCCGCACGCTGCTGCTGACGCTGCTGTACCGGCACTTCAAGCCGCTCATCGAGCAGGGCCGGATCTTCATCGGCCAGCCGCCGCTGTACCGGCTGCAGCTCGGCAAGGAGATCCGCTGGGTGTACTCGGACAAGGAGCGCGACGCCGCGAGCAAGGAGCTGAAGGCGCTCGCGAAGACGAAGTCCGCCGAACGGAAGACGAAGGCCGCGGCGAAGAAGGCCAAGGGCGAGGCCGCCGACGCGGTCGAGGTCGAGTCCACGTCCACCGACGAGGGCACGGACGACGGCAAGGGCGGCCGCGAGCCGGCGATCGCGCGATACAAGGGACTCGGCGAGATGAACGCGGAGCAACTCTGGGACACCACGCTCAACCCGGCGACCCGCACGCTCCGCAAGGTCAACCTCGAGGACGCCGAGCGGGCCGACTTCGTATTCGACGAGCTCATGGGCAGCGAGGTCGAGGGCCGCAAGAAATGGATCATGGCCAACGCAAAGTCCGCCGAGCTTGATCTTTAGGTGGCGCGACTGCTGGATCTGGGCGTCGACTTCGAGCACTGGTGCTTCGCCTGCGGCCGCCTCAATCCGACCGGCCTGCAGCTGGACTTCGACGTCTCCACGGATCGCGCGACGGCCCGGTACACCGCCGACCGGCGCCACCAGGGCTACGACGGCACGCTGCACGGTGGCGTCGTCACGGCGTTGCTCGATGAGACGATGGGCTGGGCGATCTTCCATCAGGGTGTGTGGGGCGTGACCGCGAAGATCAACGTCACCTTCAAGCGGCCCGTGCCCGTTGGCGAGGAGCTCGTCGTCACCGGAACGGTCCTCCGGGACCGCGGCCGCGGCATCGAGACCAGCGGCACCGTGGCCCGCGCCGACGACGGCGAGGTGCTCGCCGAGGCGACAGCGCTGTTCCTGCGCATGCCCGATGAGCGCCGCGCCGAGCTCGAGCGGCGCTACTCGCGGACCGACGAGGCCTTTGCGCGCGTACGCGCGGCGGTCGAAGCCGAAGCACAGCACAAGGAGCACGCCAGAACGTGATCGAACGACCGGACGACCAGCGCGAGGTGGGCGTCGAGCTCGAGACCGAGATGCGGAAGGCCTACCTCGACTACGCGATGACCGTCATCGTCGCGCGCGCGCTGCCTGATGTGCGCGATGGGCTGAAGCCCGTGCAGCGCCGGATCCTCTGGACGATGCACGAGATGGGCCTTCGCAGCGACCGGCCGTTCCGGAAATCAGCGGCCATCGTCGGCGACGTGATGGGGAAGTACCACCCGCACGGTGATGTGCCGATCTACGACGCCCTCGCGCGCTTCGCGCAGGACTTCACGATGCGCTACCCGCCGATCCAGGGCCAGGGCAACTTCGGCTGCTTCTCCGGCGACACGAAGGTCGAGCTCGTGAACGGCGAGCAGCGCACGTTCATCGAGCTCGTCGAGATGGTCCACCGCGGCGTCCGCGCGGAGGTGTTCACGCTCGATGCGCATCGCAACGTCCGCATCAAGCCGCTGCGCGCGCCGCGGCTGGTGAAGCGCAACGACACCGTAGTGAAGGTGACCCTCGTGTCCGGCGCGGAGATCGTCTGCACGCCGGACCACCGATTCATGATGCGCGACGGGACCTATCACGAGGCGAGCACGCTCAAGGCGAAGGACCAGCTCATGCCGTTCGCGCGCACGGCCATCCCCGAGCGTCTCCATCGAACGGGGGCGTTCCCGGTGCCCGCGAGCCTGTCGCAGGTCGTCGCGTCGGTCGTACCCGCCGGGAAGACGGACGTGTACGACCTCACCGTCGACGTGACGCAGAACTTCGCGCTCGCCGCCGGCGTCTTCGTGCACAACTCGATCGATGATGACCCACCAGCCCATATGAGGTACTGCACGACAGGAGACACGCTCGTGCGAACGGCGGATCGGACCGTCCGGATCGCGGACATCGTCGCAGGCGCCGAGGCCGAGTCCGACAACGCCGTCGATCTCACGGTGCTCGATCGGCGCGGTATGCCCGTTCACGTGAACACGCTGTTCCACTCCGGAACACATCCGACCCTGCGCATGCGCACCCGCGAGGGCTACGAGCTGACCGGCACCACCAACCACCCCGTGTTGACGCTCCAGCCCCTCGCAGGCGTGCCGATGCTCGTGTGGAAGCTGCTGGAGGAGATCGCGCCCGGGGATCGGGTCGCGATGCTGCGTCGTCCTGCGTCCGGCGCCCCGATCGGCGAGCTCACGCCACGGGAACTCGCGTTGGCAACGCTGGCGGGTGGGATGGTGTCGGAGGGTTGGGCCTCAGAGCGTCGCGCCGGCTTCAACAACCTCGACCCGGACTACTTCGACGCGGTCACGAGCGCATACGGCGACATCGTCGGTGGCCCGCGCTACGCCTATTCCAGGATCATCAGATCCGAGAATCGTCTGCACGAGCTCGACGTCCACAACATGACCGCTCTCAAGGCGAGCCCTTTGGCGGAGATGGTCGGCCTCCGCAGCGCGGACAAGCACGTGCCGGCGTTCGTCTGGGCCGGCTCGGCTGCCTTCAAAGCGGCATTCCTGCGTGCGCTCTTCGAGGGTGATGGCTCGTCCTCCGTCCTCCGTACCCAGGGCGGGAACGCGATCCAGGTCAGCTACTCGACGCGCAGCCAGCGCCTCGCGACCGAAGTGCAGCTGCTCCTTCTGGAGTTCGGCGTCGTGTCCAAGCAGTGCCATTACGACAACGGCGAGATCAAGGTCGTGCTGACCAATCGCCGCGACGCGCGACGGTTCGCGGCGACCGTCGGCTTCCACGGCGCGAAGCAAAAGAAGCTCGAGAGCGAGCTCGCGCAGATCCCGCTCGTGAGCACCGCGATGAGCGCGGACGCGGTGCCGTTCGTCGCCGAATACATCCGCAGCGAGCGCATGGCCCGCTGGACGGACCGAGAGTGGCTCCAGAAGCACAACGTCGATCGCATCGAACGATGGGAGCGCGACCGCGAGGAGATCCTCGCGCACCTGACGAACGACGAGGTACGCCGCGTCGTCGAGCCGCTGGTGGACGGCACGTACTACTACGCGACCGTTGACGCGGTCGAGGACGCCGGCATGCAGCCGGTGTACTCGCTGCGCGTCGACACGGACGACCACAGCTTCATCACGAACGGCTTCGTCAGCCACAACACGGAAGCGCGTCCGGCGGCCATCGCGGCGGAGCTGCTCGCGGACATCGAGAAGGAGACCGTCGACTGGTACCCGAACTACGACAGCAGGCACATGCAGCCCACGGTGCTCCCGGCGCGCGTACCGAGCCTGCTCATCAACGGATCGACCGGCATCGCGGTCGGCATGGCGAGCAACATCCCGCCGCACAACCTCCGCGAGGTCGCTGAGGCCACCAAACGGCTGGTCGACGATCCGGAGCTCACCAACGACGACCTCTGCGAGACGGTGCTCGGTCCGGACTTCCCGGGTGGCGGGGTCATCTACCGGTTCGAGGAGCAGAAGAACATCGAGACCGGCGCGGCGGAGCGCGTGGACGCGATCCGCCGCGCGTACGCGAACGGCCGCGGCCGGATCCTCATGCGGGCCAAGGCCCACGTGGAGGACGGGAAGGGCGGGCGGCAGTCCATCGTGGTCACCGAACTGCCGTACGCGGTGAACAAGGCGACCCTGATCGAGAAGATCGCCGACCTCGTGCAGGGCAAGCGACTCGCCGGCATCTCCGACATCCGCGACGAGAGCGACCGCGAGGGCATGCGGGTCGTCGTCGAGATCAAGCGCGACGACAACGCCGAGCGCGTCCTCAACAACCTGTACAAGCACACGGCGATGCAGTCGGCGTTCAACCTGAACATGCTCGCGCTCGTCGATTCGTCACCGAAGACGCTGTCGCTGAAGGACGTTCTGCAGCACCACATCGACTACCGCAAGCAGGTCATCAAGCGGCGCACGGAGTTCGATCTCGGGAAAGCCAAGGAGCGCGCGCATATCCTCGAGGGCTTCAAGATCGCGCTCGACCACATCGACGAGATCGTGAAGACCATCCGTGCGAGCAAGAGCCCGGAGTCAGCGCTTGCCAATCTCCGCGAGAAGTTCGAGCTTTCGGAGATCCAGGCCCGCGCGATCCTGGACATGCAGCTCCGCCGCCTGACCGGCCTCGAGCGCCAGCGGGTCGAGGACGAGTACCGCGAGACCATCAAGCTCATCGCCGAGCTCGAGTCGATCCTCGGAAACGCGCGCAAGATCCTGTTCCTGATCAAGCAGGACATGGACGAGCTCGTCGCGAAGTACGGAGACGACCGCCGCACGAAGATCCTCGATGACCTCAACCGCGAGCTCACCGACCAGGATCTGGTCGCCGACGAGGACGTCGTCATCACCGTCTCGACCCGCAACTACGTGAAGCGGATGCCTCTGTCGACGTACAAGGCCCAGCACCGCGGCGGGCGAGGCGTCATCGGCATGGCCACCCGCGACGAGGACGATGTCGAGCATCTGGTCGTCGCTCGCAACCACGACCGCCTGTACGTGTTCACGGACCGCGGCCGGGTGTTCGCGCTCAAGGCGTTCGAGCTCCCGGACGCGAGCCGGACCGCGAAGGGCACGCCGATCCAGAACATCCTCGAGGCCATGCAGTCCGGCGAGCGGGTCTCCGCGCTCATCGCGATCCGCGAGGGCGGCTCGATCCCGCACCTGGTCATGGCCACCCGGAAGGGCTTCGTGAAGAAGACCCCGCTCGCCGAGTACGGCAACGTGCGCCGGGCCGGCCTCATTGCGATCCTCCTGCGCAAGGACGACCGCCTCGCCTGGGTCGCCGCGGCCGGCGACAAGGATCGCATCGTCATCGCCACCAAGAAGGGCAAGGCCATCACCTTCCAGGCCACCGACACGCGGCCCATGGGCCGCCAGACCCAGGGTGTCACCGGCATCCGGCTCTCGAAGGGCGACGAGGTCATCGGCATGGGCGTCGTGAATGCGCGGATGGAGGTCCTCTCGGTCACCGAGAACGGCTACGGCAAGCGGACCAAGGTCGAGGACTTCCCGACGCACAACCGCGGCGGCCAGGGCGTCATCCTCGCGTCGGTCACGGCGAAGACCGGCAACGTCGCGGCGATCCAGGTCATCGATGAGAAGAGCGACGAGGTGCTGCTCATCTCGACGAACGGCGTGGTCATCCGCGTTCCGATGGACCAGATCCGGGTACTCGGCCGCGCGACGCAGGGCGTGAAGGTCATGGCGACCGGCGAAGCGAAGATCGCATCGATCGCGACATTCGCGACGCTGCGCCCGTCGCAGCCGGGTCTCGGTCTCCCGAACAGCTAGCGGCGCCCGTTACCGGGCTTGTCCGCCGCGCGTACGTTCCTGCGACACGCACACCTGGACAGTACGAAATCGCTACCAAAAGCCGTTGCGTTGCGCCACGGTGCCCCGTTACCTTCGTGCCAGGAGCACGAAAACGTGCGCTCCGGACGCTGAGGGAAGAGGAAACCGACCGGATTTGATCCGTCTCGAGGACGTCAGCAAGCGTTACCCGAACGGGACCGCGGCTTTGCAGGACGTCGACCTCACCATCGGCGCGGGCGAATTCGCCTTCCTCGTCGGCTCATCGGGAGCGGGGAAGTCGACCCTCATCCGGCTCCTCATCCGGGAGGAGCTCCCGACCACCGGCCGGGTCGTCGTGAACGGCAAGGACGTCGCCCGTATGCGCCGGTCGCAGGTACCGCACCTTCGACGGCTGGTCGGCGTCGTGTTCCAGGACTTCAAGCTGCTCCCGACCAAGACCGTCACCGAGAACGTCGCGTTCGCGCTCGTCGTCACCGGACACACGGGCCGCGTGGTCCGTGAGGAGACCGAGCGCGCATTGCAGGTCGTCGGTCTTTCACACCGTCGCAGCCACTTCCCGCGCGAGCTCTCCGGCGGAGAGCAGCAGCGCGTCGCCATCGCACGCGCCCTCGTGAACCGGCCGCGAGTCCTCATCGCCGACGAGCCCACCGGCAACCTCGACCCGGTCACGAGCTGGGAGATCATCAAGCTCCTCACGCACGTGCAGGAGCTCGGCACGACCCTCGTCATGGCCACCCACAACGCCGAGATCGTGAACGCGCTCCGCCGCCGGGTCATCCATCTCGACAAGGGATCCGTCGTGCGGGACGAGCGCGAAGGGCTGTACGCGGCATGAGGCGCATCGGCTACGTCTTCGTTGCCGCGTGGCAGGGCTTCTGGCGCAACCCCGTCATGAGCGTGGCCGCGACGCTGACGGTGTCACTCATGCTGCTGCTGTTCGCGTTCTTCATCGTGACCGACCGCGGGCTCCAAGCCGCGGTGGTCGCGCTCGAGTCCAAGGTCGAGCTCGTCCTGTACATCGACGAGGGCGCGAAGCCGTCCGACACGCTCGCCCTCAAGGCGCGGATCGAGAAGGACCCGGCAGTGGCCCGGGTCGAGTACGTCACCAAGCAGCAGGCGCTCGAGCGGCTACGGGAGCTCGCTCAGCGCAAAGAGGACTTCACCCTGGCCGACATCGGCACGAACCCGCTGCCCGCGTCGCTCGAGGTCAAGCTGGCGAACGCCCAGGCGACCGGCCGCTTGGCCGCATCGCTGCGCGAGGAGCTCGGTCGCGGCGTCGTGACCGACGTCATCGACAACCCGACCGTCGTCGAGAAGCTGCTCACCATCACGCGGGTGCTCTCGATCGGCGGGCTCGCGGTCCTGGCGATGATGCTGTTCGTCGCGCTGTTCGTCATCGTGAACACGATCCGCATCGCCGTGCATGCCCGACGTGATGAGATCGAGATCATGCAGCTCGTCGGCGCCACCGACTGGTTCGTGAGCTGGCCGTTCATCGTCGAAGGGATGCTCGTCGGGGTCCTCGGCGCGATCGTCGCGCTCGCGGTCCTCGCCGCAGCCGCGCAGCCCGTCACGAGCGCGATGGTCGGCTTCCTGGACATCCTCCCGGTGTCGCTCGGGACGAGCTTCGTGCTCGAGCTGGCCGCCGGCGTCCTTGGGTTCGCGCTCCTGGTCGGTGGCTTCGGGGCCTCGTTCTCGGTCCGGTCTCAGCTCTCCAAGGGAGCCCGGGCTTGACCGCACACCACTCGAACTGCGACCATCCGGCAGGTATGGGAGCTCCCCGGACACGCCGGGGAGGTGGGAACAAGAGGAATACGGGCCTTCGCACGATGATCGTCGTGCTGACCGGGCTCGCCCTCTTCCTTGGGCAGGTCATTCCAGCCTCGGCCGACGACCCGCTCGTCGACGCGCTGCGTCGCAAGCAGGAGCTGGAGCGCGCCGTCGCCGTCTCACGCGCGAACACCGAGCGATACAAGCAGGCCGCGAATCAGTTCCAGGTCGCGGTCGCAAACTCGAATTCCGTGATCGAAGGGCTGCAGGCAAAGGCCGATGCTGCGCAGTCGCAGGCGGAGCAGCTGGGCTACGAGATCCAGATCACCGAGGAGCAGCTCCAGCTCGTGAGCTTCCAGCTCGATGAGACCAACGCGCTCGTGTCGTCGTTGAAGGCGCGAGTGGACGCGGAGAACAAGCAGCTGGTGCAGCGCGAGGAGCTCTACGCGAAGCACCTGCGCACGACGTACCGCCAGGCCCAGATCAGCCCGCTCGAGATGCTCCTGTCGTCGAGCTCGCTCTCCGAGTTCGCCGGACGGATCCAGGCGATGGTCATCATCAACCGCCAGGACGTGCAGCTCGCCAACGAGATCCGCTCGCTGCGCGACGAGGCGTCGACGAACGTGAGCCTCACCACCGAGAAGGCGGCCGAGATGGTCGGGCTGCAGGAGCAGATCACAAAGCAGCGCGCCGGCCTCGCGGAGCAGAAGGCCCGCTACGACAAGCTCCTCAAGGAGGCGCAGGCGGCGATCGGCCAGACCGCCGTGCAGCGCGACCAGGCGGCGGCCCTTGCGGCGGCCCAGCTGGGCGCGGCCGCGAAGCAGACCCAGGAGACCACGAGCCTCAACAAGCTGCTGCAGGACGCGGAAGCGCAGTACACGCAGCTCGCTGCGCTCGCGGCCGCGCGCTCCGGCCTTGGCGTCTACGCCGGCGGCAAGGTGCAGACCTGGCCGCTTCGTGGCGCGCTCGCGTCGCCGTTCGGCGCACGGTGGGGCGGATTCCACAACGGCCTCGACATCGCGGCCCCGATCTACTCACCGATCGTCGCCGCCTCCGCGGGGCGCGTGACCACGGTCGGCAAGCCGTACCTCGCGTCGGGCGATACGGCGACCGTCGTGATCATCGCCCACGGCAACAACTTCTCGACGCTCTACGGCCACCTCGACGACCGAGTACACCCGCCGATCGTCCAGGCCGGCCAGTACGTTGCGGCGGGCCAGGTCATCGCATACGAGGGCATGACCGGCTGGACGACAGGCCCGCACCTGCACTTCATGACGATCCTCAACGGCCGCGCCGTCGACCCGCTCCCGTATCTGCCCTGATCAAGCATCTCGGCCTGCGCTGACCTGCGGGTCAGCTGCGGCCTCGACACGGGCTCAGGGCTGGTGGTCTCCCTCGTCGCGGCGAAGCCGCTCCTCGGTCGCCCTTTGGTCGTCCTTTTTGGGCCGTCTTATCGCGCCGTCGATGGTTTGCTACGATTTCGGCGAAAGAAAGGAGGTGATGTGGAGTGGGCTATAGCTCTGGGAATCCGAAGACCCGTGCTGCTCACTTCAGGCTTCCGGATATGCATCCAACTGAGGTGATCGCGGTCTAGCGAGTCTTCGCGAGACCCAACGAAAGGGCGGCGGCAGAAATGCCGCCGCCTTTTTCATTGTCCTTACGCTCACTCACGTCATGGCCACCTATCGACCGACCAAACCGAGCGGCCGCTCGCGCTCTGACCGCCAGCACGCGCCCAAGGCGCCGGCGGAGGACGAGGGTCCAGGCGTGCTCGTGCTCGCCGACAACCGCAAGGCCCGCTTCAACTACGCCATCGACCGCAAGCTCGAGGCGGGGCTCGCGCTGACCGGGACCGAGATCAAGTCCGTGCGGGCCGGCCGGACGAACCTCTCCGACGGCTACGCCCGCATCGACAGGGGCGAGGCCTGGCTGCGGAACGTGCACATCGCACCGTGGCAGAACGCGGTCGGGTTCGAGGAGCACGACCCGACCCGGCCACGCAAGCTCCTGCTGCACCGCGAGGAGATCGCGGGGCTCCTCGGCGCGGTGGCCCAGCAGGGATACACCCTCGTGCCGCTGCGCCTGTACATCAAGAACGGTGTCGCGAAGGTGGAGCTTGGGCTCGCGAAAGGCAAGCGCCGCTACGACAAGCGCCAGACCATCAAGGAACGCGAGACCCGGCGCGAGATGGAAGCTGCCATCAAGCGCCGGGTGGGCCGCGGACCAGGCCGGGACGGGAGCTAACCGCCGAACGCGGGAGCGGCCTCCGCTTCGCGCGGTTGCGCTCCGCGCTGCTGCCGGCGGATCGGAACGTCCGCCAGGAAGACCGATGCGACCATCGCGATGATCGCGGCGACGGATGCGGCGAGGAAGACATCCTGCAGCGTTACCGCGAGTGCGCCGCGAATGGCGTTGAGGATCGGCTCAGGGATGTGCGCCGACGGATCGAAGAGCTGCTGCGCGTTGCCGGAGCCGAGGCCCTGGAGCTGCTGGGGCGGCAGGTCGAGCGCCCTGATCTTCGCTTGGATGTTGACCGGCAGACGCTGGGAGAGGAACGCGCCCAGGATCGCGGTCCCGATCGTCGCCCCGACGTTCCGGAAGAACTGGATCTGGCTCGTGACCACGCCGATGTAGCGCGGCTCGACGGCCGACTGCACAGCGTTGAGGTACAGCGGGAAGGTGATGCCGACGCCGAAGCCGACGATGACGAGATCGCGGACGACCTCGACCGACTGTGTGGCGGGGGAGATCGTGGACATGAGGAACGTCCCGATCGCGACGAGTCCGGTCCCCAGAGTGCCGAGGTACCGGTACCGCTTGATCCGCAGCATGATCTGCCCGGTCATCACACTGCCGGCGATGAGGCCCACCATCATCGGCGTCACCAGCAGGCCAGAGTTGGTCGCGGCGATCCCAAGGACGCCCTGGTAGACGAGCGGCACATACACGATCGCGCCGAACATCCCGACCGCAACGAGAAAGCCGACGAGCACCGAGACCGCGAAGGTGCGGTTCTTGAACAGCTCGAACGGCACGATCGGGTGATCGGTCCGCCGCTCGAGGAAGTAGAAGCCGACGAGGATCGCGACGCCCGCTACGAGCAGCCCGAGCACTTGAGGAGAGCCCCAGGTGTGGTCTCGCGTGATCGAGAAGGCGATGAGGATCGGAGCGAGGCCCGCCGCGAGCGCGCCAGCCCCGATGAAGTCGATGTCCCGCCACGTCGCGTTGTGCGCGGTGCGGGGCATGGTGAAGAAGACGAACAGCACGGCGGCGATGCCGACCGGGACGTTCACGTAGAACACCCAGCGCCAGCCGACGTTGTCGGTCAGGTAGCCACCGATCGTCGGGCCGACCACCGAGGCGATGCCGAAGATCCCCCCGAAGAGGCCCTGGATCCGGGTCCGACGCTCGATCGTGAAGACGTCGGCGATCGAGGCGAAGACGCTGGAGAAGAGCACGCCGGCGAACAGGCCCTGAATGCCGCGGAACGCGACCAGCTGCATCATGTCCCGCGCCTGGCCGCAGAGGGCCGAGGCGAGGATGAACCCGATCATCCCGATGAGCAGCAGCGGCTTGCGGCCGAAGAGGTCACCGAGCTTCCCGGAGATGGGCGTCATGATGGTCGACGTCACGAGATACGCGGTGAGGACCCACGCGTAGTACTCGAGGCCGTTGAGCTCCGCCACGATCCGCGGCAGCGCCGTGCCGACGATGGTCTGATCGAGCGCGGCGAGGAAGAGCGCGAGCATGATCCCGACCGTCACCAGGACGAGTCGGCGGCCGTGCAGCTCACCTGACAATGCGAGTCTCCTTTGACGCGGTTGGGGACACGAGGATCTCGTTCAAGTCCGCGATCGCCGCGCGCAGCCGGGTCTTCTGCTCGGCGCCCACGCCGTCGAAGACCCGGACCATCGCCGCGGTCATGAGCTCACCGACGCGCTCGCGCTCGGCGTGACCTTTGTCGGTCAGCTCGACGACGACCGCGCGGCGGTCGCTCGGGTCATCGATGCGCCGCACGTGCCCGTCGGCCACGAGGCCCTCGATCACGTCGGTCATCGCCGACGGTGTGGTGCCGCACAGGGAGGCGAGCTCGCCGGCCCGGATCGGGCCGCGGGTGCTGAGGATGCCCAGGGTCTTGAACCGGCCGAGCGATCCGCCGCCGCCCTCGCGGACGGCCGTGGCCCAGACCTGGCCCATGACCGGGAACAGGGCCAGGAGCTGCCGGGCCGCGCGGAGGTCGGTCTGCGAGGCGGCTTTTGGGGGCGCCGTGGGAGACATTAGTAACCTTTCCGGATAATTCGGTCGCTGAAATATACGGGAGCCGAACGGCCCGCGCCACCCTCGTTTCGCATCGTTGGCGACAGTTCGTCGCATCTCACGCCCTGGGACGCCCGGCCGTTCTAGGGTCGTGAGCAAGATGCGCATCGCGATCACGTTCGTGGCCTGCGCCCTCATCTGGGGAAGCACATTCCTGGCGATCCGCTTCGGCAACGAGGCCACGCCGCCGGTCTGGGCGGCGACCATCCGCCTGGCCATCGCCTCGGTGCTCCTGTTCGGCATCGCCGCCGCGTTCCGGATGCCGCTCCCGCGCGGTCAGGCCCTCCGCGGTGCGGCGCTGTGGGGCGTGTTCAACCTTGGCGTCAACCTGTCGCTCCTCTACATCGGCGAGATGACCGTTCCGAGCGGGATCGCAGCGGTGCTCTTCGCGACCGTGCCGCTCACGACCGCATTCCTCGCGGCGGCCTTCGGTGTCGAGCCGCTCGTCGCGCGGAAGCTCATCGCGGCGGTCATCGCGATCGCCGGCGTCGCCGTGATCTTCGCGGGGGAGCTCGGCGTGTCCGTCCCGTTCGCGGGGTTGCTGACGGTCTTCGGCGCGGCGAGCGCGGCGGCGCTCGCGAACGTGCTGCTCAAGCGGGCGCCGAAGCAGCAGGTCATTCCGCTGAACGCGATCGGCACGACCGCCGGTGCGGTCGTCTGCCTCGTCATCAGCCTCGGGTTGGGCGAATCGCACGCGATCCCGCAGACCACGGCGGCGTGGATCCCGATCCTCTACCTGACGGTCGCCGGATCGTTGGGCGCCTTCGTGCTGTTCACCTGGCTGGTGACCCACTGGTCCGTCTCGAACGCGAGCCTGCTCGGAGTGACCGTCCCGATCATCGCCGTGATCCTTGGCGGGCTCGTGAAAGGCGAACAGCCGGCGGCGCTGACCTACGCCGGCGCGGCGATCGTGATCAGCGCGATCCTGATCGCCTTGCGCGCGCCGCATCCCCGGGCAGCGTCCGCACCAGTCGCCGCCGAGGCGGACTAGCCAGCGCGCAGCCGGGCACATGCCCATTGATCACGCCGGTCGCATGCAGGATCGACTCGGCGATGGTCGGGCCGATGAACGCGAAGCCACGCGCCCGCAGCTCCTTCGCCAGCCGCGCCGGGTCGTCGAACGTGACGAGCCAATTCGTCACGCTGCCGACATCATCGCGAAGATCGAGATAGGCCCGCGCGTTCGCGATCGCCGACCGGATCTTGGCCCGGTTGCGAACGATCCCGGCGTCAGCGAGCAGCCGGCGCTCATCGCGCGAGGTGAACCGCGCGACCCGCTCCGGCCGGAAGCCGGCGAAGGCCTTCCGATACGCGCCGCGCTTTGCGAGGATCGTCGCCCATGACAGCCCGGCCTGCGCGCCCTCGAGCGTGATGCGCTCGAACAGCGCCGCGTCGCCCCGCACCATCCGGCCCCACTCGCGGTCGTGATAGGCGCGCATCGCCGGGCTCGAATCGGCCCAGTCGCAGCGTTCGGCCACGGGCCGACGATAGAGGGCGAGTCGACGCCGACGGGCTAGGGCGCGACGACCACCGTCGTCGTGAACAGGAGGGCCAGGAGGATGCAGGCCTGGCCGCTCGCGCAGATGACCGATCCGGTCGCGGTGACCGTGGAGGTGCCGGGGGCGGCGGCCGTCCAGATCGCCTGCGTGCCCCGCACCAGGAGGTACCGCTGCACGCCCTGCACGAGCACGACGCCATCCGGTGGGTCGAGGTGCCAGTCGTAGTCCCCGCCGAGCCCGACCTGGATCGTGTCCCCGACCCTCGCGTGGACCGTGACATGATCGCTCGCGCGCGTGATCACGAGCGCGCCAGGGATCGGTGTGGGCAACGAGGACGGCGATCCGCCGGCGCTCCCGCACGACACGCAGAGGGCGACCGCGAGGATGGCGGCGGCATGTCGCATACGGAACTAACGCTCGATCGACCGGTCCGGTTCCGACTAAGGCTTCGTCCAGCCCGGCGGCATGAGGATGGGCCCATCCGGTGTGGGGTAGTACACCTGCCAGCCGTAGAAGCCGCGGTACGCGAGCGGATCCGCGTGCATCGCCTCGCCGTAGCCCTTGACCGCGTTCACGTAGAACGCCGAGTGGTTGTAGGCGAAGATCGCTCTATCCATGTCGCCGGGCGCACCCGCGGCCTTGAGGTACCGCGCCGCCGCGAGGATCGAATCGTGGTAGCTGTTCACGTCACCGCCCGCGCCGTACGCGGCCCAGGTCGAGGGGATGAACTGCATCGGACCCTGCGCACCGGCGGATGAATCGCCGCGGATCCGCCCCATGCGGGTCTCGATGAGGTTGATCGACGCGAGGAAGTACCACGGCACCCCGAAGGTCGCTTCCGCTTCCTTGTAATAGGACATCAGCTCCTCGATCGGAGGCGGCTGCACGATGTGCCAGTCGGGCAGGTTCTTGGGGATGGGTCCCGCGTGCAGCTGCCGGAGCTGCTTGCCGGCCTCGATCGCCCCGGAGATGGTGGCCTTCGGCGTCGGAGGCAGCGCGGCAAGGACCTGATCCGTCCATTCGGGGTAGTCGGCCAGGCGAGCGATGTCGAGCTGTTCCGCGTGGCCGGCCCACGCGATCTGCGCGGCCGTCGCGTTCGGATCGTGGATCAGCGCTTCGACCATCACCAGCTGCGCGGCGAGCGACGTCGCGTCATTCGCGATGACCGGCGGCTCGCTCCAGTTGGGCGTCGGGGCCGGCGTCGCCGTCGGGGCCGGCGAGCGGCTCAGCGTCGGGACCGGCGTGTACCGGATGGTCGCACTCGGCGTTTCGGCGCGCGTGACGGCTTCCGGCACGCACGCGACCATCAGCGCCGCGACGAGTGAGACGGACAGAGCACGCATCACTGGGGGCATGCAGGTTCTAACGCTCGCACGTCGCGTTCCGACACGCCTCTAGTCATCCAGCCCTCGGTCGCTCGATCGCCGAACGAGCCTACCCTCGCGTCATATGCGCATGCGCACCGCTGCGGTCGCGTTCAGCGGGTTCATCGTGCTCGGGCTGCCGACCGGCATGCTCGGGATCGCGTGGCCGTCGATGCGGGCCGCGCTCGATGCCCCGCTCGCCGGGCTCGGTGTTCTGCTCGCTGCGATGACTGTGACCCAGTTCGGCTCGAGCGGCCTGTCGGGGCTGATGCGCGAGCGGTTCGGAACCACCGCGCTCCTTCTCGTTCCCACCGTCATCGCGGCGGGCGGCCTTGCGCTGTTCGCGCTCGCGGCCACGTGGCCCGTGATGATCGCGGCGGCCGCGATCCTCGGCGCGGGTCTCGGTCTCCTCGACGCCGCCGTCAACATGGAGGCGGCGCTGAAACGCGGCGTGCGATTCATGGGCGCACTGCACGCATCGTGGGCGCTGGGCGCGACGCTCGGCCCGGTGCTCATCGGCACCGTGCTCGTCGCCACGGGGTCCTGGCGCGTCGGGTACGCCGTGGCCGCCGGTGCATTTGTCGTGCTCGCCGTAGCCACCTATATGACGCGAGCCGAGCTCGGGTCCGCGCCTGAACGCGACGACGCGCCGACGGCGATAGGGAGCGCCGGGCGCACCATCGTCACGGGCGCCGCACTGCTGTTCGTGTATGTCGGGATCGAGCTTGGTGCCGGGCAATGGAGCTTCACGCGGCTGACCGTGGATGGCGCGCTCACCGACGCGATCGCCGGCCTCGCGGTGTTCTTGTACTGGTCGGCGCTCGCGGCCGGCCGCATCGGGCTCGCGCTGTTCGGCGAGCGCGCGGGTGCGACGCGTCTGTTCGATGTCAGCGTCGGCGGGGCGCTCGTGAGCGCGGTCGCGTTCTGGCTCCTGCCGCCACCGGTCGCAGCGCTGGTCGCGCTCCCCGCCATCGGCATCTCGCTGTCCGTGTTCGTGCCGCTCCTCCTGTATCTCACGCCGGGTCGCGTCGGCCGCGCCGCCGCGCCGCGGGCGATCGGCTATCAGGTCGCGGCGGGCATGGTCGGCGGTGCGGTGCTGCCGGCTGCGATCGGCGTGGTCATGCAATCGAGCGGCGTCGCTGCGCTCGGGCCGTGCCTCTCGGCTCTCGCCCTCGTGCTCGGCGGGCTTCACCTTGCCGCGCGTGGCACCGCCTGACCAGCGTGCGGTCCGACCTGGCGGAACCGCCGTACGGGCGAGGCGAACAGATAGAGGAACGCGAGGGCGGCGATCAGCGCGGAGAGGAACAGGGTCGGACGCAGACCGATGTGATCGGCCAGCACGCCCGCGCCGAACGCCGCGGGCGGAGCCACGCCGAACGAGATGAACCGCGTCGCCGCAGTCACCCGCCCGAGGAGGCGCTCGGGCGTGACGGCCTGCTGCAGACTGTTCGAGCTCACCGTCCACAACGGCACGGTGAGACCGAGGAGGGCCTGTGATGCCATGACGACGGCCGCGGCCTCGAGTGGCGGGCCTGCCGCGAACGGGAGGACCAGCCGGCTGGCCGTCTCGAGCAGGAGCGCCGCGATCATCACGGGGCCGAGGCCCCAGCGGCGAGTGAGCGGTCCGGCCATCGCGGCCCCCACGAGGCTCAACGGACCGATGGCCGCGAGGGAGAGCCCGAGGAGCGCGGGGGACAGACCGAGCTCGCGGGTCGCGTACACGACGAGGATGGCCTGCACCGCGAACCATTCGACGTTCGCGAGCGCGATCGCGATCACGCAGCGGAAGACGATCTCGTGGTCGCGCATCCACCGCGCGCCTTCGACGATCTCGTGCCAGATCCGCTGGTCGGGCGCGCGCGGAGGGACGATCTCGGTGGCTCGGATCCGCGCGAGCAGGGTCGCGGAGACAAGGAAGCTCACCGCATCGAAGGCCATCGCCGTCGGCGCGCTGAGCAGCTGCACGAGGATCCCGCCAAGAGAAGGGCCGGCGACCTGCGCGACGGCGCTCGAGGCCTGCAGCCGGCTGTTGGCAGAAATGAGCCGAGCCCGTCCGACCAGTGTCGGAACGAGCGCCGAGCGCGCGAGCTCCGTCGCCACCGCGAACGATCCGGCGAGGAACGCGACGATGTACAGCTGGGTCATGCCCAGGCCCCCGGCCGCGGCGGCGATCGGGATCGACCCGATCGCGATCGCGCTGCCGATATCCGATGCGACAAGAATGGGCTTTCTCGGCAGCCGGTCGACCCACGCACCGATGAACAGGCCGATGACGAGCGCGGGCGCCATCCGGAACGCCACCAGCAGTCCGGTCTCGGTCGCCCCGGCGCCCAGCACGAGCACCGCGGTCAGTGGGAGCGCGAGGACGGTGACCTGGCTGCCGACGACCGCGATCGTGAAGCCCGACCAGAGCTTCACGAAGTCACGGTCCCAGCCCGCAGATGCGCCGGACGATGCCATCATCTGATGATGGCGGATGAACGCGATGGAGCAGCGGCGGCGGTCGCGAGCTCCGTGCTGATCATCGACGACAGCAGCGCGGTGCGCGACGGGCTTCGCACGCTCGTCGAGACCGACGCGAGCCTGCGTACCGTCGGCGAGGCCGCGACCGCCTACGAGGGAGTGCATCTCGCGTTGGCGTTGCGACCCGATCTCATCCTGCTGGACAACGAGATGCCCGGCCGCCGAGGGCTCGAGGTGCTGCCCGTGCTCCGATCCGCGCTTCCGGACACGATCGTCGTCGTGTTCTCGATGTCGCCGTCGATCTCCGAGGAGGCCTATCGACTCGGGGCAACCGCGGTCGTGAGCAAGGACGGGAGCCAGGCGCGGCTGCTCGACACGCTGCGCGAGCTGCGCCGCGGTCAGACGTCCACGACCGTGCATCTTTCCAGCTTCGCGCGGCTGCAGGGTCGGTCCCGGGCGATACCCGCCCGCGATATCGCTTTGCTGCTCGCAGCGGTGGTCTCGTACGTGGTCGCATATCTGGTCGGGGAGCCGCGCATCGCCGCGGGCGCTGCGGCGCTGGGCATCGCGAGCGTCGGTGCCGCGGGGTTCCTGCTCGGTCCGGCGCTCGGGGCCGTCGCCGCGGCCCTGGTGGGCGCGATCACGTTGGCGCTCTGGACGATCACCGGGCATCCGGTGGACGCGACGGAGCTGCGCACCGGAGGGAATGCCGTTGCAGCGGCGGTGCTCGTGCTCGTCGGCGTCGTTGCAGGCTTCCTTCGCGCACCGATCGTGCGTGACCGGCGAGCCGATGCGCTCCTCCGGGACACCGTCCGTGCGCACGCGGTCGGAGATGACTTCGCACGACGGATGCGCCCTGCGCTGGCGGCTGACGGGGTGATGCTGTTCGGGCTCTCGGGTGCCGGACGGCTGCGGATCGCCGGCACGGCCGGGACCGCGGACCAGACTGCGGACCGCCCGTTCCTCGGGGTGCCCGCCGTTGCACGCGCGGTGCGGGGCACGGGCATCGTGACCGTCGACGCCGGCGGTGACCTGGTGGCCGGCGCGCGCTCCGCGGCATTCGTCCCGATCCTCTCGGCAGGCACGCCCGTCGGCGTGCTCGCGCTCTTCTATCGGAACGCCGTCCGGCTCAGCCCCGCCGATATGCAGCGGTTGCGCTCGGCCGCGACCGCGGCCCAGGGCGCGCTCGGGTGACGCGGGTGCTGAGGCCTGACCAGTACTGACCGGGGCTCAGCGCTCGACGATCGCTCCAGGCCGGGCGGCCGCCGTCGCGTAGGGCTGGCGCGCGATCACGATCTCATCGCATGAGGCGACGCGCGGCCCGCAGACCTGATCGCGCCCGTGGAAGCTCCATGCGCTGAACGCCGCGAGGTTCGGATCCCGCAGCCGGTCGGCCTCCCAGATCTGGATCCGCTGGTCCCAGTGCAGATTGCCGATGCCCGGGTTCACGAACGTCCACTCCGCGACCACGTGGGCATGCGCCAGCGCCGCAAGGGCGAGCCTGTTGTCCGTGCCGGCGAGGTCGTCGAGCTCGTGCGGATCGATCACGAGGTAATCGATCCGCGACCAGTCGTAGCCGAGCTCGCGGCGAACGCTCGGATCGTGCGCCACCTTCCAGTGGACCTGGAATCCGTCGAACGCCGGACCGTCGATCGGCTCGCGCAGATACGCGAGCAGGTCGTCACGCCCGACAATGGTCGCGGTCGGCGGCACATACGTCTTGATCCACGACGCGGCCTCGCGGCCGGGTCCGTCGGGCCGCTGGGTGTAGAGCGGCTGCAGCGTCCCACTCCACCAGTACGTGCCGAGGAGCAGGACGAGCAGCGATCCACTGAGCCGCATCGCGCGCCGCGGACCGATGCGCGCGAACACCGGGTCGAGGACGAGCGCGACATTCAACGCGAGGAACGGGACCGCGAACACGATGTAGAAGCCGAACACGATGCCGCCACGCGCGAGATACAGGCACGTGATCAGGCCGATCGCGGCGGCGATGCGCAGCCCCGGCCGCCGGCGCGCCCGCCACGTATTCACGAAGATCGCGGCCAAGCCGATGACGAGCAGCACCGCGTCGCGCCACAGCCAGTCGTTGCGGAGATACCAGAAGAAATTGTTCGTCAGCGAGAACGGACCACCACCGGAGCGCGTCAGCTGCCACAGCAAGGTGCTGATGAGCGACGGCCGGGCCGCGGAGTCGTTGTCCACCACGTACGGCAGGTACGGATCGGTCACCGGGAACAGCTCGCCGCGCGACAGGGCGTACAGCGGGTAGGGCAGCACCACGAGCACGACGGCGCCCGTCCACGCGAGCAGGCCGCGCCAGCCGCCTCGCCGCCACGCGAGGACGAGCAGGATCGGCGCGAGCAGCGCGGCGAACTCCTTGGACAGCAGGGCCACACCGAACGCGAGTCCGCTCGCGGCGAGCCAGGCCCGTGACCGCGCATCGAGCGTGAGCACGAGACTGAGCAGGAGCCAGAACATCATGATGTTGTCGAGCAGCACCATCCGCTGATAGAAGACCGCGAGCGGCGACACGCTGAACAGGACCACCGCGAGGACCGCGGCGAGCGCCGATCCACCCAGGCGGCGGGCGAGGCGGTACAGGAGCAGCGCGCTGCCAATGTGGAACAGCAGCATCAGCACTCGAGCGCCATCGACGGGCGTACCGAAGGTCGCGGCGCCACCCGTGAGGACGTAGAACAGCGCGATCTGGATCCAGCCGGCCGGCGCGTGGTCATATGTGTACGTGTACGGAGCGAGGGCCCCGGTGCGCAGCCATTCGACCGCCTGGCTGGCGTAGATACCTTCGTCGTCCGCGATCGTGAAGGCCGGGTAGGCCCACATGTTGATGGCGTGCGGGATGGCGGCCAATACCCCGATGCCGAGGACGAGAAGGGCCCATCGAGGCACCGTGACCCCTCGTAATCCGAGCCTGGCGGGCATGGCGACGCCGCGTTGGAGCGCGGTCGGGAACAGCATCCGGCTTGCAGGTTGCAAGGGAAGTGCCGATAGGGCAGCCCATGGAGGTGTGATGCCGTCGCCCTTCGCGGATCAACAGAACGAGATGGCCGACGAACCGCTGGAGCCGTCGCGCGAAGCCGTCGCGCGCGCCTTCGCCGCGCACATCCTGCGGCTCAACGACGAGCGTCAGTACAACTACCGGGAGGCGGCGACGCACGCCTTCGACGACGCCCGCGAGTCCTTCCGCCGCGATGACGGCGCGCTCCCGCGCCCAGGCGAGGATCATCTGTTCGACTGCATGACGATGGTGATCGGCAGGCTCGAGGCATCGCCTGAAGCGGTGCGCCTCGCGTGCGAGGAGCTCCTCGGCGCGACCTGACCCCGCCGGTCGATGACGTTCCGGAACACGGCGGGCGAAGCCGGCGCCGCCGACGCAGGACCAACACCCACTGCAAAGCGCACCGAGTTCGCTTTGGACGGCAGGCATACAGCGGCGAGCGGTCCGGACTCCCGAACCCGGCATTCCCCACTGGGGCTTTGTTCGTACCCAGCGTTTTCGATGAACACTGAGCCTGTGCTGTGGGTACCCGTCTCATCGATGCCTAGACGTTCGATGCGCCTGGTGACGGTATGAACGCCGGCCACACGATCGAGAGGCCGTGGACGCCTGACGCCGCTCGTCAGCGCTGGCACCCGCAGCCCGATGCCGGAACCGTGATCGCGCTCGTGGCGCTCATCGCCCTGGTCGGCGTGGCGCTGTTCGGCGGTCGCGTCGCGCCCTACGAACCGATCTACTTTCTGGTGGAGCACGGCAGCGATCCACGTCCGTACGACCCGGGCGTGGTATTTCCGTTCGGATCCGACCCGCTCGGCCGCGACCTGTTCAGCCTCGTGCTTGCCGGCGCCCAGGCGACGCTGACGATCGTCCTGCTCGCTGGCCTTGCCCGGGTGCTTGCCGGCGTCCTCATCGCGGCCGCCGGTAGCCTCTGGCGGCCGCTCGGTCTCGTCACGGAAACGGTGGCGGAGCTGGTTACGGCGGTCCCGGCGACGCTGGTCGCGCTCGTCCTGATCAGGGCCTTCGTGAAGACCGACACCAGCGTCCTGGTGCTGATCGGCGCGCTGCTGCTCATGGGATGGGCTGGTCCGTACCGGGTCATCCGCGCGGAGCTCGATCGGCTCGCTCGGGCGCCGTTTGCAGAAGGCGCCCAGGCGATCGGAGTGACGCGATGGCGGCTGCTCTGGCGTCACCAGCTACCGCACCTGGTGCCGGTCATCGCGATGAACCTGAGCCAGCAGATCGTCGCCGCCCTCGTGCTGCTCGCCGAGCTGGGCGTGCTCGGGGTGCTCGTCGGCGCGGTCCGTTCGATCAACGTCACCGAGTCGCTCACAGTCGTTCGGGTCGGCCCGCCGATGGAGGCATTGGTTCCTGATGCGCCGGAGTGGGGCGCCATGCTCGCAAGCTCGCGGACGATCGAGGCCCTGTGGACGACCCGCTGGCTGATCTTCGTTCCCGGCGTCGCGTTCGCGCTCACTGCGATCGCGGTCGCGGCCATCGGCTTCGGACTCGCCCGACGCTACGCCCGCCGCGACATCTTCATGGATCGCCGCGGCATCACGGTCGTGGCCATCGCCCTGGTGGCGCTGCTCGTCGGCTCGAGCTTCGTGCCCGATCGGTACGCCGCGGCCCGCGAGTGGGCTGGAGCGGCTCGCGCGGCCGTCCCCGCCGCTGCGGACAGCGCGGCGGTCCTCGCCGGCGCCGAGCTGCGCGCCGTCGTCGTCACCCAGACCGTCCCGACGATCGGTCACGCCGGGCCGGCCGCGGTGTCGATCGGCGGCGCGACCGTCAGGGAGCTCGCTGCGCGGCCCGCCGGTCCGCCACCGAACGCGATCCACGTGCAAAGCGTCATCAGCGCGGACACCGGCAGCGGCACGGTCAGCGCACCGCTCGTGTTCGCCGGTCGCGGGATCGTGCCCTCAGACCATCCGCCGCTGCGGGCATATAAGCCACTGCCCGGAGCGGCGGCGCTCGACCTCGGATCGCTCATCGACCAGTACCCCGACGACTACGCGGCGATCGACGTGCGCGGGAAGGTCGTCTTGCTCACGCGGTTCCTCGGCATCGACGCCGGTCGAGCCGGCTTCGCCGACGGCTTCGCGGTCGACACCGCCGTCACCGATGCCATCCGGCGCGGAGCCGCGGCCGTGCTGTTCGTCGACCCATTTCTCGGCTCCTATCGCGATGCCGCCGGTCCATCGGCCTCCGGCGGCGCCGCGAATCCGTACCTGACGATGGAGCGCCTGGTTCCGGCAAAGCGGCTCGGCGGTCCGCCCGTCGTCGTGCTCGACGCAACAGCGGCCGCGGCACTCGTCGGTCCCCTCGGTCTCGATCTCGCTCCGCTGCTCGGCTACGACTCCCGCGACGCGAGGCCGACCCGTTCGCCCGCGCGCGACCTGGGCATCACCGCCCGCGTCGAGGTCCCGGTCCGCGTGGCCACCACGACGGCATCGAGCCTGATCGGCGAGCCGCCTGATCTCGCGAACGGGACCGGGCGGATCGTGGTCTGGGCGACGCGCCACGCCGACACCGCCGCGCTCGAACCAGCCCGCGCCAGGGTCCTGGCGGCCGTCGCTCAGATCGCCGTCGCGCGTCACGTGCCCTTCACGTTCGTCGACTTCGATCCCCACGGCGATCCTGCGGCCGTCCGCGCGGCCCTCGCTGATCGCCGGGTCGCGCTCGTGCTCGTGCTGGGTGACCTTGATGGCAGCGCGCTGCGGTTCCAGACCGCGAACGGCGATCTGATCCCGGCGTTCGATCGCTACGCGGACACGGCTGGCGCCCGTCACGAGGTGACGCGCCGGACCGCCAGCGCCGAGCTGATGACGGCCCTCGCGCCGCTGGTCGGCGTGAAGACCGTGGTGATCAGCGGGAGTGGAGGCGCGGGCGATCTGACTGGGGATGCCGCCATCCTGCTCGGATACGTGGCCGGCCGGCTGGCCCTCGGCGCGCCGGAGCTGCCGCGATGAATCCGGTCGCGGTGCGGATCGCCCGGGTCCCGCTCAGCGTGATCGCGATCGGCGCGGTCCTCGCCGTCGCGGTACCGGTGCTGATGTCCCAGTACGCGCCCTATGTGATGCGCCCAGGGTTCGCCTGCGCGAAGTCGCCCTTCGGCGCGCAGGGCCCGGACCTGCCGGCCGGCGGCTGCGCCGGGGTCGCGGATCTGTACGGCGTTCCGTTCCTCACCCTGCTGATCGATGCGACCTTCCGCAGCCTCGCTCTGCTGATCGGTGCGGCCGTGCTTGCGCTTGTGCTCGGCACGCTGCTCGGCGTGGTCGCCGCGCTCGTTCGGCGCCACGCGCTCGCGAGCGGTGGCATAGTCGGGGTGACCGCGCTCCTGGCGGCCGTGCCCGCGTTCTTCGTCGCCTACTTCCTGCAGATCATCGTGATCGTGACCGGCGCGTCAGCGACGGGCGGTCGGCTCCTGCCGGTGTTCGGCTTCGGCTACGACGAACACCTGGTCCTGCCGCTGCTGTCGATCTCGATCCCCGCCATCACCTACACCGCGCAGCTCACCGCGACGCGGATGCTGGAGGTGCTCGACGCCGACTTCATCACCGTCGCCCGGGCCAAGGGCCTTCGGACGAGCTGGATCCTCGCCGTGCACGTGCTGCCGCACGTGCGGCCGGTCTTGCTCGAGGCTCTCGGGAGCGGGCTGCGGATCTCCGTCGCCAGTCTGCCGATCGTCGAGTATTTGTTCCTGTGGCGCGGCATCGGTCAGCTCGCGCTTGAGGCCGTCGGGGTGCACGATGCTGCAGGCTTTGTGTTCAGCGCGGTCGTTCTGGTCGCGCTATTTACCCTGCTGTCGGCGCTCGCCGATCTATCGCGACCAAAAGCGCTGTACGGAGCCAACTAGGCACGGTCAGATCAGACTGCGTCATGGCGTGACGCGTCAGTGCGTCGCTCCCTTCAACAGGCGCCCTTCAACAGGGCGCCCTTTACCAGTGGAGATGGGGGAGGGTCGAACTCCCCGTCCAAGGCCCTTGACCGTATCGCGTCTACGAGCGTAGCCAGCGGTTTGTTGTCTCACGGTCCCGGACGCGCACTGACTCGCTTCCGGTCCCGCCAGCCCGTGATCTTTGGTCCGCCTACCGGGCGATCGGCGGACCGCAGCCCCGCGAATTACGCCCTTCCCGGTCCGCGGGGCGGAGACCGGGAGGACGCTCACTGACTAGGCAGCGAGGGCGTATGTGGTTGTGCCAGTTACCTGGCGCCGTTCGGATTTACGAGGAGGAACGGCGTTCCTCGGCGCGCAGCGATACGTTCGCCTGCCCTGTCGAAACCACGCATCCCCGTGATCCCTTTCAGGAACACCCCCAGTTTAGACCACGTAGCTTCGGTCCATGCGTGTGATCT